>NZ_CP007440.1:6349192-6656641 GCF_001579845.1 Rhodoplanes sp. Z2-YC6860
CGCCCTGCTCGCCACGAACCTGATCAACAGCCCGACCGGACGCGCCTTCCGCGCCATCCACGACAGCGAAGTGGCGGCGGCCGTGCTGGGCGTCGACGTGGCGCGCTACAAGCTCATCGTGTTCGTTTTGTCCGCCGCTTACGCCGCGGTCGCGGGCGCCTATCTCGCGCTGTTCGACGGTCTTGTCACCCCGGCCACCGCCGGCTTTCTCCGCTCCATCGAATTCGTCACCATGGCGGTGCTCGGCGGCCTGGGCTCGGTGCTCGGTAGCGTCGTTGGCGCCGCGGTGCTGACCGTGCTGCCGCAGGTGCTGACGGTATTCCACGACTACGAGACCATCGCGCTGGGCGCGCTCATGATCGCATTCATGATCTTTCTCCGGAGCGGCGTGGTGCCGGGCTTGGCCGCGCTCGTCGGGCGGCGGTCGTCATGAGCGCGCTCGCGGCCGAGCATCTGACGATCGAGTTCGGCGGCATCAAAGCCGTCAACGACGTATCGTTCGCCGTCGAGCCCGGCGAAATCTTTGCGATCATCGGCCCGAATGGCGCCGGCAAGACAACGCTGTTCAATCTCCTGTCGGGCATTTACGCGCCGCGCGGCGGCCGCGTGGTGCTTGGGGGCGACGACGTCGCAGGAACGGCACCGTATCGGCTGGCGCAACTGGGCCTATCACGCACCTTCCAGAATTTGCAGATTTTCGGCCGCATGACCTCGGTCGAGAACGTCATGGTCGGGCGGCATCGGCACGAGAAGCGTAACGTGTTCGCGCATCTTCTGGCCTTACCCAGCGTAAGGCGGCAGAACAACGATACAAAGCAACAGGCCGAAGCTTTGCTGGAACGCGTGGGCCTCGCAAGCCTCGCGTCGCATCCCGCAAGCGCCCTGCCCTATGGCGCGCTGAAGCGGCTCGAAATCGCGCGTGCGCTTGCGAGCGAACCCAAAGTGCTCCTCCTCGACGAGCCTGCGGCAGGATGCAATGCGGTCGAAGCCGCGGAGCTCACAACCATCATCCGCAGCATCGCGCGCGACGGCATCACCGTGATCCTCGTCGAGCACAACATGCACATGGTGATGAACCTTTCCGATCGCATCCATGTGCTGGCAAACGGCCGTACGCTCGTTGAAGGCCGTGCCGCCGAAGTTCGTTCCAATCCTGCGGTCATCGAAGCCTATCTCGACACCCAAACCGCAGAGGGCGCTGCGCATGCTCGTCATTGAGAACCTGCGCAGCGGATACGGCCGGATCGAGGCGCTGCACGGCGTTTCGCTCAACGTGGCGAAAGGCGAGATTGTCGCACTGGTCGGCGCCAACGGCGCCGGCAAGACAACCCTCATGCGAGCCATTTCCGGGGTGCAGCCGATTTTCGACGGCCGCATCCAGTTCAACGGCAAGCCGGTCGAACGGCTCGCGCCGCACGCCCGTGTCGTGCTCGGCATCGCCCAGGTGCCCGAAGGCCGGCAGGTGTTCGCGCCGCTGTCGGTCGAGGACAACCTGCGACTCGGCGCCTGGACGCAAGCCACATCCAGCATCGAAGCAAGCCTCGCATCCGTCTACGCGCTGTTCCCGATGCTCGACGAGATGCGTAACATCCCGGCCGGCGCGTTGTCCGGCGGCCAGCAGCAGATGCTTGCGGTCGGCCGGGCTCTCATGGCAAAGCCCAGGCTTCTGCTGCTCGACGAGCCGTCGATGGGGCTGGCGCCCAAGCTTGTCGATCAGATTTTGAAAGCGGTGGCGGACTTGCGCGGCACGGGACTGACGGTGCTTCTGGTCGAACAGAACGCAAGGGCGGCGCTGGCCATCGCCGACCGTGGTTATGTGATGGAAACCGGCCGGATTGCGACCAGCGGCTCGGGCGCAGAGCTCCTCGCCGACAACCGGATTCAAGAAGCCTATCTCGGAGTTTGAAACTGTAATGAAAGCCACTCTGCAACCCGGCGTCACCAAAGTCCGGCAGATCACCGTCGATCGTCCGCGCACCATCGGCTTCATGGGCGAGGACGGGCGCGTCTATGGCACGCCGTACATGATCCTGGACGTCGAGGAGACCTGCCGTCTTTTGATTGTGGATCACGCTGATGCCGGTGAGGATTCAGTCGGCATCGAGGTCAATGTGAAGCATCTCGCAGCCACACTTCCCAACATGACGGTCGAGATCAGCGTCAAGGTTGCGAGCGTTGAAGGCCGCAAGGTCACGTTCGAGATTCACGCCAAAGACGAGCTCGACACCATCAGCACAGGCACGCATGCGCGCTTTGTCGTCGACAAAGCCAAGACCGCCGAGCGTCTGAAGGCCAAAGCCGCCAAGCTCGCCGCACGGAAAAAGTAGCTCAGGGCTTCCGGTTCGCCGCGTCCCAGTAGCGTTCCAGGTTGCCGATCAGCGCCGGGCTGAAGTGACAATAGGCCTGCTCGCGGGCGTAGACCGCGAAATACTCCCGGAACATCTCCAGCGGCTCCTGAGTGATGCGTAAGGCGCGGCGGTTCGACGCCGCACTGACCACGCCGGAGCTGGTCAGCCCCTTCACGACCCGCTCGATCGCGTCACCCATCGCGCCCGTCTCGACGATCTCGTCGCACACCAGCCGCCCCTCCGGGCTGTCGCATTCGAGCCGCTTCTCGTACTGGATCGCCTGGCGCGCAACACGGTCGCCAACCGCGCGCGGCAGCCGCATGTTGGCGGCGCCGGGGATGATGCCTTCCTTGCGCGCCGGCAGCGTGAGGTAGGCGGATTTCTCGGCGAGCACGTAATCGACCGCCAGCAGGATCTGGCAGTGGCCGCCGATCGCGAAGGCTTCGACCGCCGCGATAAACGGCTTCTCGATCGTCTGGCCGCCGAACTCGTCGGGCGGCGCGTCATCCGGCAGCGCCAGCCCGCGATAGAGCTTGTTGACGTAGCCCAAGTCACGTTCGAGGTACCAGAGAAACGGAATCCGGCCGTGATAGAGATGCGTCAGGTTGATGCCCGCGCCGAACACATGCCGATTCTTGTACTTTGGGTGCTCGACCGGCATGCCGCGCAGCACGGCGACTTCGATGGCGTCATCGAGCAGCGCCAGATCGACGCAAGTCTCCATGCCGGCGAGCGTGGTCTGATCCTCGGCGTTGAGAAACCGCGGATTGCGGAAGGTGATGATCGCGGCCTTGCCGCGCCGCTCGATCGAGCCTCCCGGCAATTCGAGCCGGCCTTCCTTGATGAATTGCGGCAGCCGCGCCTTCGCATCTTCGAGCGGCAGCAGCATGGCATGGAGAAGATGACGGCCGGCGCGCTCGCTCCGCAGCACCGCCGAGACGAACAGCCCCTGATCGATTTCCAACCCGGCCTTCTGGCTTTGGCGCAACCCCTCCTCTGCCGCGAGGCTCTCCCGCGACGGCACCAATCCGGGAAATTTTTGCGCGGCCGCTGCAACCAGATCGACGACACGAACAAAGCGCGTGCGCTTGCCGGTCAGTTCGTCATAGACCGCGTCGACATGCTGCCGGAGAAACTTCACCCGCGACGGGCGTCCCTGTTCCAGGATTGCGCGTGCGGTCTTGCGATCCGCGTCCTGCCGCTGCGACGGCGGCGGCAATTGGCCCAGAAGCCGCGACTGCTGCGCCCAGTATTTCTCAAAAGCCGCGCGGTCCGCCGTGAAGTCGCCCGACACCGCGGGTTCTGGAGAATTCTGAGTCATCGTTTCGCTCCCGGCGCCGGCATCAAACTGGGTTCACGCCGACTGTGTGACTGATACTATAGCCCCGTCGATTTCCGGGTGCGACCTTGGCATGAACCATCAAGCCTCTTCCGATACGCTCGCCGACATGTTCGACCGCTCGGCCGAAACCATGCCGCGCGCCGATCTCGCCGCACTGCAATTGTCGCGGCTGAAGCAGACGCTGCACAATGCCTACGCCAATGTGCCGCACGTGCGCGCCAAATGGGATGCAGCAGGCGTCCGGCCGGAGCATCTCAAATCGCTGGCCGACATTGCGCGCTTTCCCTTCACCACCAAGGCCGACATGCGCGACACCTATCCGTTCGGCCTGTTCGCGGTGCCGCGCGAACAGGTGGTGCGGCTGCATGCCTCGTCAGGCACCACCGGCAAGGCCACGGTGGTCGGCTACACGCAGAACGACATCGACCTGTGGTCAAATCTCATGGCGCGCTGCATCGCCTGCGCCGGCGGGCGGCCGGGCGATGTGCTGCACAACGCCTACGGTTATGGCCTGTTCACCGGTGGGCTCGGCGTGCACTACGGCGCTGAGCTCTTGGGCTGCACCGTCGTGCCGGTGTCCGGCGGGCTGACCGAGCGCCAGGTGACGCTTCTTCAGGATTTTGGTGCGCGCATCATCTGCGCGACGCCGTCCTATGCGCTGAACATCGCCGAAGTGGCCGAAGCGATGGGCGTCGACGTTCGCAAGCTGCCGGTCCAGATCGGAATCTTCGGCGCCGAGCCCTGGAGCAACGAGATGCGCCACGATCTCGAAGCGCGGCTTGGGATCGCTGCGGTCGATCTCTATGGGCTCTCGGAAATCATCGGGCCGGGTGTTGCGGTCGAATGCGGCGTCGCCCGCAACGGATTGCATGGCTGGGAGGATCACTTCCTGTTCGAGGTGATTGACCCCAAGACGCTCGAACCGGTGAAACCCGGCGACGCCGGCGAGCTGGTGATGACCACGCTCACCAAGGAAGCGCTCCCGATGGTGCGCTACCGCAGCCGCGACATCACGCGGCTCACGGACGAGCCCTGCGCCTGCGGCCGTACGCACCGGCGCATTCTGCGTGTCACCGGCCGCGACGACGACATGATGATCATCCGCGGCGTCAACGTCTATCCATCCCAGATCGAGGCGCTGCTGATCGGGCTGCCCGACATCTCGCCGCACTATCAGATCGTGCTGATGCGCGACGGCGCGCTCGACTCGATGACGGTCGAAATTGAGGTCGCGCCCGGCGCGCCTCACGACGACGCGCAGAAATGCACCGATATCTCCGGCCGCATCAAGTCGCGACTCGGCGTGAGCTGCACCATCGCCCTGAAAGCCTCCGGCGAGCTGCCGCGCTCGCAAGGCAAGGCGGTTCGCGTCAAAGACCTGCGCAAGAAGCCCTAAGCGTGCCCTGATCCCGTCGCAGGTTTCGCGAAACGTGCCGTCAGCGACTTCACCCAGCGCTGCCGCTTGAGCTTCATCTGCTCGATCGCCATGAGCGCCGCGGGTGTCACGATCAGCGTCAGCACGGTGGCGAAGCCAAGTCCGAACACGATCGCGGTCGAAAGGCTGATCCACCATTGCGTCGCCGGTGCGCCAACCGACACCTCGCGGGTCAGGAATTCGATGTTGACGCCGAACGCGATCGGCAGCACGCCGAGAATGGCGGTGACGGCGGTCAGCACCACCGGACGGGCGCGTTCGCGGCAGGTCTCGATGATCGCCTCGTAAGCCTCCCAGCCCTCGCGGCGCAGGCGGTCGTAGGTGTCGATCAACACGATGTTGTTGTTGACGATGACGCCGGCGTTGGCGATCACGCCGATGCCGGTCATCACCACGCCGAACGGCTGGCCCATCACCAGAAGTCCGAGCAGCACGCCGATGGTGGAGAGCAGCACGGCTGAAAGAACGAGCGCCACGGAAGTGAGCCGGTTGAACTGCGCCAGCAGGATCGCGAAGATCATGAACATCGCGGTGCCGAACGCCTTCATCAAGAAAGCTCCGGCCTTGGCGCGCTCCTCGTCCTCGCCCTTCAATTTCCAGATCACGTTGGGGCCAAGATCGGCGGTCGCCAGTTCCTTGGCGATCTCCTCCTGCACCTTCGCGGTCTGCACACCTTGCGCGACGTTGGCCGACACCGTCATCACGCGATTGCCGGCGACGCGGTTGATGTAACCCACCCGCGGTGCGGCCTCGCGGTTGATGAAGTTGCCGATCGGCACCGAGCCCGACTGTGTCTGCACGCGCAGATCGTCGATCTGGTCGAGGCTTCTGCGGTCCTCCGGGAAACGAATGAGAATATCGACCGCCTTGTCGCTGCTGGAGGGCCGGTACTCGGTCGCCTTCACGCCGTTGGTGACGAGTTGCACGGCGGTGCCGACCGTCGCCGGATTGGCGCCGTACTTCGCGGCCTCGGCCTGGTCGACATTGATCTTCCAGTCGATGCCGGGAAGCGGCAGGCCGTCATCGAGATCCTGGATCTCGCTATGGCGGCTGAGAATGGCGGCGACCTTCTTGGCGACACCCGGCAGCACCTCGGGATCGAGCGCGCCCAGTTGCACCTGGATCGGCTTGCCGGTCGGCGGACCGGCGCGCGGCGCCGTCACCTCGACCAGAATGCCCGGGATATCGGCGGTCGCCTCGCGGATACCGTCCATGATTTCGTGGGCGGGCTTGCGGACGCGCCAATCGGCGAACTCGAACTGGATCACGCCGATGGTGTCCTCGGTGATCTCGTTCGATCCGCGCGGCTGCTCGCCGACTCGGGTGTAGACGGTCTTCAGCCCCTTGGCCTCCAGCACTTTCTTTTCGACCGCCGTGAGAAAGCGGTTCTTCTCGTCGAGCGAGAGATTGCCGCGGGCATGCACGATCACCTGTCCGTAGTCGGGCTCGACCGCCGGGAAGAATTCGACGCCGCGGCCGAACTTGCCGTAGCCGACCTGCACCACGATCAGGAGCAGCGCGGCGATGCCGAGTGTCGCGCCGGGCCGGCTCAGCGCCAGACGCACGGTGCGCATGTAGAGGCCGGTGTCCTTCGAACGTTCGTCATGCGGATGCGGCGAGGCGCGGCCGAACAGCGCGCCCAGCGTGGGCGTGAAGAACAGCGCCACGGCGAGCGAGGCCGACAGCGTCGCGATCAGCGTGATCGGCAGATATTTCATGAACTCGCCGACCACGCCCGGCCAGAACAGCAGCGGCGAGAACGCTGCGACACGGGTGGCGGTCGCCGCGATCACCGGACCGGACATGCGCCTCGCGGCAAGCGCATAGGCCTCGCGCGGCGCCATGCCCTCGGCCATGCGCCGTTCGGCGAATTCCGACACGATGATGGCGTCGTCGACCAGCATGCCGACCGCAAGAATGAGCGAGAACAGCACCACGATGTTGACGGTAAGCCCCGCGAGCTGAAGCCCGAGCACGCCGGCCAGGAACGAGGCCGGGATCGCAATACCGATGAACAGCGAGGCGCGAAAGCCCAGCGCGAAGAGGATGATGACCGCGACCAGCAGCACGCCGGTCGCAACCGAGTTCTGCAGGTCCGAGAGCATCTGCCGGATGACCTTCGACTTGTCCTGGGTGAACGTCACCTGGACCTGGTCGGGCCAGCTCTTGCGCAGCACGTCGACGACCTTCTTCACCCCGTCGACGGTGTCGATCAGGTTCGCGCCGGTGCGCTTCGACACCTCGATGGTCATGGCCGACAGCCCATTGACGCGCGTCACCGAGGTCGCGTCCTTGAAGGTCGGCTTGATGTGCACCACGTCGCCCACGGTCACGGCGGCGCCCGAAGACGCCGCCACCGGGATTTTCGTGACGTCCTGCGGCCGCTCGATCAGGCTCGGCACCTTGACGGCAAACCGGCCGGTCGAGCCTTCGAGGGCGCCCGCCGCGATCAGGCTGTTGGAGGCGTTGAAGCCGGTGATGAGCTGGTCGAGCGAGACGCCGTAGCTCTTCAGCAGCATCGGCTCGGCGATGATCTCGACCGCCTCGTCACGCGCGCCGCGCAGCTCGGCCGACAGCACGCCCGGAACCTGCTCGATGGCGTTCTTGGCGCCGCGGGCGATCTGCAGCATGGTCCGCTCCGGCAGTTCGCCGGACAGCGCGACCACCAGCACCGGATAGAGCGACAGGTTGACCTCCTGCACGCTCGGCTCGTCGGCGTCCTTCGGCAGATCGCGCTTGGCCTGATCGACCTTGGCGCGCACGTCGGCCAGCGCCGACTTGGAATCGAAGCCCGCTTCGAACTCCAGGAGAACGTAGCCGCCGCCTTCATAGGCCGTGGAGCGCATCTCCTTGACGTTGCCGACCGACTTCAATTGCGTCTCGACCGGCCGCAGCAGCAGCCGCTCGGAATCCTCCGGGCTGATGCCGCGCTGCGTGAGCTGCACATAGACGATCGGAATGCGGACATCGGGCTCGGCCTCCTTCGGGATCGTGATGTAGGCCGTCAATCCCGCAAGCAGCAGGAACGCCAGCGTCACGATGGTCAGCCGCGCGTGGCTGATCGCGTAGTCGATGAGCGCGAACATGGACTGCTCCCCCGCGACGGCTCAGCGCTGCGCCGACTTTTCGGGCGCGACGTCGACCGGCTCGACCGCAACGCCCTCGCGCACGAAATCCTGGCCCTGCACGATGACACGCGCGCCGTCCGGCACGCCGGCCACCCACATGAAAGCCTGATCGTCCTCGATGATCGACGTGGCAAGGAAGCCGACCTTGCCGTCCTGGTCGACGAAGCGCACGCCGAGATCGCCCGCCGACGAGAATGTCAGCGCCGAGCGCGGCACGCGCGAGGCCTCGACCGGCGCGAGCGGGATCGTCACCTCGGCGGTGATGCCATCGGGAATGAGATAATCCGGATTCTCGATCTCGACTTCGACCCGATAGGTGCGCGTGCCGTCGCTCGCCGACGGCGAGACATAGCGGATGCGCCCCTGCCGGGTGAGGCCGTTGGCGAGCCGCACATCGGCCATGGTGCCGACCTTGACCCGTGCGGCATTGCGCTCCGACACCTCGACCAGAGCAAGCACGGGATCGAGCCCGACCATCTTGATGATCTCTTTGCCGGTGAACGAGAACGCCGCGGTTCCGACCTCGGACGTTTCGGTGACGACACCATCCCACGGCGCGGTGATGACGCTGCGGTCGCGCTCAGCCTCCGCGGTCGCAACCGCGGCTTCGGCAACCTTGACCTGCGCCGCGAGCGTGTCGAAATCGATTTTCGGCACGGCATTGGTGGCGAGCAGCCGCCGTTTGGCCTCGAGTTCGATGCGCTTCTGCTCGAGCGTGGCCTTGGCCTGCATCACCATCGCGGCGCGGTCCTCGACCGCGAGAACGGCAAGCACGTCGCCCTTTTTCACGCGCGAGCCGCGGCGGACATTCAGCTCCTGCAGGACGCCGTTGGTCCGCGCGAAGATCACGACCTTCTTGTCGGCTTCGGTGCGGCCGGACAGCACGAACTTGCGGCTGTGCGAGGCGAGCTTGGTCTCGACCACGCCGACGCGGAATTTCTTCGGCGCATCGGTCGCGGGGCCTTGCAGCGCGGCGCGGCTTTCCGTCGACTCATGCGGGATGAGATGTCCGGAAGCGATCCACAGCGCGGCCGCGGCGACGAGGCCCAGCGCAGTGATACGGCTTGCTTTCATTGTGAATTTCCCCCCGCGGCTCGCGCATCCTGCGAGCGGCTGCGCAGCAGATGCCGCGCCACATCCATGAACACCGGAATCATTGTGTCGGCTTTGACGTTCGGATCGAGCGCTCTCCGCCACCACATGCCGTCGGCGATCAGCATCAGCATGTCGACGGCGCGCTCGAAGTCGGCATCCTTGGGAATGTCGCCCTGCTCAGCTGCGGCGCGGAACATGTCGAGCAGCCACTTGCGCACGTCGGTGTCGAACGAACGGGAGATGCGCGCGATCTCGGGATTGTGCCGCGCCTCCGCCATCACCTCGGTGCAGAGCAGCACCTCCTCCACCGGGCGAACGCTGAAGTGGTGACGCATCATGCCTTCGATCACCGCGAACAGGCCCTGCGAGAGATCGGCGCGGGCGAAGTCCTGCGCCAGCTCGGCGCGGTCACGCTCGGCAATGGCGGAGATGATCGCTTCCTTCGAAGGGAAGTAGCGGTAGAGGTTGCCTGCGCTCATGCCAGCCTCGGCGCAGATCTCCTGCATCGAGGTCTGGTGGAAGCCCGAACGCACGAAGCAGCGTCCCGCCGCCTCAAGGATGTCGTCCCGGCGGTCGGATTGCCGCTGGAGTTTGGGCTGGCTCATAGAAATGTTGCGATGCACAATTGTGAGAATGAACGTTCATTCTCACGGCGCCCCCTCGCAGTCAAGCAGTCTCAGGCTGCGGCGAGTTGCCGCCACGCCGACCCGGATTTACCCAATAAAGATCAACATCTTAGATGCGTTGAGCGCCCTGGTACCGTCAGCCAGCCGAAACGTTCGCGCCGCCCATCTTTGGAACTTTCCGCTGCGCAATGCGGCTGGGGACTGAGTCGGAACGCGGTCTCCAAAGCCGCCTTATTCACCGCCCGCTGGTTCGCCGGGAGACTGCTGCTGCGTGAGCGCTGCTTCCTTCTGCGCCTGCTCTCCCGCCTCTCCCGCCTTGCTCTTGTCGGCAGACGAGCCGCCACGGCGATCGGCCGAAGCCGGCTTTTGCTGATCACTGCCCCGCGCGCTGTCGCTCTGTCGGTTTGCTGACTCGCTCATCGCATGCCTCGCTCTGGTTACGGAGAAAACAGGCCTGAAATCACGCGGTTCCTGTGCGTTTGGTGCAGCGTGACAGCAATGCACCAATCGGCTTCCGATGCAGGAACAAATGCACACACCCACCATTGTCACGCCGCCGGATGGTGAGCGCCTGAAGCCTGAAGCCTGAAGCCTGAAGCCTGAAGCCTGAAGCCTGAAGAAGCGCCGCCCCGCGGCCCCGCGCGAACGCAGAAGCGGGGCGCCCTGTCGGCACGGAGGCAAGCATGCGCGTTCGTATTGTTTGTCGTGTTCTTGGTTGTGTTGTCGCAATCGCCCTTGCGTCACAGGCGCAAGCCACCTGGAAGCCGGAATATGCCGACAATCCACCCGAGGTGCAGGACTGGTATCGCAACGCCGAACTCACTGAGGCTGCGAAGGTCCGTTTCCCATTCAAGAAATGCTGCGATCACGCCGATGTCGTGAAGACGAAATTCAACGTCAGTCGAACCAATAGCGGGGACGAGTGGTATTGGCTCGACGGCGACCACTGGCGCCGCATTCCCAATGACGTGATCCATTGGGGGCGCCACGCGCCTGGCGGCCAGCCCACACTGTTCATCTATTCGGGCAAGGAGACCTGTTTCTTCCCAGGAGACGGCGGGATTTGAGAAATTCTGCCCCGGGGCACGGCGGAACTTTTTGGATGACTTAAAGTTTGACATGGGTTGCGTGCCCTCATGCCGGACTGGGAATGCCGAAACCGTCGAATGTTCTCTCGCATCCTGCCGAGAGCGCCGATATCGCCGCGTTTCGCGCAGCGGTGCTGGACAAACTCGCCTACTCGTTCGGCAAGACTCCCGACGTCGCGAGCCTCAACGACTGGTATATGGCAACCGCGCTGGCGTTGCGCGACCGCATCGTCGCGCGTTGGCTGAAGACCGGTCAGCGCCCCGACGCCGAGGGCCGCAAGAGAGTCTACTATCTCTCTATCGAATACCTGCTCGGGCAGCTTTTGTTCGACGCGCTGATCAATATGCGGCTGTTGAATGTCGCCCGCGCAGCGCTGGCCGATCTCGACGTCGACATCGATCAGTTGCGCAAGCTCGAACCGGACGCTGCGCTCGGCAACGGCGGTTTGGGGCGACTGGCAGCCTGCTACATGGACAGCATGGCGGCGCTCGCCGTGCCGGCCTATGGCTACGGCATCCGCTACGAGAACGGCCTGTTCGTGCAGCAGATCCGCGACGGCTGGCAGAACGAGTTGCCGGAGCGTTGGCTGTCGCTCGGCAATCCGTGGGAGTTCGAACGCACCGATACCGAATATTCGATCTGCTTCGGCGGCAGCGTCGAATATGTCGGCGACGGTCACGGCAACGGTACGGCGCGCGGGCTGTGGTATCCGGACGAGCGTGTGCTCGCAGTGGCCTATGACACGCCGATCGCCGGCTGGCGCGGCCGCCACGTGAATACTCTGAGGCTGTGGTCGGCGCGCGCCACCACGCCGGTGCAACTTGCGGCGTTCAACGAAGGCGACCTCGTGGGCGCCACCGCGCCGCGTGCGCAGGTCGAGGCGATCTCGCGCGTGCTCTATCCGAGCGATGCCACGGCCGCCGGACAGGAGCTGCGGCTGCGGCAGGAGTATTTCTTCACCTCCGCATCGCTGCAGGACATCACCCGGCGGCATTTGGAGCAGCATGGCGACCTCACGTCGCTGCCGGACCATGCGGCGATCCAGCTCAACGACACCCATCCGGCCATCGCGGTGGCGGAGTTGATGCGCATTCTGGTGGACGAGCACGAACATGCGTGGGACGAGGCCTGGCGCATCACCAAGGGCACGCTGAGCTACACCAATCACACGCTCCTTCCCGAGGCGCTGGAGAGCTGGCCGGTGCCGCTGCTCAACCGGCTTTTGCCGCGGCACATGCAGATCATCTATCTGATCAACAAGGCGCATCTCGACGATGCCAGCGCCAAGGGCTTTGTCGAGCCCGGCATGCTCGCCTCGATCTCACTGATCCAGGAAGGGCATGAGAAGCGTGTCCGCATGGGGCACCTCGCTTTCGTCGGCTCGCACCGCATCAATGGTGTCTCGGCGTTGCACACTGACCTGATGCAGAAGACGGTGTTCCGCGATCTCAACCGCGCCGCTCCAGGCCGCATCGTCAATGTCACCAACGGCATCACCTTCCGCCGCTGGCTCTACGAAGCCAACCCGTCGCTCACGGCCTTGCTGGTGAACACGCTCGGGGAGCGGGTGCTCGACGATCCGGCCGAACTCCTTCGGCTGAAAGGCTTTTGCGACGATGCCGGGTTCGTCGAGGAATACAAGGCGCAGCGTCGCAGAAACAAGCAGGCGCTGGCCGGCCGCATCCACCAGCTCACCGGCGTCCGCGTCGATCCGACCGCGCTGTTCGACGTGCAGATCAAGCGCATCCATGAATACAAGCGACAGCTCCTCAACATCCTCGAAGCCGTCGCGGTCTATCTCGCGATCCGCAGGGAGCCCGAGCGGAGCTGGGTGCCGCGGGTCAAGCTGTTCGCCGGCAAGGCCGCCGCGAGCTACGAACGCGCCAAGCTGATCATCAAGCTCGCGGGCGACGTCGGCCAGGTGATCAACAACGATCCGCTGGTCGGCGACAAGCTCAAGGTCGTGTTCATGCCGAACTACAGCGTGAGCCTCGCCCAATGCATCATCCCGGGCTCGGACCTCTCCGAGCAGATCTCGACCGCCGGCATGGAAGCGTCCGGCACCGGCAACATGAAGCTTGCGCTGAACGGCGCACTGACCATCGGCACGCTCGACGGTGCCAATATCGAGATTCGCAACGAGGTCGGCGCGGACAACATCTTCATCTTCGGGCTCACCGCGGAAGAGATCGACGACCGCCGCCGGGCCCATTTCACAGGCCGGCAGGCGGCCTCTCCGCGGCTGATGGAAGCCATCAAATCGATCGATGACGGCGTGTTCTCGCCGGATCAGCCGGACCGCTTCAAGCCGATCGCTCAGGCATTGCTCGGCTACGATCATTTCATGGTGGCGGCCGACTTCGACGCCTATTGGGACGCGCAACGCAAGGTCGACCTGGCGTTCGTGCAGCCCGGCTGGTGGCGGTCGAGCATCCTCAACACGTCGAGGATGGGCTGGTTCTCGTCGGATCGCGCAATCCGGGAATACGCCAGTGAGATCTGGTCGGTGCCGGTCGTGGAGTCATGAGCGGCGCGCGGCGCGGCCGGCCTCCTCGAGCACTGCGGCGATGCGCTCGAGGCGCGGTTCGGAGGCGAGCGCTTCGAGCGTGAGCGGCCAGCGCCGGCGCCAGTTCGGATACTGCGTGACCGTGCCCGGCATATTGATCTGATCGCGCACATCGAGAATGTCTTCGATGGAGACCGACACGAGCCGTGTCGGCGTACGGGCAAGAAAGCGCACCACGCCTTCGAGCCCCTCACCTTCGATCGCTCGCTTCAGAGCCTCGCGTGAACGGTGGCGCTCTTCGTCGCTTTCGCCCGGATCGACGCCGATCGAACGCTTGTGCTGCAGGTCATGGCCGCTCATCCAGCCGACGAAGGTTGGCAGATCGTGCGTGTTCAATGTGGCAATCGCCATGTCGGGATATTCGGACGGCGGACGGAACGAGCCGTCCCAGTTCCGTTCGAATAGCATCACGAGATAGGACCACAGGCCCCAGGACGCGAGCGTGGTCCGGAAGCCCTCCGGTACCGTGCCAAGATCTTCGCCGATCACCGCACAGCGGAAACGGTGGCTCTCCTCCGAGACGACCTTGAGCATCGAAAAGAACGGCCCGCGCAGATACACGCCATCGGCGGCGCCAAGCCCGTGCGGAATGACGAACAATCGCATCAGGCCGAGCACGTGGTCGATCCGGATCGCGCCGGCATACCGCATGGCGGCGCGCAACATCCTTCGGAACGGCTCGAACTTGCTCGCGATCAGCCCGTGCGGATTGTAGGCCGTGAGTCCCCAGTCCTGCCCCGCGGGATTGTACTGATCGGGCGGCGCGCCGACCGAAAGGTCCTGCAGCACCGCGCGTTGCGCCATCCAGGCGTCGGCGCCTGAGCCATCGACACCGATCGCGGTGTCGAGATAAAGCCCGACCGGCATGCCGTGATGCTTGGCGACATCGCGGCAATCTGCGAGCTGGCGATCCGCAACCCATTGCAGATATTCGTGGAACGCAAAGTCGCCGGCATGGCTTTGACGCAAGTGGTCGACGATCTCGTCGCTGGGCACGCGCCATTCGTCCGGCCAGTCCGGCCAGTGGCCGGCGTGCATGCTGCGCAGCGTCTCGAAGGCCGCGAACATCGCGAGCTCGCGGCCGCCTTCGCGGCGAAACGCTTCGAAGTCGGCTTTGGCGCTGGCATCGCGCAGCGTGAAGAAATCGCGGCAGGCGATGTGCAGCGCGGCGAGCTTCAGCTTCGCGACCGCGAGATAATCCACGAGTTCGCCAGCTCGCAGCCGCTCGATCTCGCTGGCGAAGCCTTCGATCTGGCGCGGCTTGAACCCTGGCGCTCGTGTCACGTCGATGTAGAGCGGATTGATGAACAGCCGGCTGCTCGGCGAATACGGGCTGCCAATGGCGGAACGGTCGTAGAACAGCGCGTGCAGTGGGTTGAGCCCGACGCCCGCGCCGCCAACCTTGGCGACGATCTCGAGCAGCGCCGCCAGATCGGTGAAATCGCCATGGCCCCAGTTGCGGGCCGAGCGCACGCCGTAAAGCTGCACCGCCAGAATCCAGACGCGCCGGCCGTCACCCTGGAAGGCTGGCTCCGCAAGAACGCCGGTATCGGGATAAACCGCTGGCTTGGATTGCGATTTTTGGAGCGCTGCGATCACGCGCCGCAGCACCTCGGGGCTGGCCTCATGGCGGCCGCCCTGAACGTCGAAATAGGAGGTTTCGACGCCCCAATGGGCCGCCAGCTCCGGCAGATTTTCCATAGGGTTATGCAGCGCTTCAGGAGTGCAGTTCTGAACGGGCAAAACCCGATATGGCCTTAGCTGTTCCATATGGAATTAAAGGGAACCAATCCGGTTCCCGGGCCGTTGACCGGGCGTCGATCCATTTCCAGCCCCAGCGGTGACGACGTGACGCGGACGCTTACTGCATCCCATCCGCTTGCTGCATCCCATCATCGCACGGTGACGGTCCCCCATTTGCCTGAACTGGCGCCCAACGATCCGACCGGGCCGCGTTTTCTTGTCGAGGACGTCTATCCGAGCATCGACGGTGGCCGCTATCCGCTGAAGCGGATCGCGGGTGAGCCCATCGAGGTCTGGGCCGACATCCTGCGCGAGGGCCATGACCAGCTCGCCGCGGAGTTGCTCTGGCGCAATGAGAACGGCCCGGTGTGGCAGCGCACCCGAATGGCGTTCCACAGCAACGACCGTTGGCGCGGAAGCTTCACGCCGCCAGAGCCGGGCCGGTATCTGTTCGAGATCGAGGCGTGGACCGATCAGTTTGCCACCTGGCGGCACGGACTCATTCTGAAGCGGGACGCCGGGCAGGACATTTCGGTCGACGCTCTGGAAGGCCGCGAACTGCTCGAAGACCTGCGACCGACCGATGCCAACGCCAAGCGCATTATCAACAACGTCAAGCGCGATTTCGATCGCACGCGTAACGTCGCGTTGTTGCTTGACGACGAGCTGGCGGAGGCGGTCGCCGCCGGCGACCCGCGGAGCGACATGATCCGGAGTCTGTCGATTCCAGTCACAGTCGAGCGCGATAGGGCACGTGCCAGTGCCTGGTACGAGTTGATGCCGCGGAGCCAGTCGCCCGTACCGGGCCGCCACGGCACGTTCGGCGATGCGATGGCACGATTGCCCGAGATCGCCGCGATGGGTTTCGACGTCGTTTATCTGACGCCGATCCACCCGATCGGCCAGATCAACCGCAAGGGCCGCAACAATTCGCTGAAGGCCGCTCCGAACGATCCCGGCAGTCCCTACGCGATCGGCAGCGCCGAAGGCGGCCACGACGCGATCCATCCGCAGCTCGGCACCTTCGACGACTTCGAGAGATTCGTCGCAGCGTGCCGTCAGCACAACATGGAGGTGGCGCTCGATTTTGCCATCCAGTGCGCGCCTGACCATCCGTGGCTGAAACAGCATCCCGAATGGTTCAAGAAACGGCCCGATGGCAGCATCAAATACGCCGAAAATCCGCCGAAGAAATACGAAGACATCGTCAACGTGGATTTCTACTGCGCTGACCGCGTCGCGCTGTGGCAGGCGTTGCGCGACGTGGTGCTGTTCTGGGTCGAAAAGGGCGTGAAAATCTTCCGCGTCGATAATCCGCACACCAAACCGTTCCCATTCTGGGAATGGCTCATCCATGAAGTGCAGGAGCGCGATCCCGACGTGCTGTTCCTGGCGGAAGCCTTCTCGCGGCCGAAGATCATGAAGGGGCTCGCGAAACTCGGCTTCACGCAGTCCTACACTTATTTTACATGGCGCACCCACAAGTGGGAGTTCGAGCAGTATCTGAGCGAACTGACGCGCTATCCCGAGCGTGACTACTTCCGGCCGAACTTCTTCGTCAACACGCCGGACATCCTGCCGGTGCACCTGCAGAAGGGTGAGCCCTGGATGTTCAAATCGCGCTTCGCGCTCGCGCTGACGCTGTCGTCGAACTACGGCATGTACAGCGGCTACGAGCTTCTGGAACACGAGCCGATTCCGGGGCGCGAGGAGTACATCAACTCCGAGAAATACGAACTGAAATTCCGCGACTGGAACCGGCCCGGCAATATCAAGGACTACATCACACGGCTCAACCGCATCCGCCGCGAGAACCCCGCGCTGCTGCAGACCGCCGATCTGCGCTTTGCCCAGGTCGACGATGGCGAGGTGATCGGCTTCGTCAAGGAATCGGTCAAGCACGACAATGCGGTCGCTTGCGCGATTGCGCTCTCCGGCCAAGGCCCGCGGAGCCTCTGGTTTCACTTCGGCGACATCACCATCGGCCAGCCGGACGACCGGCATCCGGTGCGATCGATCGTCAACCTCGTCACCGGCGAACGGCACGCGCTGGAATGGGGCGGCGTCAGGCTCACCATGGACCCGGCCGCCGATCCCGCGCTGCTGTTCCGCTGTGAAATTTGAGAGCGTGTCGTGAACGTCCTGCCGCAGATCGATGTGCAGCCCAAGGCTCAGAACGAGCTCTGGTTCAAAGACGCCGTCATCTATCAGCTCCACGTCAAAGCCTTTGCCGACAGCAACAATGACGGAATCGGCGATTTCGCAGGGCTGACCGAGCGGCTCGACTATCTGCAGGACCTCGGCGTCAACACGCTGTGGCTGTTGCCGTTCTATCCGAGCCCCGGCCGCGACGACGGCTACGACATCGCCGACTACCGGCGCATCAACCGCGATTTCGGCACGCTGCGCGATTTTCGCCGCTTCATGAACGAGGCGCACCGCCGCGATCTGCGGGTGATCACCGAGTTGGTCATCAACCACACCTCCGACCAGCATCCGTGGTTCAAACGCGCGCGAAGGAGCGGACCGCACACTGATGCACGCAACTGGTACGTCTGGAGCGACAACGACCAGAAATATTCCGGCACGCGGATCATCTTCAGCGATACCGAGAAGTCGAACTGGAGCTGGGACCCGCAGGCCAATGCCTACTACTGGCACCGCTTCTTTTCGCATCAGCCGGATCTGAATTTCGACAATCCACGGGTGCTGTGGGCCGTGATCCAGGTGATGCGGCGCTGGCTCGACATGGGCGTCGACGGGTTCCGGCTCGACGCGATCCCTTATCTCTGCGAGCGCGAGGGCACCAACAACGAGAATCTCCCCGAGACGCATGCGATCATCAAACAGATCCGCCGCGAGCTCGATTCCTACGCGCCCGGAAAGCTGCTGCTCGCCGAGGCCAACCAGTGGCCCGAAGACGTCGCAGCCTATTTCGGCGATGGCGACGAATGCCAGATGGCCTACCATTTTCCGTTGATGCCGCGCATCTACATGGCGATCGCCCAGGAAGACCGCTTCCCGATCGCCGACATCCTGCGGCAGACGCCGGACATTCCGGCGAACTGCCAGTGGGCGCTGTTCCTGCGCAACCACGACGAGCTGACATTGGAAATGGTCACCGACGTGGAGCGCGACTATCTCTGGTCGACCTACGCCAACGATCCACGCGCCCGCATCAATCTCGGCATCCGTCGGCGGCTCGCGTCGTTGATGGACAACGATCGCCGCAAGATCGAGCTGATGAACTCGCTGCTGTTCTCGCTGCCCGGTACGCCGATCATCTATTACGGCGACGAGATCGGCATGGGTGACAACATCTATCTCGGCGACCGCAACGGCGTCCGTACGCCGATGCAGTGGACTTCGGACCGCAACGCCGGCTTCTCGCGCTGCGATCCGGCGAGGCTCTATCTGCCGGTGATCATGGACGCGGTCTATGGCCACCAGTCGGTCAACGTGGAGGCGCAGCAGCGCAGCCCGTCCTCGCTGCTCAACTGGCACAAGCGCCTGATCGGCGTGCGGCGCTCCACTCAGGCCTTCAGCCGCGGCTCTCTCACCTTCGTGCGCCCCGCCAATCGCACCGTGCTGGGCTACATCCGCTCGTACGAGAACGACACCGTGCTGTGCGTGGCAAACCTTTCCCGTTCGGCGCAGTCGGCGCTCTTCGATCTGCGGCCATGGAAAGGCCGGATACCGATGGAGATGCTTGGCCGCAGCACCTTCCCTCGCATCGGCGACGAGCCTTACGCCATCACGCTCGCGCCTTATGGCTTCTTCTGGTTCCTGCTCACCGACGCGCCACAGGAAACCAAGCCCGCGCCGATTTTGCGGGAACACACCACACTGGTCTGGACTGCGGGTTGGAATTCCCTTCTGGCGAGCCGCGAACGCAATGCGCTAGAGAACGACGTGCTGCCGGCCTTCCTGCGCGAGCGCCGCTGGTTCGCCGAGAAAGCTCACGGCGTCGAGGTGGCCAAGCTTGAAGCGCTCATCCCGGTCGAGCGCGAAAACCTGTCGGCAGGTCTCGCACTGGTGAGGGTGGCTTCCTCGCGCGGCGCCACTTCGCTCTATCAGGTGCCGCTGACCCTGCGATGGGCGCGACCCGACCGGCTCGATGCTTCGATGACACCCAATGTGCTCGCTGCCATTCGCCGTGGCCCACGGGAGGGCGCGCTGGTCGATGCCGCAGCAGACAAGGACGCCATCACCGTGTTGCTGACGGCCGTCCATGACAGCCACGCGATCGAGGAAGGCAGGTATCGGATCGAGTTCACTCCGACCAGCGTCTTCAAAGACGCGCCACAGCCGACGATCGAGAAGGCCACCGCGCTCAATCGCGAACAGTCCAACACCACGGTGATCGCGGACCGCGATTATGTCGTCAAGGTGCTGCGCAAGGTCAACGAAGGCATCCATCCCGAAATCGAGATGGGACGCTTCCTGATCGAGCACACCAGCTTCCGTAATGTGCCGGACCTGCTCGGCTCCGTCGAACTGGTTGAAGGCAGCGCGCGCAGCGCGCTTGCCGTGGTGCATCGCTTCGTCGAAAACCAGGGCGACGCCTGGACCGTGACCGGCGCCTTTCTCGATCGCTACATCGACGACCAGCGGGTGCTGACGGCCGCCAACGCTGAAGAAGATATGGAGCTGACGTCCTATCTCCAGCGCATCCGGCAGCTCGGCCGCCGCACCGGCGAATTCCAGACGGCGCTCGCGAGCCGTCCCGACGTTCCCGACTTTGCGCCCGAGCCGATCCGTCCCGAGGATGTCTCGGCCTGGACCGAGCGGCTCGTCGAGCGCTCCGGCCACGTGCTCGATCTCCTGACTTCAAAACGGGCGAGCCTCGAAGAGGCCGTCACGGCCGACGTCGACCGGCTGCTGCAGGTGCGCCCGGCGATCGAAGCGCATATCCGCTCATTGCTGCCGGGCTGTGCCAACGCCTCAAAAGCGCGCCATCACGGCGACTTCCATCTGGGCCAGGTGCTGATCGTCAAGGATGACGCCTTCATCCTCGATCTCGAGGGTGAGCCCGGCCGCTCGTTGGACGAGCGCCGGCAGAAGGTTCCGGCGGCGCGTGACATCGCCGGCATGCTCCGCTCGATCGACTATTCGACCACTGCGGCGCTCGCCAACGCGACCAACCTCACCGCCGAGGAGCGCGCAATCCTGAAACCCAAGCTCGACATCTGGCGGCAGAAGGCGACGGAGGAGTTCTGGAACGCCTGCCGGCAGACCGCCGATGCAGCGCTGTGGCCTGCAGACGCCACGGAGGCGCGCGATCTCCTGGAATTCTTCCTTCTCGAGAAGGCGTTCTACGAGATGGAATACGAGCTGATGAACCGTCCGGCGTGGTTGCACGTTCCCCTTGAAGGGACGTTACGCATCCTTGCCCATCACGGTGTCGTGCAACCATGAATCACCTCTCCTCAGCAGCCCAGGCGATCGTCAACGGCGTCCATCACGACCCGTTCAACTATCTCGGCTTGCATCATGAGAACGACCGGCCGGTGGTGCGCGTGTTCCTGCCTGACGCCGCCGAAGTGAAGGTGCTCGACGACGCAGGCCATGTCAGTGAACTGCCGCGCATCCACGATGCCGGCCTGTTTGCCGGACCGGTGGCGGCCGATGAACGCCACTATCGCCTGCGCGCCCGCTTTGGCACGCGCGAGGTCGAGCTCGAAGACCCCTACCGCTTCCCCCCGATTTTGTCGGACCTCGATCTCCATCTGCTTGGCGAAGGCAATCATCTCGATCTCGCCAACAAGCTCGGCGCGCATCCGATGGAGTTCGAGGGCGTGCACGGCGTGGGCTTTGCGGTGTTCGCACCGAACGCCCGGCGCGTCAGCGTGGTCGGCGATTTCAATCTGTGGGACGGACGCCGCCATGCCATGCGTGTGCGCGGCAACGGCTATTGGGAAATCTTCGTGCCCGCCGCACGCGCCGGCGACAAGTACAAGTATGAGATCGTCGGCCCGAACGGGCAGATGCTGCCGTTGAAGTCCGATCCGATCGCGTTCGGCGCCGAGATCAGGCCGTCGACCGCCTCCGTGGTGATCGACGACAAGCGCCTGCCGCGTCCGGCGCGGCTCGAGCACGACGCCAACGCGCTCGGCGCGCCGATCTCGATCTACGAAGTTCATCTCGGCTCGTGGCGAAGAAAGCCGGAGGACGGCAACCGCTGGCTGACCTATCGCGAAATGGCCGAGCAGCTCCCCGCCTACGTGACCGACATGGGCTTCACCCACATCGAGCTGATGCCGATTTCCGAGCATCCGTTCGACGGCTCATGGGGCTATCAGCCGACCGGTCTCTTTGCGCCGACCAGCCGCTTCGGCACACCGGAAGACTTCGCGCATTTCATCGACGCCTGTCATCGCGCAGGCCTCGGCGTCCTGCTCGACTGGGTGCCGGGTCACTTCCCGGACGATCCGCATGGCCTCGCCCAGTTCGACGGCACCGCGCTCTACGAACACGCCAATCCGATGCAGGGCCGCCATCTCGACTGGGGCACGCTGATCTACAATTACGGCCGCGTCGAAGTGTCGAACATGCTCATCGCCAACGCGCTGTTCTGGCTGGAGCGTTACGGCATCGACGGGCTGCGGGTCGATGCCGTCGCCTCGATGCTCTATCTCGACTACAGCCGGCCGCAAGGCGGCTGGATTCCGAACAAGCACGGCGGCCGCGAGAACATCGAAGCGATTGATTTCCTGCGCCGCGCCAACACGCAGGTGTACGGGCGCAACCCGCACGCCACCACGGTGGCCGAAGAATCCACCGCCTTCCCAATGGTGTCACGGCCGGTCGATTGGGGCGGGCTTGGCTTTGGCTACAAATGGAACATGGGGTGGATGCACGACACCCTTGACTACATTTCCAAGGAGCCGATTCACCGCCGTCACCATCACGGCAGCATCCTGTTCGGACTGCACTACGCGTTCTTCGAGAATTTCGTCCTGCCGCTGTCTCACGACGAAGTCGTGCACGGCAAGCGCTCCATATTCGGCCGCATGCCAGGCGACGAGTGGCAGCGCTTCGCCAATCTGCGCGCCTACTACGGATTCATGTTCGGCCATCCGGGCAAGAAGCTGATGTTCATGGGCTGCGAATTCGCCCAGGATACCGAGTGGAATCACGATCAAAGCCTGCCGTGGCACTTGCTCGAACGGCCGCAGCATCAGGGCGTGCAGCGACTCATTCGGGATATCAACAAGCTCTACCGGTCGACGCCGGCGCTGCACCAGCTCGATTGCGACGCCAACGGCTTCGAATGGCTGGTCACCGACGACGCCAACCAGAGCGTGTTCGCCTGGCTGCGCAAGGGGCAGGCCCCCCGCGCGCGCTGCGTGGTGGTGGTGAACTTCACGCCCGAGGTCCGGCACAACTACCGCATCCGAGTACCCTTCGCCGGAAACTGGCGCGAGGTGCTCAACACCGATGCTGCTGCATATGGCGGCAGCAATGCGGGGAACGGGGGACTGGTCTCGGCTGTTGTGACGCCGGACAGTCCGGAGCTCCACCTTGTCTTACCACCGCTTGCTGCCCTCTATTTCGTACCCGAAGGCTAGCCAGCGGATTTCCGCCGGCTCGCCGCATCCGCTTGGCGCGACCTGGGATGGCCGCGGCACCAACTTCGCGCTGTTCTCGTCGACCGCCGAGAAGGTGGAGTTGTGCCTGTTCGACCGCACCGGCCGCACCGAGTTGGAGCGCCTTCCGCTGCCGGAACGCACCGACGACGTCTGGCACGGCTACGTGCTGTCCGCCCGGCCGGGCCAGCTTTACGGCTATCGTGTGCACGGGCCGTACGATCCCGAACGCGGCTTCCGCTTCAACCCGAACAAGCTGCTGATCGATCCATACACCAGGCAGTTCGGCGGCGCCTATCACTGGACCGACGCGCATCTGCCCTATCGCATCGGACACAAACGCGAGGACCTCGCCATCGACCGCCGCGACAACGCGCGCTCGATGATCAAATCCGCGGTGGTCGATCCGGCTCACACCTGGGGCCGTGACATCCATCCCAGCACAGCGTGGGAAGACACCTTTATCTACGAGGCTCATATCAAAGGCGTGACGCAGCTTCGGGAGGACGTGCCCAAGGAGCTGCGCGGCACGTACCGAGGTCTCGCCGCGCCTGCGATGATCGAACATCTGCGCAAGCTTGGCGTCACCGCGCTCGAGCTCCTGCCGATCCACTCCTTCATGGACGAGCGCCATCTCGTCGAGCACGGATTGAAGAACTATTGGGGCTACAACACGCTGAGCTTTTTCGCTCTGGAGCAGCGTTACGACAACGAGAACGTCCAGAGCGCCTTCCGCTCCACGGTGTCCGAGCTGCACAGCGCCGGCATCGAGGTGATCCTCGACGTGGTCTACAACCACACCTGCGAGGGCAATCACCTCGGCCCGACCCATTGCTACCGCGGCATCGACAACACCGCGTATTATTGGCTGGTGCCCGACAAGCCGCGCTTTTACGAGAATTACACCGGCACTGGCAACGCGCTGAATCTGACGCATCCGCGCGTGTTGCAGATGGTGATGGACTCGCTGCGGCACTGGGTCGAGGTCTTTCACGTCGACGGCTTCCGCTTCGATCTCGCATCGACACTCGGCCGCACGCCGGGCTTCGACAGGCACGCGGCATTCTTCGCGGCCGTGCGTCAGGACCCGGTGCTGGCCAACGTCAAGATGATCGCCGAGCCATGGGACATCGGCCTCGGCGGCTATCAGGTCGGCGGCTTTCCGCCGGGCTGGTCGGAGTGGAACGACGTCTATCGCAAGACCATGCGGCGCTACTGGCGCGGCGAAGGCAATCTCCTCGGCGAACTTGCCAGCGCGCTGACCGGCTCGGCCCCGCAATACCGGCACGATGGCCGCGCACCGCAGGCCAGCATCAATCATGTCGTCGTGCACGACGGCTTCACGTTGAACGACCTCGTCAGCTATGAGCACAAGCACAACGAGGCGAACAAGGAGGACAATCGCGACGGCTCCGACGACAACAACAGCCTCAATTGCGGCGTCGAGGGCCCGACCGACGATCCCAAGATTCTCGCCTGCCGCAGGCTGCTGCGTCGCAACCAGCTTGCATCTCTGCTTCTCGCCATGGGTGTCCCACTGATGCTGGCCGGCGACGAAGTCGCCAACACGCAAGGCGGCAACAACAACGCCTATTGCCAGGACGACGAGATCGGCTGGGTGAACTGGTCGAAACTCGGCAGCGAAGATGATGACACCGGATTCGTCGGCGCGATGGCCGAGTTGAGGCAGCGCTTCCCGCAGATTCGGACGCGGCACTGGCTCGAAGGCAAAAATGGCGACGGCAGCCACGACGTGATCTGGCTGCGCCCCGACGCGGCCGAGATGAACGAGGAGGATTGGAAATTCCCTGAAGGGCGATTTCTCGCTTATGTGCTGGCGGCGCCCAAAGCCAGCGGCGAGAAGGCCGGCGGCGAGCCGCTCTACCTCGTGTTCAACGGCGCGCACGATGCCATCGCGGTCACCTTGCCAAAGCTTCCGGGCATCGCGAAATGGTCGCGCGTGCTCAGCACGGCCGACAACTCGGTGCTGAAGGAAGACGTGAGTGAGGTGCCTGGCGCAAAGCTCACCTCGCCCGCGACATCGATCCTGGCTTTCGCCGGCAAGCCATGACCAGGGATCGACGCTTTGGACCGGCGATCGGCGCCGACGGCGTGACGTTCCGGCTGTGGGCGCCGGACGCAAAGAGCGTCGCACTCAAGATGCATGGCAAGGAAGAAGACATCCGTCCGATGCAGCGCGACAGCGAAGGCTGGTTCTCGATCGTGGCGCCGGATGCCAGGCCTGGCACGCGCTACCGCTTCCGCATCGACGACGAGATCGACGTGCCTGACCCTGCGTCGGGCTTCCAGCCGGAAGACGTCAATGGGCCCAGCGAAGTGATCGACCCGGCCTTCGGCTGGCAGGCCGCCGGCTGGAAGGGCCGCCCGTGGCATGAATGCGTGTTCCTGGAGATGCACACCGGCACCTTTACGACGGACGGCACGTTCCGCGCCGCGATCGACAAGCTCGACCATGTGGTCGAGGCAGGCTTCACGGCGATCGAGCTGATGCCCGTCGCCGATTTCGCCGGCCGCTGGAACTGGGGCTATGACGGCGTACTGCTGTTTGCCCCCGACAGCGCCTATGGCCGGCCTGACGATCTCAAGGCCTTGATCGATGCCGCCCATGGCAAGGGCCTGATGGTGTTTCTCGACGTGGTCTACAACCACTTCGGCCCCGAGGGAAATTATCTCGGCCGCTATGCGCCGCAGTTTTTCACGCCGGCGAACACACCCTGGGGCAGCGCGATCGATTACGGAAATCCGCTGGTGCGGCGTTTCGCAATCGAGAATGCCCTCTATTGGCTCGACGAGTTTCGCTTCGATGGGCTGCGCCTCGACGCGGTCCACGCCATCGTCGAGCCGGGCCGCGGACTTCTCCTGCGCAAACTGAGCGAGGCCGCCGGTGCATTGATCGCGGAAAGCGGCCGGCACATTCACCTGGTCCTGGAGAACGATGCCAATCAGGCGAGCCTGCTCGATCCCGTCGTCGATCCTCCTGTCGGCAAGTATCGCGCGCAGTGGAATGACGACTATCACCACGCGTTTCACGTCGCGCTGACAGGTGAAACCACCAGCTACTACGCCGACTATCGCGATCCCGCGCCCTACATCGCGCGAGTGCTGGCACAGGGCTTCGCCTATCAGGGCGAGCCGTCGCCGCATCGCGGCGGCGAGCCGCGCGGCGAAACCACCGCCAAGTTGCCGCTCACGGCGTTCGTCAACTTCCTGCAAAACCACGACCAGATCGGCAACCGCGCGCTCGGCGAACGATTGACCGGGCTGGCAACGCCCGAGGCCCTTGAGGCTGCGCTCGCCATCACGTTGCTCGCGCCGGGCCCGCCGCTGATGTTCATGGGCGACGAATGGGCGGCGCGCGAGCCGTTTCCGTTCTTCTGCGATTTCAAGGGCGATCTGGCACAGGCGGTGCGCGAGGGCCGGCGGCGGGAATTTTCTGAAGCTTATGAAAAGTATCGCGACGAGGTGCCTGATCCTCTGGCGGAAGAAACAGTACGGCTCGCGACCCTCGATTGGAGCGTGCGGTCACAGTCCGGGCACACCGCACGCCTGACATTCGTGAAAGACCTCCTCGGGGCGCGCAAGGCTCACATCACACCGCGGCTGCCGCACTTGATGGACGGTCACGGCACGGCGCGTTTCGAGGACGGCGTCCTCATCGCTCAATGGCGCATACGTCCCGCCGAGAGGCTGTCGATGCTCGCGAACTTCAGCTTGCAAGCGCGCGAGCGGCCTCACGCCATGTCTGGCCACGCCGTGTGGGGCGGCCCGCCACCCGATGAACTTCCGCCGTGGTCGGTGTTCGTATGGATCGGGCCGAGCTGATGCCGCCCGCCATTCCGCATTCGACTTATCGGCTGCAGCTGAGCAAAGACTTCGGCTTCGATCAGGCGACGGCGCTTGTGCCTTACCTCAAGGCGCTCGGCATCAGCCATCTCTATGCGTCGCCGTTCCTCAAAGCCCGGGCCGGCAGCCAGCACGGCTACGACATCATCGACCACAACGCGCTCAATCCGGAATTCGGCGGCGACGAGGCCTTCACGCGGCTGAGCGATGCTTTGAAGCAGCACGATCTCGGTCTCATTCTGGATTTCGTGCCGAACCACATGGCGGTCGGAGGTCACGATAATCCCTGGTGGCTCGACGTGCTGGAATGGGGCCCGCAGTCACCGCATGCCGCCTCCTTCGACATCGCGTGGGATCTGCTGCCTTATCGCAAGGGCGGCGGTGTGCTGCTGCCGGTTCTGGGGCAACCGTACAACGGGGCTCTCACCGCGGGCGAGATCGAGCTGAAATACGACGCAACCGAGGGAAGCTTCTCAGCCTGGTATTTCGACCATCGCTTCCCGATCAATCCGCAGCGCTATAGCGATATCCTGAGCACCATTGTCACGGCAGCCGACGGCACAAAGGAGCCCGCCGGCGAAGCGATGCTGGCGCTCGCCGACGAGCACCGCCACCCCGGCACGCCATCCTATCGCAATACCCCGGCGCTGAAGCGCAGACTCGCCGATATTCCCGATGCGCCTTCTGTCATCGAACGCGGGCTGAAGGCCTATCGCCCCGACCACGAAAGCGGGATCAACCTGCTGCATCGCCTGCTGGAGCGTCAGCACTATCGGCTGGCGTTCTGGCGGCTCGCGCCGTCCAGCATCAACTACCGGCGCTTCTTCGACGTCAACGAGCTCGCCGGCCTTCGCATGGAAGACGCCGGCACGTTCCAGAAGACCCATGTCCTGGTCGCCCGCCTGATCGCAGAAGGGCGTCTGCATGGGCTGCGGCTCGACCACATCGACGGCCTTTACGATCCATTGCAATACACCCGCCGCCTGCAGACGCTGACCGCGCAAGCGCGCGGCCGCAGAGAGCCGTTCTATGTGGTGATCGAAAAGATCGTCGAGGACGACGAGGAGCTGCCGCCGTTTTCCGGCATTGCCGGCACCACCGGCTATGAATGGCTCAACACGATCTCACGGTTGCTTGTCAACGAGCGCGGACGCGTCGAGCTTGAGCGAACCTGGCGCGACATGGCGCCAGAGCTCGGCCACTTCGAGGCCGTGCTGGAAAGCGCGAAGCTTCGCGTGCTCAACACCATTCTGGCGAGCGAGTTCAACGTGCTGGCGCAGCTTCTCGCCCGCATCGCGGCCGGGCACTTCAGCTCGCGCGACTACACGCCAGACCGGCTGCGGGAGGCACTGGAGCTCTATGTGCTCGAATTCCCAGTCTACCGCACGTACGTCTCGCCACGCAGCTGCGCCGACCGCGACCGCATCGCGATCGACAATGTGATCGCCGCCGCGCGCCGCCGCTGGCAGGGACCCGATATCGACATCTTCGATTTCCTTCGCTGTTGCATCACCACCGACCTCAATCATTCGGGCCTGCCCTACAGCCGCACGCGAGTCCGGCAGTTCGCGCTCAAGCTTCAGCAGTTCACCGGCCCCATGATGGCGAAGTCGCTCGAGGACACGGCGATCTATCGCTATCAGAGTCTGATCGCGCTGAACGAGGTCGGCGGCTATCCGACCCTGCCCGGCCTTTCGACCGATGAATTCCATCGCCGGATGGCGCAACGCGCCGGGCATTTCACGCATGGCCTGACGGCGACCTCGACACACGACACCAAGCGCGGCGAGGACGCCCGTGCCCGCATCCTCGCGCTCTCCGAAATCCCAGGCTTGTGGGAAGAGCATGTCACGCATTGGCGCAGGCTGAACGCGCGCTTCGTGACGATCTCCGACGACGAACGAAGCCCGTCCGTCGGACACGAGTATCTTCTGTATCAGACACTGATCGGCGTCTGGCCGCACGCCCCGATCAGCGACGACTTCGTCAAGCGCATCGAGGCCTATGCGGTGAAGGCCGCCCGCGAGGGCAAGCTCGAAACCAGCTGGATCAGCCCCAACGAGGACTATGAGGCAAAGCTCACGGCCTTCGTGCGGCGCATGCTCGACCGGACGGAGTCGCTCGAATTCCTCGACACGTTCGGAGACTTTGCGCGCCGGACCACGCTCATGGGTGCACTCAACAGCCTGTCACAGCTCGTGCTCAAGGCCACGATGCCCGGCGTGCCGGATTTCTATCAGGGCACCGAATTGTGGGACCTGTCGCTGGTCGACCCCGACAATCGCAGGCCTGTCGACTTCGATGCCCGTCGCGCAGCGCTCGCCGCCGATGCGGATTGGAACGATCTCGTCGGTCGCTGGTTGGACGGCCATCTCAAGCTCGCGCTCACGCACAAGCTCTTGCAGCTTCGCAACCGCCACCCGGCTCTGTTTTGCGAAGGCCGCTACCAACCGGTTGAAGTCACAGGCCCCGATCGGGAACACATCACGGCTTTCATGAGGCCTCATCGCAGCGAGCGGCTCTTGGTCGTGACCGGGCGTCATTTCGCAGCGCTCACCGATCAAGGCAACCATTGGCCGACGGAGGGCTTTAACGCCGAGATCACCATCAACGCCGATCATCGCAGCACCTGGGACAACGCGCTGATACCCGGCGCTCCAGCGAGCCTCTGCTGCCGCGAGTTGCTCAACAAGTTGCCGGTTGCAGTTTTGATAAGCGGTTGACGACGCGGTCATCCTTCCGGGGCGCCACAATCAACGCTATGCTCCCTTGAAAGAGAGTGGCGCGAACGAATGCCACCTCAATCATCTGGGGAGGCGATCATGCGACATCACTTTCGACTGCCGCTCTTTGTATGTGTGTTTGTCATGCTCGCCTCTTCGATCATGGCGCATGCGCAGGGCGTGATCTCCGAACGCAACATCTCGACACCGCTGGCGCGCGCGATTGCAGACGCCGCCATGGAATGCTCCGCGAACGGCGTGGGTCTATCGGTCGCAGTGGTCGATCGTGCGGGCCTGGTCCGCGTCTGGATTCGCGGCGACGGCTCGCCGCCGCACGGCTTCGATCTGGCGCGTCGAAAGGCCTACACGGCCAGAACATTCCGGCAGACATCGCTCGAATGGGCCAAGCGCAGCGAAACCGCACTTGCCGGCCAGCGCGGCCTCGCCGACGTGATCCCGCTCGGCGGCGGCGTGCCGATCAAGATTGGCGACGAAACCATCGGCGCGGTCGGCGTCAGCGGATCGTCCCAGGAGGGTGACGAGAACTGCGCCAAGGCTGCGATCGCCAAGGTGTCGGATCAGCTCAAATAGCCGCGTCGTTTGTTGCGATTGCGCTTGCCGCTTTCCACGGGCGAGAACGGTGCGCCGCATAGCTGATCCGTCAAGTGACGCTTTGACGTTGACGGCAGCCCCGATAGGCTCCCTCCTTCGCCAGATCGATATGTGCAGGGAGAGCACCATGGCCGACGATTTCGAGAACCATTGCTGGAAGGACACCGTGCCGCCGGACGTCCTCGACATCTATAAGCACTATTCGCGGAAGACGTTTGTTGGTCCTTCGCCGGCGCTGCTCGCCATCGACCTCTACGAGCTCGCGTATCAGGGCGGCGCCAAGCCCGTGGCACAGCTCCACAACACCTATCCGTCGACGTGCGGCGAGAATGCTCATGCGGCGATCGAGCCGACCAAGCGGCTGTTCGCCGCGGCGCGTGCAGCCGGCATCCCGATCTTCTATACGACCTCGGACACCCGCCTCGACAGCATCCCCTCGCGCGTAACCGCGACGCGGCGTCAGCGCGTGCAGCTCGATCCGGATCTCTATCAGATCAGGCCGGAGTTCAAGCCGCAGACCGGCGACGTCGTCATCACCAAGCAGCGCGCCTCGGCCTTCTACGGCACGCCGATCATGGCGCATCTGACACAGCTCGGCATCCAGAGCATCATCGTCTGCGGCGAAAGCACGTCGGGCTGCGTGCGGGCGTCTTCGGTCGATGCCTATTCGGCCGGTTTCCACGTCACGGTGGTCGAGGAATGCTGCTTCGATCGCAGCATGCTGTCGCACAAGGTCAACCTGTTCGACATGCACCACAAATACACCGACGTGATGCGCGTCGACGAGGTCGTGAAACACCTCGACGGTCTCGCGGTGAAAAAGGCGAGCTGACCATGAAGCCGCGCTCCTACGGTCCGTTTCCCTACTCGCCGATCATCGACCGCCCGCGGCTGGAATGGCCGGGAGGCGCGCATGTCGCGCTCTGGATCATTCCCAACATCGAATACTTCTCGATGCTGGAGAAGCCCGGCGGCTACGGCGCAGGCGCCAAGATTCCCGACGTCGTGATGTGGAGCGAGCGCGATTACGGCAACCGCGTCGGCGTGTTCCGCATCATGGACACGCTCGACAAGTATGACATTCGCGGCACGGTCGCGCTCAACTCGAACCTCTGTGCGGAACATCCTCGCATCATGGAGGAAGGCGAGAAGCGCAAGTGGGAGTGGATGGGCCACAACGAGAGCAACACGCGCCGGCTGAATGAGGCTGGTCCCGGTGAAGAGGCGCAGATCGTCCGCAACACCTTCTCGACCATCGAAAAGCACACCGGCAAGCGGCCCACAGGCTGGCTCAGTTCAGGCCTTCAGGAGACCTGGGACTCGCTCGACCACCTGATCGACAACGGCTGCGAGTATGTCGCCGACTGGTGCAATGACGACCAGCCTTACCAGATGACGTTGGACGACGGCCGCACCATCGTCTCCATGCCTTATACCCAGCAACTCAATGACAAATCGGCGATTGAGCGACGTTTGGTCTCAGCCGACGGCTTCGCCAAGATGATCTGCGACCAGTTCGACGTGCTTTATAAAGAGGGTGCCAAGTCCGGCCGCGTCATGGCGATCGCTTTGCACCCCTATTTGATTGGTGTGCCGCACCGGATCGGCGCCTTCGACGCAGCGTTGAAATACATCTGTAAGCACAAGAAGGTCTGGAAGGCGACCGGCTCGGAAATTGCAAGGCATTACCTGGCTCAGATGGACGGTGTGCCGGAGAGCAAGACGCCCGCGAGGAAGCGGGCGGCAGGAGGGCGAAAATGACGTACTCGCGGCGCGTTGCCTTGGCGCTGTTGCTGCTCGGTTCGAGCTTGGCGACGCAGCCATCCGCACGCGCCGCCGATACGGTCACCATCGGCACAGTGGGCTCGGCCTCGTCCAATATCTGGCCGGTGTTCATCGGCCAGAAGAAGGGCTTCTTTGCCGCCGAGAACATCAACCTCGACGTCGTTTACGTACAGTCGAGCGCAAATCTTGTGCAGCAGCTCGCAGCAGGCTCTCTCGACATCACCATGTCGACCGGCCTGGTTGATCCGATCCGCGCGGCATCACAGAAAGCGCCGGTGGCGATCGTGCGGCTCGAACTGCAGGCACCACCCTATGCGCTCATCTCCAAGCCTTCGATCAAGACCATCAAGGATCTCAAGGGCAAGGTGATCTCGATTGGCGGTCCCAAGGACATCACCAAGATCTACATCGAGCGCATGCTTGAGCCGAACGGCGTCAAACCCGGCGAGTTCGACACTGTGTTTGCCGGCGCAACTGCGGCGCGCGCCTCTGCCTTGCAGGCCGGAGCCGTGGACGCGACTCTCGTGGTGCCGCCATATAACTTCCAGGCAGTGGCGGCGGGCTACAACGAACTTGGACTAACCGTCGACTACGCGCCCGAGCTGCCGTTCTCGGGCTCGATCGTCAATCGCACCTGGGCAGGGAACAACAAAGACCTGTTGCGGCGGATGCTCGCCGCTCATCTGAAGAGTGTGGCTTGGTTCTACGATCCAGCCAATCGGGCCGAAGCCGTGCAGATTCTGGCCGACGTAAGCAAAATCAAGCTCGAGGATTGCGAAAAGTCCTACGACTTCCTGATCAAGGGCAAGTTCTTCGAGTCGAAGGGCGAGCTGTCACGCACCAAGCTGAATGCAATCGTCAAGGCCATGCAGCAGCTCGGCGATCTGCCAGCGGATTTCGACACCACCACGCTGGTCTTGCCCGATATCGTCAAGCTCACCGATTGATCAGACCGCAAGCGATGGGGCCCACGATGAAGCGTCTGATGTCTGCGGCAATTATTCTCGCTCTGGCATCGTTCGCGCGGCCCGCGACAGCCGCCGAGACTGTCACGCTGATCTCGGTCGGCTCGTCATCGGCGAATTTCTGGCCGAGTGCGGTCGCGCAGGAGAAAGGCCTCTTCGCAGCGGCCGGCCTGACGCCCGACATCGTCTACGCACAGTCGAACGCCGCGGTGATCCAGCAGGTCGCCGCGGGATCGGCGAATTTCTCCACAAATTCCGGGCTGGTCGACCCGATCCGCGCCATCGAAAAGGGCGCGCCGCTCGCGCTCATCCGGCTCGAGGTCCAGGCGCCGCCCTACGCGTTGCTCGGCAAGCCCGGCCTGAAGAGCATCGGCGAGCTCAAAGGCAAGATGATCTCGGTCGGCGGCGCCAAAGACATCACGCGCATTTTCGTCGAACGGATGCTCGCGCCGAACGGCGTCAAGCCCGGCGAGTTCGATATGACCTTCGCCGGCGCCACGTCGGCACGCTACTCAGCGCTGCAGGCCGGCGCCGTCGATGCGGCGATCCTGACGCCGCCGTTCAGCTTCAACGCCCAGTCGGCGGGCTTCACGCTCCTCGGCAACACCGTCGATTATGTCGACATGCCGTTCGCCGGCATCAGCGTGAACACCAACTGGGCCGCCAGCAACAAGGCCACGGTGCAGAAGGTGATCGAGGTCTACAACAAGAGCATGGCTTGGCTCTACGATCCGGCCAATCGCAACGAGGCGGTGCAGATTCTGATGAAGGTCTCAAAAATCAAGCAATCCGACGTTGAGCTCGCCTACGACTTCCTGATCAAAGGAAAGTATCTCGAAGCGACCGGCAAAATTTCCAAATCGAAACTCGGCACGCTGGTCGATGCGCTGAAGTCGCTGGGCGACATTCCGCAGGACTTTTCCGTAGACCGGCTGTTCCTGCCCGGCGTAACGCAGATCGCCGACTGACATGCTGAAGCATCTGCGCGAGAACTATCTGGCCAGCTTTCTTTCCGTTGCGGGAGGCCTGCTGCTTTGGGAGCTGGTGAGCCGCTTCCTGATCGCCAATGCGCTGTTTCTGGCGTCGCCATCGCAGATCGTCGTGGCGATCTGGAAGCTCAGCCTGACCGGCGAGTTGGGGCGCCATATCGTCGTCAGCGCGCAGGAGTTCGCGCTGGGCTACGTGATCGCAAGCGCGATCGGCATCGCCTTCGGCTTCGGCATGGCGAGCAGCGTGCGCTTCAAACAGGCGCTGCAGCCCTGGATCTCCGGCTTCTACGCGACGCCCACGATCGCGCTGGCGCCGCTGTTCATCCTGTGGCTAGGCATCGGCATCTGGTCGAAGGTGCTGGTGGTGATCTTCCTGGTGCTGTTCCCGGTGACGATCAACACCGAGGCCGGATTGCGCACCACCAGCGACCGGCTGGTCGAGATGCTGCGGAGCTTCGGTGCGAGCGGCAGCCAGATCTTCTTCAAGGTGTCGCTGCCCTCGGCCCTGCCCTTCATCCTGGCCGGCCTTAAGCTCGGCATCGGCCGCGGTCTCATTGGCGTGGTGGTGGCCGAGTTGTTCGGCTCCCGCGCCGGCCTCGGCCGGCTGATCAGCCAGTCGGCCGACGCGTTCAACATGCCGGACCTGTTCGCCGGCGTGATCATTCTGGCGATCGCCGGCATCGCCATGACGGCCGGCTTCGGCTGGATGGAAAAGAAACTCGTGCCCTGGACGAAGGACTGAACCATGGCGCGCAAGCTCGAAATTACAGGCCTCAGCAAGCGGTTCGGCGATCTCGAAGCGCTCAGAGAACTCAGCCTCGCGGTCGACAGCGGCGAGTTCATCGCCGTAGTCGGGCCGAGCGGCTGCGGCAAGACCACGTTCCTGCGCATGGTCGCGGGGCTCGAGCCCCCGACCTCGGGCACCATCATGCTGGACGGGCAGCCGCTGCGCGGCCCGGGCGGCCGCCGCGGCTTCGTGTTCCAGAACGACAGCCTGCTGCCCTGGCGCACCGTGCTGTCGAACACGCTGATCGGACCCGAAGTGGCTGGCCGCGTCGGCGCGGCGGAGCGCAAGCGCGCCCTCGACCTGCTCAAGCTCGTCGGACTCGCCGGCTTCGAGAACTACCACCCGCGCCAGCTTTCCGGCGGCATGCGGCAGCGCGTGAACCTCGCGCGCGCGCTCGCGATCGATCCCGAAGTGCTGCTGATGGACGAGCCGTTCGCGGCGCTCGACGCCCAGACCCGCGAGATCATGCAGACCGAGCTGCTGCGCATCTGGGAGCAAGGCCGCAAGACCGTCGTGTTCGTCACCCATCAGATCGACGAAGCGGTGTTCCTCGCCGACCGCGTGCTGGTGTTCGCGCGACGGCCAGGCCGCCTCCAGGAGGCCGTGAAGATCGATCTCCCCCGCCCGCGCGAGCTCGACATCAAGCGCAAGCCGGAGTTCGTCGCCTATGTGGATCACATCTGGAAGCTGATCGAGGACGACGTGCGGGCGTCGGTCATCGAAGAGCACGGCTGACGGATGATCTGCCTCCGGGTTAGTACGGATGGCAACACTCCCGCGAGCGGCTAAATTCAGCGACATTGAACACTCTCACGAGAGGTTCCCATGCGAAAATTTTGGCGCGACATCGTCAACTTCTTCCTTGCGGCGCTTGGCGCAGAACCGGTCCTGGTGCCGATCAGGTCCACGGCGCACGCGCAGATGCAACGCCGGCTTCGGCAGCTTCGCCAGCGGTAATCCCCCCCTCCCGACCAGACCGCGGCCAGCGCCACAGTTCCCGCGGAACGTATCGGTTGCCGGCGGGTTTGCTGGTTGTCCGGACAGATGGGGGTCACAAGCCCCCACAGCGAGAGGCCCGACTGCCGAGTGCAACGGGCCTCTTGTCGTTTGGCCCGCCGCCTGGGCCGACGGCGCAAAAGCGCCCCGAATAGCCGGGACAGCCGCCGGCTTTGAGCTACAATCCCCTGTCGGTGTTTGGAACTTGCGGTCGCGCCTGCAGCGCCCGCCGCCAGTTCCGATGGCGTCATTGGGGAGACAGGCGTGAACTCGATCCTTCGCATCGGCGGACTGGTGCTGGCCGCCACCATCGCAATCACCCATCCGGCGAGCGCACAGGACAAGATCCTGCTGCGCTTCTCGACCGCAGCACCGCCTCCCGACTTCCTTTCCAAATCGCTGGAACGCTTCAAGGAAGAGGTTGACAAGGCCGCGCCGGGCCAATTCGAGGTGCGGTTGCATCCCGGATCGAGCCTGTTCCGCCAGGGCACCGAAGTGCCGGCGATCCAGCGCGGCAATCTCGAAATGAGCACCATGACGACCTTCGAGGTCGCGCAGCAGATCCCGGAATGGGGCTTCCTCAACCGCGCCTTCCTGTTCCGCGATTGGGACCACGTCGCCAAGGTGATGAAAGGTCCGATCGGCGAGCGGTACAAGAAAGACGTCGCCGACAAGATGGACATCGTGATCCTCGCGCCGACCTATCTCGGCACGCGGCAGCTCAATTTGCGCACCAAGCGCGACGTCAAGGCGCCGGCCGATCTCAACGGCGTCAAGCTGCGCATGACCGGCGGTCCGGAGTGGCTCCTTCTCGGCGAGGCGCTCGGCGTCACGCCGACGCCCATGGCGATGCCGGAGGTGTATCTGGCGCTCAAGACCGGCTCGATCGACGGCCAGGAAAATCCGCTGACCATCATGAACGCGGCAAAGTTCTATGAGGTCACCGAGCAGGTGGTGCTGACCGCTCACCTCGTTCAGCCGGTGTTCTATGCGCTTCGCAAGCAGACCTGGGACAAGCTCTCGGCCGAGCAGAAAAAGGTCGTGACCGCCGCGGCCGCGACAGCCGCGACGCAGAACAACGAGGCGCGGCTGAACGACGAGAAGCAGGTCGCCGAGCGGCTGAAGACGCAAGGGCTGATCGTCAGCACGGTCGACCTGAAGCCGTTCACCGATCACGCCGACAAGGTCTACGCCGCCTCGGACTTCGCCAAGGCCTGGAACAAGGACCTGCTGCAGCAGACTGTCGCCACGAAGTGATCGCACGGCTGCTCCGTTATTCGAGCACCGCGGCGGAGGCTATCTCGGCCGCAGCCTTCGCGGCGATGTTCCTGTTGTTCCTCGCCGGCATCGCGGCGCGCTACCTGTTCGGCAAGCCCATCATCTGGGCCGACGAAGTCATCATGGTGATCTTCCTGTGGCTCGTCTTCCTCACCGAGGCCTTTGTCATCACCGAGCGCGAGCAGGTCACCTTCGACGGCATCTATGACCTGGTCGGCGAGCGCGGGCGCCGCATCATCCAGGCGCTGGGCGCGCTTCTCGTTGCCGTGATGTTCCTCGTGGCGCTGCCGACCGTCTACGACTTCGTGCGCTTTCTCTGGCGCGAGCGCACCAACGCGCTGCAATGGCGGCTCGACATCGTCTACTCCTGCTTCGTGGTGTTCTGGATCTCGGTGATCGTTCGCGCCACGCTCAAGCTCGTGCGGCTCGCCTGCCCGAACTGGCGCGACGAGGTCGCCGTGGTGCGCGCCGACGAGCGCGCCAACGTGCTGGGCTGAGGGGCCGCCGACGTGCTGCGCGATCCGATCCTCCTGATGTGCGCGGCCTTCATCGTGTTCGCGATGCTGCGCTTTTCCATCGCGCTGATGATGTTCGGCTGCGGCCTCGTCTATCTCTGGACGAGCCAGCAGGACATCGGCCTGATCGTCGACCAGACGCTCAATTCGGCGTTCCAGCTCAACGTGCTGCTGGCGATTCCAATGTTCGTTCTCGCCGGCAACGTGATGAACGCCGCGACCATCTCGGAGCGCATCTGGGCCGCGGCCGACGCGGTGATCGGCCGCACGCGCGCCGGCCTCGGCCACGTCACCGTGCTGATGAACGTCGTGATCTCGAGCATGTCGGGCAGCGCCGTGAGCGACGCCGCCGGCGCCGGCATGGTCGCAATCCACATGATGCGCAAGGTCGGCAACTATCCGGGCGGACTTGCGGTCGCGATCACGGCTGCGGCCTCCTGCCTCGGCCCGATCATTCCGCCGTCGATCCCGATGGTGATCTACGCGATCCTGAGCGGCGTCTCGGTCGGCGCGCTGTTCCTGTCGGGCGTGATCCCCGGCCTCCTGATGGCGGTAAGCCTGATGCTGCTCATCGCCTGGGTCGGCCGCCGTCGCGGCCTCCCCTACGGCAATGCCGTGCCGCTTCGCGAATTGCCGGGCGTGTTCGGCCGCGCACTCATCCCGTTCTCGCTGCCGGTGGTGCTTCTCGGCGGCATTTGGGGCGGCATCTTCACGCCCACCGAAGCCGCCGCGGTCGCGGCGTTCTGGGCGATGCTCATTGGCGTCGGCATCTACCGCAATCTCGGACTGAAAGCCCTCTACGCGGTGTTCGTGCTCTCCGCGCGACAATCCACCGTGGTGATGATGCTGATCGTATCGTCCTTCATCGTGAACTTCGCGCTGGAGCGCGAGGGCGTGGCGCAAGGGCTTGCCGCATGGATCACGAGTTTCAACTTCACGCCGCTCGGCTTCCAGCTCGCCGTCAACGTGATGTTCCTGATCCTCGGCACCGTGCTCGACGGCGCCGTGATGCTTTTGGTGTTCGTGCCGGTGCTGCTGCCCGCCGCGAAGAGCCTCGGCATCGACCTCGTTCACTTCGGGCTCGTCGTCATCCTCAACTTCATGATCGCGCAGATCACGCCGCCTTATGGCTTGATCCTGTTCGTGCTGTCGGCGCTGACCGGCGTGCCGATGCGCGAGATCAATCGCGAGATCTGGCAGTTCTGCGTGCCGCTGACGATCGTGCTGTTTCTCCTGATCCTGTTCCCGGCGATCACGCTCTGGCTGCCCTGGACCTTCGGCTACAAAGGCTAAAGCGTTTTCCACTTGCGTAGCAGCGCATCCGCGCAACACGCAGGCTGTCACCCCCGGGCAGGTGCGGCGTATGGCGCCTCGATCAACAAAGGCGGTCGTCACCCCCGCGCTTGACGCGGGGGCCCATACGCTGGTGCGACAAAGCACACGCGTACGACTGCCTGCGCAGAAGCTGCTCATGGATTGCCGCGTCAAGCGCGGCAATGACACCGCCTTGGGGTTGGCGGCGACGACTAAAGATTCAATTGTCAAACAGCCCGCGCTCCTGAGCGCATCCCATCAACATCCATCCAGGCGTGATTCATCGGCCCCTTCAGATCAGGCGCGGGGCCAGCGCCTCTCTCTTTTCCTTCCCCTCACAGAGTGAGGGAGCGGAGCGCCGAGACGGCGCAGATATCTGGGCGCTTTGCGAGGGCGCCCGCGGACCTTTGCGATCAGGCCCGCTCGCCTCCCGGCGCTCCACTTGTGGCGATTTATTGCGAGGCCACCGTTCGAGATTCGATCGGACCGGCTGGGCTTTCACCCACCATGCTCCAGGGGCATTTGCGCCCGCTTTCACCCGACCGCGCCCTGCCACTGAAGGCGGCCCCCTCATCGGGGACGGACGATGACCTCGCACCCTGGGACGTGGTCACGAGCCACGCCTGCAGGCGCCACACCCCGCTCCGCCAAATAGACGTCTCTAGATGACGCCCTCAACGAACGAGGCAAGTTCGCGTCTACACGTGATTTGCGGGAATGCAAACGAAAAAAGCGCTCGCGAGGCCGACCAACATTGATGCGGCGCGCTTCAGGCTGCCACGGCTGGGATCGGCCGCTGGCCGCGGATCGCCATGCGGCGGAGGACGCGCCGCTCGGCCGGATCGAAGTCGGTGCGCGCGTGGAGCGTGCAGCGGTTGTCCCAGATGAGAAGATCGCCCGGACGCCAGACATGCTCGTAGATGTGCTCGGGCTTCTCCGAGGCGAGGCAAAGCTCCTCGATGATCGCATCGCTTTCCGCGCGCGGCAGGCCGACGACACTATCCGCCATCAGCCGGTTCACCAGAAGGCAGCGCCGGCCGGTCTCCGGATGCACAATCACAGCCGGATGGATGTAGCGTGGCGCATCGGCCCAGTCGGTCGGCGCCTTGCGGTTGGCGTTCTTCTCGTAATCGTAGAGGAACAACACCTGCATCCGCTCGGCACGCTGGCGCAACGCAGCCGGCAGCGAGTCGTGGGCCGCATAGGTGCTGGAGAACAGCGTGTTGCCGCCCTTCGATGGAATCTCGATGCCATAGAGCACGGCGCCCTTGGCCGGGTTCTCGTAGTAGCACTGGTCGGCGTGGAACTGCATGTCGCCTTCCGGCAGTTCGCCGCGCTGGCCGTCGATGGTGGCGTTGGCGATCCACATCACCGGGTTGTTGGGATCGCGCTGACCGGGCCGCGACCGCGGCGGCTGGATCTCGCCGAACATCGTCGTAAAGCGGCGCTGGTCGTCGGCGGTAAGGTTCTGGCCGCGGACCACGAGCACCAGATGCTTGAGCCAGGCGGCATAGAGCGCGTCGCGAGTCTCCGCATCGACCTCGCGGGAGAAATCCACGCCGCGGATTTCCGCGCCCACGTGAGCGCTCAACGGGATGACCTCAAACATGTTCGCCTCCATGTTCTGTTCGCACATGTCCTGCGCGCAAATCTGTGCGCATCCCGGACCGGCTCGATCAGAGCCGGTAGCCGAAGATGTCGCAATCGGTGCGCTTCTCGACGTAACGGCCGAACCGGAATTTGAGCTCCGGTCCATCGAACGGCGGCTGCTCGAGCTTCTGCTCGGCGTCCGAGAACGGCTCGACCTCCAGCACCACGAAGGTGTGCCCGCTGCTGTTGCCGGACACGACGCTCGGGAAATCCCGTTCGAGCGCGTTCAGATCGCGGAACTCGAACACCCGCTCCAGCCCCATCGCACGCGCGATGGCGCCATAGTCGTTGTCGGAGAAATTCGGCAGCTCGGCGTTGGATGTGGCGCCATAGACGCGGTTCGACACCAGGATGTGCGTGAGGTTCGGCAGGTTCATCTGCCGCTCGACCATCAGCATGCCGGGATTCATGCAGAACGCGCCGTCACCCATGAAGGCCCAGATCTTCAGCTCGGGCCGCGCCAGCGCCAGTCCCGACGAGAACATCGTCGAGAGGCTCATCGAGGCATCGAGATAGAACGTCGCTTCGGTGTCGCGCGTTGCGGCCCACCAGGCCTGGCCGGAATTGCCCGCCGAGGTGACGACGATTTCGTCCTTGCGGTGCTTGGCGAGCGTGCGGAAGGCGTCGAGATATTTCATCAGTGTCCTCCCGCCTGCCCGCGGAGCAGATCGCGCGTGAGCAGCACCACCATCGGGCGCGAGAACGTGCGCGTGTGATGATAGCTGCGAGAGATCAGGCCGATATCCTCGGGATCGTCGATCACCTGATATGGCATGTTGATCGCATCGAGCACCGGCCGCAGATACAGGCCGTTGGAAATGTGGTGCTTGTGATGGTCGCCGCCTGCGCCGCGCAAGGTCAGCAGCAGGAACAGCGGGATCTCATAGGTGTAGTTGATCTTGGTGATGGCGTAGATCACCGTCATGAAGCCCGAAGCGCCCATCAGCGCCGCCGAACCCATCGCGCCCATATAGGCGCCGGAGCAGAGCCCGATCGCCGACTCCTCGCGATTGACCGGCACGTGGGTGAAACGCTTGTCGGCGTCGATCAGCTTGATGACGTTCATCAGCCAGTTGTCAGGCAGGCTCGCGACGAGCTTGACGTCGCAAGCCGCGAGCTCGTCGGCAATCCGCTTGGCGACATCGGGCGCTTTGCTGTTCATCGGTTGAGGTTTCCACTCTTGAATTGCATCGTCAACGTGATGATCCCTTTCGGCCATGCGCCTCGCGCATCGCACGCCAGACCGTTTCGGAGGTGATCGGCAGCGTGATGTCGCGCACGCCGAGATGCCACAGCGCGTCGATCACGGCGTTGCCGATCGCGGCCGGCGCGCCGATCGTTCCGCTCTCGCTACCGCCCTTGACGCCGAGCGGGTTGCTCGGCGCCGGTGTCTCGATGAACGTCGTATGGAATGACGGCATGTCGTGGGCCCGCGGCATGCCGTAGTCCATGAAGCTCGCGGTCAAAAGCTGGCCCGAGCCAGCCTCGTAGACGATGTGCTCGCGCAACGCCTGGCCGATGCCTTGGGCAAGCCCGCCATGGACCTGGCCCTCGACGATCATCGGATTGACCACGACGCCGCAGTCGTCGGCGGCGTACATGTCGCGAAGCTTCACCGTTCCGGTGTCCGGATCGACGAGAACCACCGCGAGATGCATCGCCTGCGGGTCGTTGGTGTCGGGCGGATCGTAGAACTCGGTGATCTCGAGCCCCGGATCGAGCGAGCCGTCGGCGGGAAGCGCCGCACCGTGATAGGCGACGTCGGCGACATGGGCGAAGGTGACCTGCCGATCCGTGCCACGCACCCGGAACATGCCATCGCGGTATTCGATGTCGTCCGGCGCGCACTCCATCATATGGGCGGCGAAGCGCGTCGCCTTGACGATCACCTTGTCGGCCGCGCGATAGATCGCGGTGCCGCCGACCGACAGTGAGCGCGCGCCCCAGGTGCCATTGCCGAACGGGATGCGGTCGGTGTCGCCTTCGACCAGCTGAATGTCGTCGATCGGCAAGCCGAGCCGGTCCGCTGCGATCTGACAGAAGGTGATCTCGTGCCCCTGCCCGTGCGAATGGCTGCCGGAAAAGATCGTCGCCTTGCCGTCGCTGTGCACCCGCACCACGGCGCACTCCCAGCCGCCGTGGAGTCCGCCGCGCTTGGCGAGGTTGCCGCTCGGCCCGGTGCCGGCCTTGTCGATGAAGGCGGCAAGGCCGATGCCCATCAGCACGCCCTGCTTGCGGAGCGCGGCCTGCTCCTGGCGAAGCTTCAGGTAGTCCGCAAGCTCAAGCAGCTTTTGCAACAATGCGGGCGGGTCGCCGGAGTCGTAAACGCGACCGCCGGGCGCCGGATACGGAAAATCAGCGGGGCCGATGAGGTTGCGCTTGCGCATCTCGACCACGTCGATGCCGAGCTCGCGCGCACCGCGCTCCAGCAGCCGCTCGTTGTTCCAGGTGGCCTCCGGCCGGCCCGAGCCGCGATAGGCATCGATCGGCACGGTGTTGGTGTAGACGCCGCGCACCCGCAAATGCAGGTTCGGCGTGCGGTAGAGCCCGGTGACGGTCTGCGGATAGGAATTTCCGGGGATGCTCGGCGCGAAGTTTGAGAGATAGCCGCCGAGCGCCGCGAGCGTGTCGACCTGCATGGCGACGATGCGGCCGTCGTCGGCAAAGCCCATCCGCGCGATGGTGTCGTGGTCGCGCGCCTGCGCGTCGGACAAAAAAGTCTCGGTCCGCGTCGAGGTCCATTTGACGGGGCGGCGCAGGATTTGCGACGCCCAGACGACCGTCGAGACTTCGGTCGCGAAGAAGCCTTTGACGCCGAAGCCGCCGCCGACATCGGGCGAGATCACCCGGATTTTGTGCTCAGGGATGTGCAGCGTGTAGATCGACAGCCAGCGGCGCAGGTAGTGCGGCTGCTGGCTCGTGGCATAAAGCGTGTAGCGGTCGTTGGCGGCGTCGTAATCGCAGAGATAGGCACGCGGCTCCATCGGATTGGCCGAGAGCCGGCTGTTCTTCAAGCTGAGCTCGACCACCTTGGCGGCGCCAGCGAGCGCGGCTTCGGCCTTGTCGCGGGAGCCGCGCTCGATCTCGAACACGAGGTTGTTGCCGAACTCCGGATGAACCAGGGGAGCATCGGGGGCGACCGCCTCGCGCGTGGTGGTCACGGCGGGCAGCGGCTCGTATTCGATCGCAACCGCCTCGGCGCCATCCTCGGCGGCGAAGCGCGTCTCGCCGATCACCGCGGCGACGATGTCGCCGACGTGATGGACAACATCGCGCGCGAAGGCCGGCCGCGGCGAGCAGTTCATCGGCCGGCCGTCGCCGAACGGCATCGGATGCACGACGGTCAGTTCGCCGTGGCCAGCCTTATCCCAGTCGGCGGCCGTCAGAACCAGCAGCACGCCCGGCAGACGCGAGGCCGCCCCGGTCGCAACCGAGCGAATGCGCGCGTGAGCATGGGGGCTGCGCACGAACGCGCACCACGCGGTGCCGGGCAGTTGCACGTCATCGACGTAACGGCCCTTGCCCTGAACGAAGCGGATGTCCTCGCGGCGACGCAGCGGCTTGCCGATCAGTCCGCCGTCATTGGTGCCGCGCGATGACATTGAGCGCTCTCAACAGAACAGCGGCGCGGGTGAGCCGTCGCGGCGCTCACCCAGCGCTTTCAGCTTGCGGCAGAAATAATTCCAGGAATGCTCCCAGTGCACCGGCGTCATGATCTGGCCGTGACGCTTGACCCGCGTCTTCTGCGGCAGAGATTTCGACTGGAAACCCGCGCTCAGGCCGGCAAGCTGCGCTTTGCAAGCCTTCTCCAGGAAAATTCCGACACAGGTGGCGTGCGGCACCGACGTGCCGCAAAACGTCACGCCATGATTGCTCATCAGCACCGCGAAATTCTGCCCCAGCGTCGTGGCGAGCGCCGCGCCTTCCTCCTTCGTGGTGATCAACGCCACATCGTCCTCATGCCGCGGCACTTCGAGGAAATAGTCGGCATCCACCGTGAAAGGCTGCAGCGGTTCCAACGAGGACGAGAACACGCACGCATGGAACGGATGCGTGTGAGCGACCACCTTGACGTCCGCGCGCATGCGGAAAATCTCGGAGTGAATCGGCCATTCCGAATGCCGGCCGCCCGAGCCCGCAATCTGCTTGCCGTCCCAGTCGACCAGCACGAAATCGTCGGGTCCGAGTATTTCGCCGAGGCCGGCCCGATTGCGCTTCATCCAGAAACCGCGCCCGGCAGGATCGCGCACGGACAGATGCCCAAGCGACATATCGCCGTGGCCTTCCATTTCCAGGATGCGGCAGGCGCGGGCCAGATCGGTGAGTGAGGTCTGCAAATCGTCCTTCATGATCGCTCAAGCCGTTTCGCGTTGCCAATAGACCGCGCGGCGGCGCACCAGCATCAGCGCCTGGTCGAGCACCAGACCGCACAGGCCGATGACGATGATCGCCGCATAGACATTGGAGAACGAGAACCGCGTGCTCCAGATCGTGATGTAGTAGCCGAGGCCGATGGAGTCGCCGATCATCTCGGTGATGACCACAACGATAATGGCAACCGGCAAGGCGATGCGTAGCCCTGAGAAGATGCTCGGAAGCGCGGCCGGCAGGATCACCCGCCTCAGGATGGTGGCTTTGCTGGCGCCGAAGTTCTGCGCGGTCCAGACCAGCCGGGTCTGGATGCCGCGGAAACCGAAGTAGCAGGTCACAACGATCGGATAGAGGCATTCGAGAACCGTGAAGGAGATCTTCGATGGCGTGCCGATGCCGAAGATGTAGGTGAACACCGGGAACAGCGCGATCTTCGGCACCGGATAACCGAGGAAGAAGATCGGCTCGAACAGGTTGCGCCACGTCTCGGAGCGCGCCATCGCGGCCGCGAACGGGATGCCGATCGCAGCCGCGAGTGCGAACCCAAGCAGCGCGCGGGAGATCGTGACGGCGCCGTGATAGACGAGCTGGCCGTCGGCGATCTCGGCGACCAGCACCGACCAGACCTGCATGGGGCTCGGCAACAGCCGCGACTCGACGAAACCGCCGCCGACCGCGACCTGCCAGATGAGCAGCAGCAACGGAATCGAGTACCAGCGGCCGATCAGGTTCGCGGCTTGTGACGTGATTTGCGCGATCATCGCACCACCTGCTCTTCGGTGCCGATGAGATGGCCTTTCAGCACGTGACCGCGGATCGCCATGAGGATGCGGTCGCTGAGAAAGCCCAGAATGGCAAAGCACGTGATACCGGCGAGCATCTGGTCGAAGCGAACCCATTCCTCGCCAGCGCTGATGATGTTGGCGAGGCCGACCTTCGAGCCGATCAGCTCGGCGGCGAACAACACGACAAAGGCATGCGCCAGCCCGATGCGGATGCCGGAAAAGAGCTGCGGTGCCGCCGCCGGAATGATGACACGGAGGAAGATCGTGCGCTTGGGCGTGCCCATGTTCTGTGCCGCCCAAACGAGAGTCCGGTTGATCGACAGAATGGCGTGGCGCGAGGCGATGAAGATCGGAAAGAACACCGAAAACGCGATGATGCTGATCTTCGAGGCGTGCCCGAGACCGAACAGCAGCAGGAACACCGGCAGGAACGCGATCTTCGGAATCGAAAACAGAAACGATACGAGTGGATCGAAGAAATGCCGCACGCCCGGCACCATGCCGGCGCCAAGTCCCGCCACGATGCCGGTCACCATGCCGATGAGGAATCCGAGCGCCACACGATAAAGACTCGCCGCAAGCGCAGTCGGCAATTCGCCCGACGCCGTCAGCTCCCACAGCGCCGCAATGATGTCCGACGGTACCGAGAGATAACGCGGCAGGAGGTCGAGACGGCCGAACACCTCCCATGCGACGAGCGTCGCGACAGGAATCGTCCAGTTCAGCAGCAGGGCCCGGTTGAGCCTCACGCCTCCTCCAGCGCTCGCGCCTTCAGCACCTCGTCGCGCAGCAGGTCCCAGACCTGGACCCGCAGATCGAGATATTCCTTCGACTTGCGGAACTCGCCACTCCGCTCGATCGCGGGAATCCGGATGTCCGCCTTGATGCGGCCCGGCCGCGCCGCGAACACGATCAGGCGCGTCGCGAGATAGATCGACTCGTCGATATCGTGGGTGACGAACAGCGCGGTCTTGCGCGCGTTCCGCCAGATGGACTGCAATTCCTCCTGAAGCAGTTCGCGCGTCTGCGAATCCAGCGCGCCGAACGGCTCGTCCATCAGCAGCACATCCGGATCGAGCGCGAACAACCGCGCCAGCGCGACGCGCTGCTTCATGCCGCCGCTGAGCTGTCCCGGATAGAGATCGGCGTAACGCGCGAGATGAACGAGATTGAGATAGTCGCGCGCTCTGGCGAGCCGCTCGGCCTTGGCCATGCCCTTCATTTCCAGCGGCCAGGCGACATTCTCCAGTGCGGTCAGCCAAGGAAACAACGACAGATCCTGGAACATCATGCCGCGGTCGGGGCCCGGCGCGCCGACCGGCCGCCCGTTGAGGCGCATCTCGCCGCCCGACGCCGGCTCGAAGCCGCCGACGATATGCAGGAACGTGCTTTTGCCGCAGCCCGACGGCCCGACGATCGAAACGAACTCGTGTTCCTCGATCGACAGCGAGAGCTTGTCGATGGCCGTGACGGTGCGACCATTGCTGACGAACGTCTTGTCGAGGTCTTTCACTTCGAGCAGCGGCATCACCAACTCTTGCAGGCATGACGGCTTTCGACAAGACTTCAGTTTGTCACTCATCGTTGGTTTGTCGGTCATCGTTCCGCTTCGCGGATACTTGCAGTTGAAAGTTTCGCGCCGTGCCCAGCACGCCTGAATTCGATTACGTGATTGTCGGCGCGGGCTCCGCCGGTTGCGTGCTCGCGGGGCGCTTGAGCGCCGATCCTTCGGTGCGCGTGCTGCTGCTCGAAGCCGGCGGCTGGGACTGGCATCCGCTGATTCGCATTCCGCTCGGGGTCGGGCGCATCTGGGGCTTCGATCGTTTCGACTGGGGCTACGAGACCGAGCCGGAGCCTCATGCCGGCGGCCGCCGCATCGAGACCGCTCGCGGCAAGGTGATCGGCGGCTCGCATTCGATCAACGCGATGGGTTACATCCGCGGCCATCGCGGCGACTATGACCGCTGGGCATCACATCAACTGCCCGGCTGGTCCTACGAAGACGTGCTGCCCTACTTCAAGCGAGCCGAGACCTGGGAAGACGGCGAGACGCCTCATCGCGGCGGCAACGGCCCGCTCTATGTGCGCAAGACCAAGGACCTCGATCCGCTCTACGGCGCCTATATCGAGGCAGGTTTGCAGGCCGGGCATCCGTTCACCGAGGACTACAACGGCGCCGAGCAGCATGGTTTCGCCTGGGCGCAATGGACCATCCGCCGCGGCCGCCGCGACACCACGGCGCGCGGCTATCTGCATCCGGCGCTTCGCCGCGGCAATCTCGCGGTTTGTACGAACGCGCCGACGCAGCGGATCGTGCTGGAGGGCCAGCGTGCGGTCGGCGTCGAATTCCGCCGTCATGGCGCGAGCCAGATCGTGCGCGCCGCGCGCGAGGTGATCGTCTGCGCGGGCTCGATCAACACGCCGCAGTTGCTGATGCTGTCGGGCATCGGCGATCCGGATCATCTGCGGCAGTTTTCCATCGACGTGCGCGTGCCGCGGCGCGACGTCGGCTGCAATCTTCAGGATCACTATTCGACCGGACTCGCGCATGAGCGCCGCGAGCCTGGACCGTTTGTCGCAGCGACCCGCTTCGACCGGCTCGCCTTCAACTTCGCGCGCGCCTATGTGGCCGGCACCGGTCCCGCGACCGATGTGCCGAGCGGCTTCATGGCCTTCGTGAAGACCGACCCGGCGCTCGCGATGCCGGACATCCAATTTCTGTTCCGTTCCGGACCTTCGAACGCGGGCCCGTGGTTTCCGGGAATTCGTTCGGCATGGCAGGACGCGTTCATCTGCCGGCCGATCCTGCTGCGGCCGAAGAGCCGCGGCACCATCCGGCTGCGTTCGGCCGATCCGAACGATCGGCCGCGCATTCAGCAGAACTTCCTGAGCGACGGGCGCGACCTGCCGGTGCTGCGCACGGGCCTGCGACTCCTTCGCGAGGTGGCGGCACAGCCGGCGCTGAAGCCGTTCTGCGGGCGCGAGATCGGCCCGGGCGATGCGACAAAAAGCGATGCGGAGGTGGACAACTACATCCGCCAGAATGGCGCCACCGCGCATCATCCCTGCGGCACGTGCCGCATGGGCGCGGACAGCGAGGCCGTGGTCGATGCTGAGCTCCGCGTGAACGGCGTCGAAGGTTTGCGCATCGCCGATGCATCGGTGATGCCGGATCTCGTCGGCGGCAACATCAACGCCGCCGTCATCATGATCGCGGAGAAGGCGGCAGACATGATCCGCGGCACCATCAAACCGCGATAGCCTCGTGGATGAACAGAACAAGGCGGACACAGGAGTTGCATCGATGCCTAACAGGATGCACTGCGCTGATCGATCGGGGGAGCCATGATCCGTTCCTTTGAAAATTTTTCCCGACATGTCGCATTGATTGTACTGGCGACAGGTTCGGCCTGGATGTGGCCTGCGACTGCCAGCCGCGCGCAGGACAATTATCCGTCGAAACCCATTCAGGTCGTCGTCACGACCGCAGCCGGCGGCGCTCTCGATCTCGTCGCGCGAACCACCACCGACCGTCTGGCCGAGGCCCTCGGGCAGCCGATGATCATCGACAACCAGCCCGCCGGAAACGGCACCGTCGCCGCTGGCCAGTTTGTCAGGGCCGTGCCGGACGGTCACACGCTGATGATGGTCGTCGACAGCACCGTGACCATCAATCCGCATCTCTACAAGAACATCGCATACGACCCGTTTCGAGATTTTGCGCCGGTGAGCCTGATCACCCGCGTGCCGCTGGTTCTGGTCGGAAATCCGACGCTGCCGCCCAAAGACCTGCGGGAGCTGATCGCCTACGCCAAAGCCAATCCGGGAAAGCTCAACTACGCCTCCACCGGCGTCGGGACACAGCTTCACATCGGCATGGAGCTGTTCAAGCTTCAGTCCGGCACCGACATCGTCCACGTGCCCTATCGCGCCACGACCGGCGCCATCGCCGACCTGCTCGGCGGCCGCATCGACCTCGGGCTGGTCGGGATCACGTCCGCCAAGACCTATCTGGAATCGGGACAGCTTCGCGCCTACGCCATCGCCGCGCCGCAACGTTCGACGCTCCTGCCGAACGTTCCCACCATGCAGGAGGCCGGCTTGCCGGGCGTCGAGGTGCGTTCGTGGTTCGGCATGTACGCGCCGGCGAAGACTCCGGCCGCGGTCGTGACGCGGCTCGCGCAGGAGATCAAAAAAGCCGCGACGGATCCCAAATTCGTCTCCGCGCTGACACCGCAAGGCATGCAGATCATCGCCTCGACGCCGGACGAAATGCTGCAAGCCATGCGCGAGGATTCCGAGAAGTGGGGCAAGGTGATCCGCGACACCGGCACAACCATCAATCAATGATCGCGCGAGCAGATCGGCGCGCCCTATAGTGGCCGGCGGCGGAACGGTTCGGAGGACGGTGCGATGGGCTTCACGTTGTGGCGCGGCGTCGTTGGTCTAGTGAGGCCGACGCGGCGGCCGGGCACGCTGGAAGAACTGATCCGAATCCTGCCGGAAGGCATCGGCGTCATTCCGTTGCTTCTCAACTTCAAGGCGGGCAGCAACGAGGAATTTCTGAACTCCATCCCGCTATACGAGCAATATGTCGCCGAGCTTGCGGAGCAGGCCGTGGACCTCATCATCCTGTCCGGCGCGCCGCCGTTCATGCTGCTCGGTCCCGAGAAGGAGGCGGCACTGACGCGCCGGCTGGAGGACAAATTCGGGATTCCGGTCGTGACCGACCCGCAATTGCAGGTCGCGGGGCTGCACGCGATGAAGATCAAAAAATTCATCGGCGCGAGCTATTCGGCGCTGCAGAACAAGATCGTGCTGGACTACATGACGCAGGCGGGCTTCACGGCGCTTTCCATGGAGCCGATCGACGTGCCCTTCGATCAGGTCGCGCAAATTTCAGTCGAAACGCTCTATGCGCATGTGAAGGGGCTCTATCGAAAGCATCCCGAAGCCGACGGCGTCTATATCCAGGGCGGCGGCTGGCAGACCGCCCGCGTCGTCGAGCTCCTGGAAAATGATCTTCAGATTCCCGTGGTCCATGCGACGATCTGCGAGGCATGGCGGATTCACAAGCAGTTGAGTGTCAGAACGACGACACCGGGCTTCGGCCGTCTGCTGGCCGAGCTGCCTTGATGCGGGACGGGCGCGTTCGCTAGTTCGGCAGATAGCTCGCGTCGACCAGCGCCTTGATGTCGGCGGTCTTCTTCTGAAAGCCCGCCTTGATCTGAAACTCCTGCATCTTGGCAAGAGCTTCGGCGTCGGGCCGCAGCGTCGGATCGCGATAGTAGTCGTCCATCGTCAGGTAAACGTCGGGGCTGACCCGCACCATCTTGGCGTCGATCAAGAGCTGACGCGCCTCTTTCGGCTTCTCGAGATAGTACTTGGTCGTGTCCTTGACGTCGGACAGGAAGTCGCGCACCGCCGCCGCGTTCTTCTTCAGGAACTCGTCCTTGCCGGCGATGACGATCAGTTCCTCGTCGAACGGCACGCCATACTTGGCGTCGAACAGCTTCCTCACCTTGGCCTGCTTCTCAAGCAGCGCCGCGAACGGCTGCGGAAACTCGCCGACATCGACCTTGCCGGCGCGCATCGCCTCCTGCATGGCCGGGAACGGCACCGGCGCAATGGTGACGTCCTTGTCGGTGAGACCGTGCTTCTCCAGCGCCGAGCGGAGCCAGAGATGACCCGCAGTCGAGAAGCCGTTGATGCCGACGATCTTGCCCTTCATATCCGGCACCGATTTGATCGGCGAGCTGTCCGGCACATAGAATGCCGTGCTGAAGGCGCGCGAGCTTTCCCGCGACAGCGATGCGATGATCTTGGCCGACACGCCTTCGGCGGCGGCGAACACCACGCCGGTCGCCGAGCCCTGCGACAGATCGATCGCGCCGGCCTCGAAGGCCTGGGCGCGCTTGTCGGAGCCCTGGAAGCGCGTGGCGTCGAGCTTGTAGGTCTTGCCGTTGTGCTTGCCGAGTTCGGGCTTGGCGATCAGCAGCCACACCTGCTCTTCGGCCGCGCCGCCATAACCGAGCCGCAGCGTCACCGGATCCGCGGCGCGCGCCGGCGTTGTCGCGAACCCGCCAACGAGACCGGTCGCAGCGAAGCCGCACAGCACGTGACGCCGATGGATGATCGATTTCATATTGGCTCGCTCCTGCAACCGACTGTGCGGCCCGGCGGCCGTGGCGAAGCTTACCGAAATGGGTTGGCATCGCAACATGTCGCGCGCTGCGGCATGGTCGCACCGGCATGCGCTCAAATAGGCAGCAAAACGCCGCTCCAAACGCCCCGGAAATTAGCTTGACACTAAGATAATTCACATCAGGATAGTTCGATCACACACGGTTCTCTGGAAGGTCGATGGACGTCTGGGTCAAGGAAGTTCGCAAGGTCTGGAGCGGACGGCTCGGCCATGACGTTGTTGCGCTCGAGACAACCAACCACCGCTTTCCGTCGGGTCGATTCACCTGCCTGCTCGGCCCCTCGGGCTGCGGCAAGAGCACGCTCATTCAGATCGTCGGCGGGCTCGAGCCTGCCACCTCCGGTGAGGTCATCATCACCGGCGCCGACGAGGACCGACCGCAGCCGCTCGGCAAGCACTCGGTGATGATGTGGCAGGGGCTGAACCTGTTCCCGTGGCGCAATGTCATCGACAACGTCGCTTTCGGACTTGAGATGCAGGGCGTGCCGCGCGAACAGCGTTATGAGCGCGCCCGCGCGCTGATCACGTCCGTCGGCCTGCGCGGCTTCGAGCAGCACCGGCCCGGCCAGCTTTCCGGCGGCATGCGGCAGCGCGTGGCGCTGGCCCGCGCGCTGATCATGGAGCGGCCGATTCTGCTGATGGACGAGCCGTTCGCCGCCCTCGACGCCCAGACCAAGATCGTGATGCAGGAAGAGCTCCTTCGCATCTTCGACGAGACACACAAGACCATCCTGTTCGTCACCCACGCCATCGAGGAAGCCATCCTGCTCGGCGACGAGGTCGTGGTGATGACGGCGCGGCCCGGACGCATCAAGGAGGTGATCCCGGTGCACCTGCCGCGGCCGCGGCATCTGGAGATGGTCAACACCAAGGAGTTCGGCGAGCTGTTCGACCACACCTTCCACCTGATCCGTGACGAAGTGAACGCCGCCATGGCGCAGCAGGCCGAAATGGTGGCCCACGGATGAGCGGAAAGTCGAAAGCAAGCTGGGGCCGCATTGCCGAACTGTCGCTGCCGACGCTCAGTGTCGTGGCCTTCGTCGTGCTGTGGGAGGTGATCGTGCGCTGGCGCGGCATCGCGCCGATCTTCCTGCCGGCGCCCTCCTCCATCGCGACCACGCTCTGGGACATGATCCTGAACGGCACGATGGAGTATCACGTCGGCGTCACGGTGCTGCGCATCTTCGCGGGCTTCCTGGTGGCGGCCGTCACCGGCATCGCGCTCGGCATGCTGATGGGCATGTCGCGGATCGTCGCGCGCGTCGCCGACATCTGGATCGCGGCGCTTTATCCACTGCCGAAGATCTCGCTCATCCCGCTGCTGATCATCTGGCTCGGAACCGGCGAGGCCTACCGCATCGTGATCAGCGCGATCACGGCCTTCTTTCCGATCGTGATGAGCACCTATTCCGGCATCCGCCAGGCCGACCGCGGGCTGATCAAGGCCGCGAAGGACCTGGGCGCCAACACGCGGCAGATCCAGTTCAAGGTGGTGATCCCCGCCGCCATGCCGAGCATTCTCTCAGGGCTCCAGCTCGGCATGGGCGTGACCATCATCCTGATCGTCGCGGCTGAAATGATCGGCGGCTCGAGCCAGAGCGGCATGGGCTACCTGCTCATCAACTCGGGCCAAGTCATGGAAACCGAAAAGGTTTTCGCGAGCCTCGTGGTGCTCGCTGTGCTGGGCGCCGTGATCATCAAGCTGCAGCAATGGGGCGATCGCAAGATCGCGCCCTGGGCCGAGACCGAAGACCGATAGCACGAGGAGAATGGGCATGATGGGACTTGCAAGATTGATCGGGGCCGCGGCCATCGCGGTTTTGGCGCTGACGGATGTGGCTCACGCCGCGGACAAGATCCGGATCGGTGAAGGCCCCTTCATCACCGGCGGCGCATTCTTCGTCGCCCGCGAGAAGGGTTATTTCGCCAAGCTCGGCATCGAGGTCGAGACCAAGTCGTTCATCGACGGCGCGCTGGCGGTGCCCTCGATGATCTCGGGCGAACTCGATATGTCGTTCATGACGCCGAATGCGAGCCTGTTCAACAGCATCGCCAAGGGCGCCCCGCTCGTGGTCGTGCTCGACCGCGGCAGCAACAAGAAGGGCTACGCCTATACGATCGTGAATGTGAGCCAGGCGCTGGCCGATTCCGGGCTGAAGTCGCTCGCCGATTTCGCCAAGCTGAAAGGCAAGAAGATCGGTGTCGGCGCGCTTGGCAGCATCAACCAGTACAACACCGCGCAGGCGCTGATTAAGGCAGGACTCGACCCGGCCAAGGACGTGCAGTGGGTGGTTAACGTCTCGCAGCCCGACCTGATGAAGATGCTCGGCGCGGGCCAGGTCGATGCCACCGATCTGGCGTGGCAATTCGGCGTGTTCGCGCAGCAGAACAAGTGGGGACCGATTGTTGCCAGCGGCGACGAGATCGTGCCGGATGCCGCGATCGGCATGTATGCGGTGCGCAAGGAGTTCCTCGACAAGAACCGCGACGTCGTGGTGCGCTTCGCGATGGCCTACCTGCACGCCGCGAAGGAATTCAACGCTGCCGCCAAGGCGCCGGACCAGCATGCCGACATCGTCGAAATCCTCGCCAAGAACACCGCGCTGAACAAGCCCGAGCTGGTGAAGAGCATCGCGCCGAACTGGTCCTATGTGAGCGAGGACGGCACGCCGCTGGTGAAGTCGATCATGGAAATGCAGGACTTCTGGAGCGGCAAGTACTTCCACTTCGTCGAGAAGAAGGTGACCGAGGCACAGCTGTTCGATTTGGGTGTCGCGAAAGAGGCCCAGGCGCGGCTCGCGAAGGACAAGCCGTTCGATAAGTAGGGCTTGCCATCACACCACCGCTGTCATTCCGGAAACCGCGCGAAGCGCGGTTATCCGGAATCCAGTTCCAAACACCGCCTTCTCGTCTGGATTCCGGGTTCGCCGCTTCGCGGCGCCCCGGAATGACGACGGAGCTAATCGCCCGCTTCAGTGCCGTTCGATCTGGGTGTGACAAAAGAGGCCAGGCGCGGCTCGCGAGGGACAAGCCGTTCGACAAGTAGAGGCACTGTCGCCCCACCCACCACTGTCATTCCGGGGCGCTGGCGAAGCCAGCGAACCCGGAATCCAGTTCTGGCGGCAGTCTTTCCTGGGCTGGATTCCGGGTTCCGGCCTTCGGCCGGCCCCGGAATGACGCCGGAGATCAATCTTCCGCGCCAGCGTCCGCCTGCTCGTTCTCGAACGTCGCGAGCAGCTTGCCGAGCAGCGCGCCGAGTTCGTCGCGGTCGGCGCGTGTCATCCCGCCGAGCAGCTTCGACAATTCTCGAAAATGGATGTCGATCGCCTTGTCGACCACCGTCTTGCCGGCCGGGGTCAGCCGCACGATGGTCACGCGCCGGTCCACCGTGTCGTGACGCCGCTCGACCCAGCCTTTGCGCTCGACGCCGTCGATCCGGTTGGTGATCGCCCCCGAACTGAGCAGCGCCTCGCGATACATATCGGTCGGCCGCAGTTCGTAGGGCTTTCCGGAACGCCGGAGCGCCGCGAGGATGCTGAAGCTCTCCCAGGTCAGGTCCATGGGCTTGAGCCATTCCTCGGCGCGGTCGCGAAAGTAGATCGACAGCCGCTGGATGCGGCCCAGCACCCCGAGCGGCGACACGTCGAGGCCGGGTTTCTCGGCCCGCCATTGCGCCATGAAGGTCGCAATCGAATCGTCGGCGCCGTTGCGCCCCATGCTTCGGCTCCTGGCGCGGCTTGCGGAGGGCTGCGCTTCCTGCGTGGACTTCATGGCCGGCCTCGTCGGTCACGATTCATGAATCATCGCGAGCGAAGATATCGTGATGTTTATAATCTTGATGTCAAGTTGATTGCACACCGGCGGCTAAGCCACCGCGGTCCGCCGCCACTCCGGCTGCAACCGCGCCTCGAGACCGGCGTCGCGCAGCATAGCGCGCGCCACGCGCTCGGCCTCGGCGATCGTCGCCATGCCGTCTTTCAGGTGCTTGAACTGGCCGTCGCGATAGACGATCTCGCCGTTGACCATCACGACGCGGGCGTCCGAGCCGCGGCCGGCGCTGATGAAGGTCGAGATCGGGCGAAGCTGCACGCCGATCTGGGGCTTCCTGGCATCGAACACCGCGATGTCGGCGAGCTTGCCCACGGTCAGCGAGCCAATCTCCTTGTCGAGTCCCAGCGCCCTGGCGCCGTTGATGGTCGCCATTTCGATCGCGATCTCGTAGGGGATCCGCGTCGGATCGAGATGCCGGACATGCTGCAGATAGGCGCAAGCCTTCATCTGCTCGATCATGTCGACCGAGTAGTCGACCATCGGCCCGTCGGTGCCGAGCGCGACGTTCATGCCGGCACGCACCGCGTTCGAAATCGGCCCGATGCCGCCGCCGCGGATCGACTCGCTGGTCGGCGTGTAGACCAGTGTCGCGCCGACGCGAGCCATCTGCTCGATGTCGAGATCGGTGCAATGGATGCCGTGGATCATGAGCCATTGCGGATCGAGGATGCCGAGCTGCATCAGGTAGCGCACGTCGGTGCGGCCGGTCTCGCGAAGATACCGGAGCATGCCCTTTTCCAGCGAAAAGGTGCCGCCCGAGATGTGGTTGCTGATCTTCACGCCGAGCTTCTTCGCAAGCTCATAGCCGCGGCAGATCAGCTCCTCGGTGCTCATGCCGGCCGCGACCCAATGCGCGTTCGACTCGATCACCATGGCCATGTGGACGAGACCGTTCGAAGCGCCCTGCCAGCGCCGGTGTTCTTCAGCGAATTCGGCGAGCGCCTCGTCGAGGCTCAGCGGATGGTTCGGATTGCCGGGTGTGCAGCAACGGAGATCCTTGGCGAACACCTGGCGGATGCCGAGCTCCGCTTGCGGCTCGATGGTGGCCTTGACCTTGGCCTGCGTGGTCGTGGTGACGGAGTGATTGAGCGAGCATGTGGTGCCGGTGGCGAGCATCTCCATGCTGGCAACCGTGCTGCCAAGCCTCAGTCCCTCCTCCGACATCCGCGTCGCGAGCGGCAGGAGAAGCCCCGTGACCCAGTCCTCCAGCAGCATGCCGTCCGCCGTCCCCTTGAACAGCGTGTACCAGTGGTGCTGGTGCATGTTGATCAGGCCGGGCATCACGATCGAGCCCGAAACGTCGATCACCTCGTCGAAGCCCGCTTCGCTTGCGGGCGCGCCTGCGCCCACCGCCTCGATCCTGTTGCCGTTCACCGCGACATAGCCGCGGGGATGAACCGCCCTCGTCTCGTCGACGGTGACGACATACCCGTTCTTCAGCAGCGTTCGGCCCATGGCACTTTCCTCGGGATTTCCTCAGCAATCCACGACAACAGTCTCCATGGTATTTATCTTCATATCAAGATATTTTCAACCGAGCGATGACCCGCTCAGCGGTCCAGCAGCGCGACCGCCTCGATCTCCACCATCAGATCGGGATGCGACAGACGGCGCACCTCGACCGTGGTGCTGGCGGGGAGGCCAACGCCCAGATAGTCGTGGCGCACGTCGACGTGCTTGAAGAACTCGTCGATGTCGGTGACGAAGGTGGTGGTCTTCACCAGGTCGCTGAGCGTCGCACCGACCGACTCCAGCGCCGCCTTCAGGTTCTCGCCGACCTGCTTGATCTGCGCCCGCATATCCTTCGGCCCGACGATGCTGCCGTCCTTGGCGCGCGCGAGCTGGCCGGAGATGAAGGCGAAGTTCTGCCCGGTGGTCACGACGACATGGCTGTAAAGCAAATGACCGTTGACGACGCGCTGGGGCAGTTTGTCCGGCTGAACTTTCTTGACGGGCATGGTTTGCTCCTTGCTCATGGATAATCGGGCTGGCAATGTAACGGCGACCCGGGCGCGCACGACAGGATAAACTCCGGCACGGCGCGGTTTAAGCACGCAACCCTGCATGGAGATTTTGCAATGGTGTCGTCCTCCGGTCCCCTTTCACGGCGCGGGATTCTGCGCGCGGGCATGGCTGCCACAGGCGCCGCAGCGCTCGGCTCGTGGAGCGGACGCGCCAGCGCCGCGCCGGTGACCATCCGCTACGCCACCGGCGGCGGCATCGGCCCGAACGAGATCGAAACCATCGTCTTTCTCGATTATCTCAAGCAGAACGTGCTGCCGAACTACGGCAAGGCCTACACGCTGGATATGACGTTCACGCGCGGCACGCCGGAAGCGGCGACGCTTTTGGCCTCCGGCCAAGCCGACCTCGGCACGCTGTCGTCGGCTGTGTTCGCCACGGTCATGGCCAAGAATGCCATCCCCGAAGGCATCACCATCATCTCCGACAACTACCAGGACGGTTACAGCGGCTACGCCACCAACAGTTACTTCGTCCTCGAAGACTCGCCGATCAAGACCATCGCCGACCTCAAGGGCAAAAAGATCGGCATCAACGCCTTCGGCTCCGCGGTCGATCTCGTGCTGCGCGTGGTGCTGAAGAAGAACGGCCTCGATCCGCGCCGCGACGTGCAGATCGTCGAGATCGCCTTTCCCAACATCGGGCCGGCGATCCGCGAGAAGCGCATCGACTGTGGCTGTCTCGTCATTCCGTTCCTGCCGTCCGAAGTCGCCAAGGGCGGCCTGCGGTCGGTGTTCACCAGCGGCGACGCGTTCGGTCCGGCTTCGGTGATCTTCCAGGTCGGCCGCAACAACTTCATCAAGGAAAACGAGGCGGCGGTCCGCGCCTATCTCGCCGATTTCGTCGCGGGCCAGGCCTGGTTCTACGACCCGGCCAACCGCACCAAGGCGATCGAGCTGATTGCCGACTTCACCAAGTCGCCGAAGGCCGTGCTCGAGTCCTATTTCGCCACATCGCGCGATTACTACCGCGATCCGAACGGCTGCGTGCCGGCATCCAGCGTGCAGAAGCCGATCGACGCCATGGTCGAAGAGAAGCTGATCGACAAGCGCGTCGACGCCGCGAAATACATCAACCTCGGCCTGCTTCCGAAGCCGTGCGCGCTCTGAGCACGGCCGAAACCACGGCCAAGATCGAGATACGCAAGGTCTCGAAAGCGTACGAAACGAACGACGGTCCGGTGCCTGCGCTGCGGGCCGTCGATCTTTCGATCCGCGAGGGCGAATTCGTCTCCATCGTCGGCCCGTCGGGCTGCGGCAAGAGCACGCTGCTCTACGTGGTCGGCGGATTCCTGTCGTCCGAAGGCGAGGTGCTGGTCGGTGGCAGCCGCATCACCGGCCCCGGCACCGACCGCGGCGTGGTGTTCCAGGAATACGCGCTGTTTCCCTGGCTCACGGTGCGAAAGAACATCCTGTTCGGCCTTGAGCGCACCAGCGTTCCTGTGGCCGAACGCGACAAGACGGTCGAGCGGCTGATCAACGTCATCGGCTTGAAGGGCTTCGAGGAGCGCTACCCGCGTGAACTGTCGGGCGGCATGAAGCAGCGCGTCGCCATCGCCCGCACCATGGCCTGCGACCCCGCGATCCTGCTGCTCGACGAACCGTTCGGCGCGCTCGACGCCCAGACCCGCGAGGTGATGCAGGACGAGCTTCTTCGCCTGTGGCTCGATATGCGCAAGACTGTGCTGATGATCACGCACGACGTGAGCGAGGCGGTGTATCTCTCCAACCGCATCTGCGTGATGTCGGCACGGCCGGGCCAGATCGTCGAGGAGTTCGTCATCGATCTCGACCGCACCGTGCCGCGCGAGACGCTGTTTCTCTCCGACGCGTTCAACCGCATCCGCAACGAGGTGTGGCTCGCGGTGCGAAGGCAATCGCTGCCGGCAGGACACTCCGATGGCAAAGCGTAGCCGCCTGCCCCGCCCGCTGCTCTGGCTCTGGAACGCGACGCCACTCGTGCTGTTCGGCCTGCTTTGGCAAGGCGTCAGCGCATCAGGACTGGTCGATCCGGCATTCCTGCCGCCGCCACGGACCGTGGGCCTGGCGCTGCTCGATCTGCTCGGCGGTCCGCAGATCAGGGACAACCTGCTGGTGACGCTCTATCGCTCCATCGCCGGTCTCGCGCTGGGCGCGGCGGCCGGCGTCCTCATCGGGCTGCTGATGGCGCGATCCGCACGCTTCAACGCCTACGTCGCCCCGATCGTCGGCGGCACCTATTCGCTGCCGAAATCGGCGCTGATCCCGCTTCTCATTCTCTGGTTCGGCGTGGGGTCGGCGACCGCGATCTGCGCGGTGTTCCTCGCCTGTCTGCTGCCAATGATCGTGCAGACCTTCCATGGCGTCGCCACCACGCCCAACGTGCTGGTGTGGAGTGCCGAGGCGATGGGCTATACGCCGCGGCAGCTGCTCACCCGCGTCTATCTGCGCCACGCGCTGCCGGACATCATGACCGGGCTGCGCATCGCGCTCGGTTTTTCGTTCGTGCTCGCGATCTCGTCGGAGATGATCGCGGCCAACAGCGGCATCGGCAAGCTGATCTTCATGTACGGCGAGAATGGCGCCTACGATTACATGTTCGCCGCCATCGCCTGCGTGGTCGCGGTCGCATATCTCGCCGACCGCGCCCTGCTCTGGGCGACGCGGCTGAGCCTGCACTGGCACGAGTCGGCCGTCGAGGCCGCCGCATGACGGATCGCCCTGCGCCCAGCAAGCTCGGCCTTTACGCCCGCTCCGCCGTCTCGGTGCTGATCGTCATCATGGCGTGGGAAATCGCAGCGCGGATGCAGTTCGTCTCCGCGCTGTTCCTGCCGCCCTTCAGCGCCGTGATGCTGCAGCTCTGGAGCACGATCGCCGACGGCACGCTGTTCACCGATCTTGGCGTCAGCCTCGGCCGCACCTTCGGCGGCCTCGCGATTGCGGCCGTGGGAGGCATCCTGCTCGGCGTCGCCATGGCGCGCGTCCGTGCGCTCGACTGGCTGCTCGATCCGCTGGTGGCGCTGGCCTTTCCCGCGCCCAAGATCGCGTTTCTGCCGGTGTTCATTCTTTGGTTCGGCATCGATCATCTCTCCAAGATCCTGCTGGTGGCGTTCACCTGCGTGTTTCCGGTGATGATCGGCGCCTACAGCGCGGCGCGCTCCGTCAACCGCGTGCTGATCTGGTCGGCATGGTCGCTTGGTACCGGCCGCACGGCGCTGCTCACCCACGTGATCCTGCCGGCCTGCGGTCCGCGCATCTTTGCGACCTTGCGTGTCGCCGTGCCGGTGGCGCTGGTCACAACCTTCACGGCCGAGATGGTCGCGGGCGGCGGCGGCATGGGCGCGACGCTGATGTATTCCCAGCGCTTTTTCGAAAGCTCGACGGTCTTCGCCTATATCGTCGTGATGCTCACGGTCGGCCTCGCCATCGACGCTGCGATGCAAGAGGTCCAGAGCCGCGTGCCGGCCACGGCCAACGTCCCGTAGCGGATAGCCTCGATTGTCGCAGAAACGGCCGCTTGCGCGGTCTTTCCAAGCCCGCTAGAGTTTGTTTGTATACATATGATCTGCCGGCTGCGAGATCAGCGAATGCCCCGTGCGACCACCAGGGACGGCATCCAACTGTATTACGAAGAGGCCGGCTCCGGCCCTGCGGTCGTGTTCGTTCACGAATACGCAGCCGACTACCGGACCTGGGAGCCGCAGATGCGGCACTTCGCGCGCTCCCACCGCTGCATCACCTTCAGCCAGCGCGGCTATCCGCCCTCCGACATTCCGAACGACCCCGACGCCTATCTGCAGGACAGATTCCGCGATGACGTGATCGCGGTCATGGACGCGCTGAAGATCGAGAAGGCCCACATCGTCGGCCATTCGATGGGCGCTGCCACCGCACTCCACGTCGGCATCCGCTATCCGGAGCGCTGCATCTCGGTGATCGCCGCGGGCTGCGGCTATGGTTCGAGCGCCGACGCCGCCAAGGTCGAAGAGGCCCGCGCGGCGTCCCGCGAGATCGGCAAGATGTTCGCCGAAACCTCGATGGAAGAGAGCGCGCGGCGCTACGCCGACGGCGTGGTGCGGCAGGCGCATAAGAACAAGGACCCGCGCGGCTACGCGCACTTCGTCAAGCTCTTGAGCGAGCATTCGCCGCTCGGCCATTCGCTCACCATGCTGAACCTGCAGGCCAAGCGCCCGTCGCTCTGGGAGATGGAAGCCGAGCTGAAGGCGTTCAAGCCGCCGCTCTTCATCATCGTCGGCGACGAGGACGACTGGTGCGTCGACGGCAGCATCTATCTGCGACGCACCGTGCCGACCGCGGGTCTCTATGTGGTGCCGCGCACCGGCCATACGCTGACCAGCGAAGAGCCCGAGAAATTCAATGCGGCGTTGGAGGAATTCTTCGCCGAAACCGAGCGCGGGCGCTGGCTCGCGCACAAGCCAAAGAAGTAATCGATCCAAATATCAGGAGGTGCCCCATGGATCTCAAGCTCAAAGGCAAAACCGCGCTGGTGACCGGCGGCAGCGAGGGCATCGGCAAGGGCATTGCGATCGCCTTGGCCAACGAAGGCGTCGATGTCGCGATCTGCTCCCGCAGCAAGGATAAGCTCGAAGCCACCGCGGCGGAGATCGCGAAGGCAACCGGCCGCAAGATCGTGCCGATCCCGGCCGATCTGCGCCAGGACAAGGACGCCAAGAACTTCATCGAGCAGGCGCACAAGGCGCTCGGCCGCTGCGACATCATGATCAACAACGCCGGCTCGGCGGCGGGCGGCGTGATCGAGCATCTCACCGAGGACGACTGGGAAGCCGGCCTGCAGCTCAAGTTCATGGGCTACGTGCGCTGCCTGCGCTACGTCCTGCCCATCATGGTCAAGCAGGGCGGCGGCCGCGTCGTGAACCTGATCGGCAACGACGGCGTGAAGCCGTCCTACTGGGAGATCTGCCCAGGTGCGGCCAACGCGGCAGGTCAGAACCTCACCGTGTCGCTCGCCGGCCAGTACGGCAAGCACGGCATCAGCTTCTGCGCCGTGAACCCCGGCCCGGTGCGCACAGAGCGCTGGGCGGGCCTGGTCAAGGCCATGTCGCGCGACATGAAGATTTCCTACGAGGAGGCCGACACGCTGGCGCCCTCCTCGATCCCGCTTGGCCGCATCGCCGAGGTCGACGAAGTCGCCAATCTCGTCGTGATGCTCGCCTCCCCGATGATGCAGATGGTCAACGGCACCATGATCGAGATCGACGGCGGTCAGGACAAGCCGTTGATGGATCGCTTCCGCGACAAGAACCGGAGTTGACTCCGGCAAAGCGCGAGCCCGACAATTGATGAAATGCCGGACACACCCACGCAGGAGTCTCTCCCATGGTCACCAGGATGATCACCAAGCGTAACGTGTTCTTGCTCGCATTCACAGCCGCGGCCGCCTTGGGCTTTACAGCCCAAGGCTCTGCTCAAGAAACCATCAAGATCGGCGAACTCAACAGCTACAAGACCCAGTCGGCCTTCCTCGATCCCTACAAGAAGGGCATGGAGCTCGCACTCGAAGAGGTCAACGGCAAGGGCGGCGTGCTCGGCAAGAAGCTCGAGCTGATCTCGCGCGACGACGGCACCAATCCGGGCGAAGCGGTCCGCGTTGCCGAGGAATTGATCACCCGCGAAGGCGTGTCGATGATCGCGGGCACGTTCCTCTCGCACATCGGTCTCGCGGTGACCAACTTCGCCGGCCAGAAGAAGGTGTTTTTCCTCGCCGCCGAGCCGCTCACCGACAAAATCACCTGGCAGAACGGCAACAAGTACACCTATCGGCTGCGCGCCACGACCTACATGCAGACCGCGATGCTGCTGCCGGCCGCACTCGAGGCCAAGAAGAAGCGCTGGGCGCTGGTCTATCCGGACTTCGAGTACGGCCAGTCGGCGGTCGAGAACTTCAAGGCGCTGATGAAGAAATCGCAGCCCGACATCGAGTTCGTCACCGAACAGGCAACGCCGCTCGGCAAGGTCGACGCCGGCGCAGTGGCGCAGGCGATCGACGACGCCAAGCCCGACGCGATCTTCAACGTGCTGTTCGGACCGGACCTCGCGAAGTTCGTCCGCGAGGGCAACACCCGCGGCGTGTTCAAGAACCGCGTCGTGGTGAGCCTGCTCTCCGGCGAGCCGGAATATCTCGATCCGCTGAAGGACGAGGCCCCGGTCGGCTGGACCGTCACAGGTTATCCCTGGGACAAGGTCAAGACGCCGGAGCACATGGCGTTCGTCGCCGCCTATCAGAAAAAGTTCAATGACTATCCGCGGCTCGGGTCGATCGTCGGCTACTCGACGATCAAATCGATCGCTGCCGGCATCGCCAAGGCGGGCTCGACCGATACGGAGAAGATGGTCGCGGCCTTCGCCGGCCTGAAGGTCGACAGTCCGTTCGGGCCGTTCGAGTACCGCGCCAGCGACCATCAGGCCACCATGGGCGCCTATGTCGGCAAGATCGCGCTGGAGAACGGCAAGGGCACCATGAGCGACTTCAAGTATATCGATGGCGCAACCGTTCTGCCGTCCGACGCCGAGGTGAAGAAGCTCCGGCCCGCGGAGGCGAACTGACCGGACCGGCTGCGACTGGCTTGCGCCCTCTTCTCGCGGAACATGCGAGGAGAGGGCCGCCAGCCTGAGCCGCCAACTCCTTGAGCCGCGATGTCGCTCAACGCATTCCTGTTCCAGGCGGTCAACGGTCTTTCCACCGCCTCCGGACTCTTTCTCGTCGCCGCCGGCCTCTCGCTGATTTTCGGCGTCTCGCGCATCGTCAACATCGCGCACGGGTCCCTCTATATGCTCGGGACCTACATCGCCTACACGTTTGCCACGAGGCTCGGCGGCGGCTTCGGATTCTGGGGTGGCATCGTCGCCACCGCGCTCATTGTCGGCGCGATCGGGGCTGCGATCGAGTTTGTGCTGCTGCGGCAGATCTACCGCGCGCCCGAACTGTTCCAGCTGCTCGCGACCTTCGCGCTGGTGCTCGTCATCAACGACGCAACGCTCTATCTCTGGGGCCCGGAAGACCTGCTCGGCCCGCGCGCACCGGGGCTGCGCGACGCCGTCGAATTCCTGGGACGGAGATTGCCGAGCTACGACGTGTTCCTGATCGTCGTCGGCCCGCTCGTTCTTCTGGCGATGCATCTGCTCCTGGCGAAGACGCGCTTCGGCCGTCTCATTCGCGCCGCGACGCAAGACCGCGAGATGGTCGGCGCGCTCGGCGTCAACCAGTCGATGCTGTTCACCGCGGTGTTTGCGCTGGGCTCGCTGCTCGCAGGCCTCGGAGGCGCGCTTCAAGTCGCCCGCGAGCCGGCCAACCTCACGACCGACCTCAACGCCATCAGCGACGCCTTCGTCGTCGTGGTCGTCGGCGGCATGGGCTCGATCCCGGGTGCGTATCTCGCCGCCGTGATCATCGCCGAGGTGAAAGCTCTGTGCATCGGACTCGGCGTGGTCGACTTCGGCTTCATCAAGATCAACTTCACCAAGTTCACGCTGGTCGCCGAATTCATCGTCATGGCCGTGGTGCTGATCGCGCGGCCCTACGGCCTCCTCGGCCGGCCGCAAGGCACGGTGCGTTCCATCGCCGAGCCGGAGGAACCGATTCGCCCGGCGACGCCGATTGTCAAAACGCTCGGCGTTGCAGCGCTCGTGCTGCTGCTGGCGCTGCCGTTCCTCGCACAGTCCTCGCCGTATCTCCTGGTCCTCGGCATCGACGTGCTGATCGCGGTGCTGTTTGCCACCAGCCTGCACTTCATCATGGGCCCCGGCGGCATGCACTCGTTCGGGCATGCCGCCTACTTCGGCCTCGGCGCCTATGGCGCGGCGCTGTCGCTGAAATTCCTCGCGGCCTCGATGGGCCTCGCGCTGATGATCGCGCCGATCGCGGCGCTGCTCGGCGCCTTGCTGTTCGGCTGGTTCGCGGTGCGGCTCTCCGGCGTGTACCTCGCAATGCTTACGCTCGCCTTCGCTCAGATCGTCTGGGCCGCGGTGTTCCAATGGGAGCCGTTCACCGGCGGTTCGAACGGCGTGGTCGGCGTCTGGCCGAAGCCGCCGTTCGACAAGAGCTCGGCCTACTTCCTCCTGGCGCTGGCGCTCACGGTGCCGGCCGTGCTGCTGCTGCGCCGCTTCCTGTTCTCGCCCTTCGGCTATGCGATGCGCGCCGGCCGCGACTCGCCGCTGCGCGCCGAGGCCATCGGCATCGACGTGAAACGCGTGCACTGGCTGGCGTTCGCGGTCGCGGGCGGCGCCTGCGGCATCGCCGGCGGGCTGTTCGCCTTCGCCAAGGGCTCGATCTCGCCGGAAACCATCCACGTCGGCCGCTCGATCGATGGCCTTGTGATGGTGCTGCTCGGCGGCCTGCAGACGCTGACCGGACCTATCGTGGGCGCCTCGGTCTTCGCCGTGCTGCAGGATACCATCATGCGCTCGACCGAATACTGGCGCGCGCTTCTTGGCGGCGTGATCCTGCTGCTGGTTCTGGTGTTTCCGTCGGGCATCGTCGGCGGCATCATCAACCTCGCGCGCCGCGGGAAGCCCGCGTCATGAGCGAGCTCGCGATCAGCAACCTCTCGAAAGCCTTCGGCGGCGTTCACGCCGTGCGCGACGTCAGCTTCACGATCGGCAAGGGCGAGTTCCTGGCGCTGATCGGGCCGAACGGCGCCGGCAAATCGACCTGCTTCAATATGATCAACGGCCAGCTCCGGCCGGATTCCGGCGAGATCCGGTTCGGCGGCCGCAACATCGCAGGGCTCGCGCCGCGCGACATCTGGAAGCTCGGCGTCGGCCGCACCTTCCAGGTCGCGGCGACCTTCGGCTCGATGACGGTCGCCGAGAACGTGCAGATGGCGCTGATCTCGCACGCCGGCGAGATCTACCGGTTCTGGAAGCCCGCGGCGCAGCGGCACAAGGAGCGCGCGCTGGCATTGCTCGATCAGGTCGGCATGAAGGCCGCCGCCGACCGGCCCAGTCGCGAGTTGGCTTACGGCGATGTCAAACGCGTCGAACTCGCCATTGCCCTGGCCAACGATCCTCACCTCCTTCTCATGGACGAGCCGACTGCCGGCATGGCGCCGCGCGAACGGAACGAACTGATCGCCCTGGTGAAGCGCCTCGTGCTGGAGCGCGGCATCTCCGTGCTGTTCACCGAACATTCGATGGACGTGGTGTTCACGCATGCAGACCGCATCATCGTTCTGTCGCGCGGCCGGCTGATCGCCGACGGAAACGCCCAATCGATCCGCGATGACGAGAAGGTCCGCGAAGTCTATTTCGGCACCGGCAAGACTTTTGTGAAGGCGCACGCGCCATGAACGCGAGCAAGAGCGAGACCATCCTTTCGGTCGAGAAGCTCGCGGCGTCTTACGGCGCGGCGCAGATCCTCTACGACCTGTCGCTCGAGGTTGGCCGCGGCGAGGTCGTGGCATTGATGGGGAGAAACGGCGCCGGCAAGTCGACCACCATGAAGGCCATCATGGGCCTGATGGCGCGCAAGGGTCAGGTGACCTTCAACGGCGTCGACATCTCGCGCGCAAAACCGCACGAGATCGCGCGCCTCGGACTCGGTTTCACACCGGAAGACCGTAGGATTTTTGCCGATCTCACCGTGATGGAGAATCTCGACATCGGCCGCCAGCCGCCGCGAAGCTTTGCCGATGGCACGGCTGCGCCGGAGTGGAGTCCGGAGCGGCTGTTCAAGCTGTTTCCGAACCTCGGTGAGATGCCCGACCGCCCCGGGGGCCGCATGAGCGGCGGCGAGCAGCAGATGCTCACCGTGGCGCGCACGCTGATGGGTAACCCGCTGCTGGTGCTGCTCGACGAACCGTCGGAAGGCGTCGCGCCGCTGATCGTCGAGCAGATGGCCAACACGATTCTCGAGTTGAAGAAGGAGGGCCTGTCGATCCTCCTGTCGGAACAGAACATGGTGTTCGCTGAGCTTGTATCGGATCGCGCCTATGTTCTGGAAAAGGGCGAGATCCGCTGGCATGGCACCATGGCGGCGCTCGCGGTTGATTCGGCGGTGCAACGCAGCTATCTCACGCTTTAGTTTTTTAAATCGAGAATTGCCGATCATGGCACGTCGCCCCAAGCTCAAAGCGCTGCCCGAAGCCTCGGCGGCAAACGGCTATCTGCTCGACGATCAGATCGGCTTCCTGCTGCGCGTCGCGATGCAGCGGCACACCTCGATCTTCATGTCACAGATGGTCGGCGACCTGACGCAGCCGCAGTTTGCGGCCATGGCCAAGCTCCTCGAGGTCGGCCCCTGTTCGCAGAACCATCTCGGCCGGCTGATCTATCTCGATGCCTCGACGATCAAGGGCATCGTCGACCGGCTGCAGCTTCGCGGCCTGGTCGCGACCTGCGACGATGCGACCGACAAGCGCCGCCGCGCCGTGACCTTGACCGACAAGGGCCGCCGCGCCACCGAGGCGGCGACGTCGGTTGCGAGCAAGATCACCAAGAAGACGCTCGCGCCGCTGACCGGCGAGGAGCAGAAGGCCGTGCTGAAGCTGCTGCGCAAGCTGACGTAGAGCGCAGTTGTCTTTGAAGCAACACGGGTGATCTATCACCGTCACCCTGAGGTGCGAGAGAGCGAAGCGAGCGAGCCTCGAAGGGCGACGGCCCGGAATTCCGGGGCCGCATCCTTCGAGGCGAGCTACGCTCGCACCTCAGCGACTGTGTCTCCCGTCAAGTGTTTTGCCATTTTCTGCTGTCTCTGAGCATGGCGTTGATGATGGTGAGGAGCTTCCTGGCCACCGCGATGAGCGCGACCTTCTTTGGCTTACCGGCGGCGAGCAGTCGGGCGTAGAAGGCCTTGAGCACCGGGTTGTGGCGACTGGCCGTCAAGGCGGCAATGAACAGAGCCGAGCGAAGCGCCGTGCGACCTCCGCCGATCATGGCCTTGCCCCGCCAGCGGCCCGATTGTCTGGTGTAGGGCGCCACACCAGCCAGGCTTGCGATGCGACGGCGATCGAGGTTGCCGAGCTCAGGCGCTTCCGCGAGGAAGATGCGGGCCAGCGTGTTCTTGATTCCGGGAACCGAGATGAGCAGGTCCTCCTTCTCCCGCCAGACCGGGGCGCCACGAACCAGACCATCGATGTCCCGATCGATGCTCGGCAGTTCCTTCTCGAGAACGGCAATGTGCCGCGCCAGGCTCTTGCGAACCCGCACGTTGCTGGCGTGCTTCTCGCGCTGCCGCTCGGCCACCAGCATCTCGATGATCTGGCGCCGCCGGCCGACCAACTCGGCGAGCAGCACGGCTGTTTCTTCAGGCATCGGCCGCGGCTCAGGTTTGACCGCCTCCGCGAAGTGGGCGATCACGCCCGCATCGATCGGATCGGTCTTGGCGCGCTTGCCGATGGCCTGTGCGAAGTGCCGAACTTGAGCTGGGTTCACCACTGCAAGCGGAAGTCCAGCTCCAGCCACCGCTGCCGCAACGATCGTCTCAAAGCCGCCCGTCGCCTCCACCGCAATCAGCGAAGGCGAAAGCCCTCGCAGACGGTCCACCAGGTCTTCCAGACCCTTGCCGTTCCGCTCGACCGCAAAGGCCTCACCGCCAGGGCGCACATGAACGTCCAGACGGTCTTTCGATACATCAATGCCAACGTAGATCGTGTCCATCTTCACCCTTCCTTGCGCAACCGGGCTTCGCTTGCGGCCCTCGCGACTGTTCGGGTTCGATGGAACGGCGGACGGATGCCCGTGCTGAGGTCCGGGCTTCATAGCCCCAGGATGAGACGGTCTCCCGTCCGCCACCGCGCCGACAACTCTAGCCGACGAAGCGATTCGTGACTTACAAGGATGACGGATCAAGAGCGCGCTCGCTTCGGCAGAGCACGATCAGAGCCTAACCGGCAGCTCTCAAAATCGCCTTCATCCTCTGCGGCGTAACCGGCAATTGCTTCACCGAGCCCGGCTTGCCGATCGCGTCGTCGATCGCGGCCGCGATCGCGGCGCCGACCGCGTTGACACCGGCCTCGCCTGCGCCCTTCAGACCGAGAGAATTGAGCGGGCTCGGGGCGTCCTCGGCGATGATCACGTCCATCGGCGGCGTCTCGCGCACGGTCGGCATCAGATAGTCGGCAAAGGTCACCGACAGCGGCTCACCGCTTTCGTCATAGAGAAACTCCTCGAGCAGCGCGCCGCCGAGACCCTGCGCGATGCCGCCGGTGATCTGGCCTTCGATCAGCATCGGGTTGACGGCGCGGCCGATGTCATAGGCGACAAGATAGCGCTCGATCTTGATGTGACCGGTCTGGCGATCGACCGCGACCTGCGCAACGTGCACGCCATAGGGATAGACCATGTGGCTCGACTCGAACGACGCCTCGGCGAAAGCCCGCTCGCCGGCCCTCGCCATTGCGGCGACGACGTCGGCGACCGCCATCGTCGCGCCCGTGCCCGAGGCGTGCCGGACGACGCCGTCCTTGAGCACCAGTTGCTCGGATGTCGCCTGCATCAGTCCTGCCGCCGCGCGCAGGATCTGGTCGCGCACGATGAGCGAGGCGCGGCGTGTCGCCTCGCCGGTCATCACTGTCACGCGCGATGCGAAAGCGCCAAGCCCGCGCTCGATGCGATCGGTCTGGCCGTGGATGACGCGCACCGAGGTGTAATCGATGCCGAGCGTTTCGGCGCAGACTTGCGCCATCGCGGTTTCGACGCCCTGCCCCACGGACGCGGCGCCCGTCACAAGTTCAACCGAACCGTTCGCGTGCATTTCCAGAGCGACATCGTCGAACGGCCCGAGCCCGCTTTTCTCCACGAACATCGCGAGGCCCACGCCGGCGAGTTCGCCCTTGCCGCGCCGAAGCCGCACGGCGTCGCGGATTTCCTTCCAGCCCGTCGCAGACAGCGCTTTGCCGAGCAGGCCCGCGTAGTCCCCGGAGTCGTAAATGACCTTGGTGCCGAGCGTGTCGAGGCGCAGGTCGTAGGGCATGTCGGCCTTTGCCAGGAGATTGCGCTCGCGTGCCTCGACCGGGGAGATGCCAACTTTGGCGGCGATCGCATCAATGAGCCGCTCGCGCACGAAGGTGCTTTCGTAGCGGCCTGGCGCCCGATAGGTCCCGCCGGGAGTCTTGTTGGTCAGGCGGATGTGGCCGATCGCCCGATACGCCGGCACGCGGTACGGCCCGGGAAGCATCGCGCATGCGAGGTCCGGCACGGTCGCGCCGTGGGTGCGCACGTAAGCGCCCTGGTCGTGGAAGAACTCGTTCTCGATACCAAGGATGCGGCCGTCGCGATCGATCGCCGCTTTGACGCGGTGGGTCTGCTGTCGCGAGTGATTGCAGGCGATCAGGTTCTCGCGGCGGTCTTCGATCCACTTGACCGGCCGCTTGAAGCGCAGCGCCGCTTCGCAGACCAGCACGTCCTCGGGATAAAGCTCACCGCGCACGCCGAAGCCGCCGCCGACATGGCCTTCGTAAAGATTCACCGACTTGCGGTCGCGTCCGAGCATCTTCGCGATCTGATCGCGGTTCCAGTGCGGCACTTTCGCCGCGCCATGCATTTCCAGCATGTCGTTCGCGATGTCGTAGCGGGCGATCGCGCCGCGGGTCTCCATGGGCACGCCCGAGTGGCGGCCGACCGCAAGTTCAAGCACCAGCGTATGCGCCGCGTTGCGGAACGCCGCGTCGATATCGCCGTATTCCTTGCGGATGGCCAGCGGTTCGGTTTGCAGCCCGGGCGCAAATTCACCGAGCGGATCGGTTGCGTTGACGATCGGCGTCAGCTGATCGAGATCCAGGGCCACCAGATCGGCGGCGTCCTCGGCCACATAGGCGTCGGACGCGAACACCACGGCCACCGGTTCGCCGACATAGCGCACGCGATCGTGCGCCAGCACATGTTGCCGGTAGGGACCGAGGCCTTCGACCTTGGTCAGCCGCACATCGATGGGCGGCAGCGCCTTGACGTCCTCGAAGGTCCACACCGCGAACACGCCGGGCAGCGCCTTCGCCTCCGATGCATCAATGGAGCGGATGATCGCGTTCGGGCTCGGCGAGCGCACCACGCGCATCGTGAGCTGATCGGGAAACTTGATATCGGACGCGAAGCGACCCTGGCCGGTCAGCAACAACCGGTCTTCCAGCCGGGGAACCGATTTGCCGATGAAGCCATCCGCCATCACTTCGATCCGCGCATCTCGGCCGCTGCGGCCCGCACCGCCTTGATGATGTTCTGATAGCCCGTACAGCGGCAGAGGTTCGACGACAGCACATCGAGCAGCTCGTCGTCGCCGATGTCGGGCTCTCGCTCCAGCACGCCGACTGCGAGCATCAGGAAGCCCGGCGTGCAGAAGCCGCATTGCAGGCCGTGGTGCTCCATGAAGGCGCGCTGCATCGGATGCAATTCGTCGCCACGCGCCAAGCCTTCGACCGTGCGGATTTTCTTGCCATCGGCCTGGGCTGCGAACATCAGGCAGGAGCGCACCGGCTCGCCGTTGACGATCACCGTGCAAGCGCCGCAAACGCCGTGCTCGCAGCCGATATGCGTTCCGGTCTGCCCGCAATCCTCGCGGATCGCATCGGCCAACGTTCGTCGCGGCTCGACCTGGATCGAAAAGTTGCGTCCGTTGATATTCAGCGTGACGGAGGTTTTCTCGCTCATTCAAGCACGCTCCTTGGCGCGCAGCGCCGCGCGGATGCGCTGCGGCGTTGCCGGCATCTCGTCGATCTGGACACCGAACGGTGCCAGCGCGTCGTTGACCGCATTGATCACGGCCGCGGGCGAGCCGATGGCGCCGCCCTCGCCGAGCCCCTTGGCCTTGGTGTTCGTCGCGCTGGTGTGAGTTTCGAGGTGATGCAGCTCGATCACCGGAATCTCGTGGGCGGTCGGCGGCAGATAATCGGCCAGCGTCGAGGTGAGAATGTTGCCGCTCTCGTCGTAGACGATCTCCTCGAGCAGCGCATTGCCGATGCCCTGTGCGATGCCGCCGTGCACCTGGCCGTCCGCGATCATCGGGTTGATCAGCCGGCCGGCATCCTCGGCGGCGACGAAGCGCTCGACCGTCACCTTGCCGGTCTTCACGTCGACCTCGACGATCGCGACGTGGCAGGCATTGGAGAAGGTCCCCGGCGGATCGTAAGAGCCCTTCTCGGTCATGCCGGGCTCGATCGCGCCCTTGAAGCGGTGGGTCTGGTGATAGGCCTCACGCGCCATCTCGGCGATCGGCACCGAGCGGTCCGTGCCGGCAACCTTCGCCATGCCGTCTTCCAGCACGATGTCGCCGCCTTCGGCTTCGAGCATGTGGCTCGCCATCTTGATCAGCTTCGCCCGCATGTTCTGCGCCGCGATCAGCGTGGCGCCACCGCAGATCACCAGCGAGCGGCTGGCGAAGGTGCCCCAGCCATAGGGCGTGCGGTCGGTATCGCCGTGGATCACCTTGATGCGCGAAGGCTCGATGCCGATCTCGTCGGCGATGATCTGGGCAAGCGTGGTGCGCAACCCCTGGCCGTGTGGCGAGGAGCCGATGCGCAGCTCGACATAGCCTGACGGATCGATGGTGAGTTCGACATTCTCCCAGCCCGGCGTGATCGCCATGCCGCGCGCCGCAAATGCCGGACTGCCATAGCCGCCGCGCTCCGAGAACGTCGCAAAGCCCAGGCCGAGATATTTTCCTTTGGCGCGGGCTTCCTGCTGCCGCTTGCGGAACGCCGGCACGTCGATGTGCTCCACCGCAAGCTCGAGCGTTTCCTTGTAGCTCGCCTCGTCGAACACCAGCCCCATCGCCGAGGTGTAAGGGAACTTGTCGATCAGGTTGCGCCTGCGGATGTCGATCGGATCGATGCCGAACGCAGCCGCGGCCTTGTCCATCAGCCGTTCCAGCGTGAACGTGATCACCGGCCGCGACACGCCGCGATACGGCGCCATCGGGCAGGTGTTGGTGACGACGCCACGCGAACGGCATTGGTATTGCCGCACGTCGTAAGGCCCAGGCATTTCGGCCATCGCCATCAACGGCTCGACGCCGCAGGTGGTCGGATAGCAGGAATAGGCGCCGATGTTGGAGAGGATATCGGCGTTGAGAGCCAGGAGTTTGCCGTTCTGGTCGAACGCAGCCTTCAGCGAGACGTGCTGGTCGCGGCTGTGGAAGCTCGCGATCAGGTTCTCGCGGCGGTCTTCGGTCCAGGCGAACGAGCTGCGGTGTTTGCGCGCGAGCCAGACCAGCAGCACGTATTCGGGCGCAAGCGACATCTTCTGCCCGAAGCCTCCGCCGACATCCGGCGCGACCACGCGCAGATCGCTCTCCGGGAATCCCAGAACGTCGGCAATCGCGGTGCGCGTCAGATGCGGCATCTGCGTCGCACAGGTCAGCGTCACGCGGCCGGTCGACATCTCGTATGCGGCGTGCCCGCCGCGCGGCTCCATCGGCGTGGCGTTCTGCCGGCGCGAGCGCGCCGTGATTTCGACGATCTTGTGCGCGCCGTTCCAGACCGCGTCGAAGCCTTCGGTCTTCACCAGGCCCTGAACGATCACATTGTCCGGGGATTCCGGATGCAGCTTCGGCGCGCCGCTTGCGATCGCATCGCGGCTGTCGATCAGGGGTTTGCGCTCGTCGATCGCGATTTCGATGCGGTCGACGATGTCCTCGGCTTCCTCCTCGGTCGGCGCAACCGCGGCGGCGAAGCATTCGCCGGCGAAGCGCACCACGCCGTCGGCCAGCACCGGATAGCCGATCGGCCGGTACTCGAACTTATGCAGCATCGGCCGGATCGGCTTCACGTCCTTGAGGTCAGCCGCGGTGATCACCATGGCGCCGTCCGGCGCCGAAATGCTCTTGATCGCGCCCGAGGCCATGGCGCTCCGCGCAAAGCGCACCCAATTCGCGGCGGGCAGGTCCGCCGTGAAGCGTCCCTGCCCTATCACGAGCGCGGGGTCTTCGAGCCGCCGGATCGAGCGGCCCACCCAGTTGCTGCCGGAGCCTTTGGTCGGGGCGCTCATGCGGCAGACTGCAAAGCGCGCTGGACCATGGCCTGCACCAGCTCGCGCCGGTATTCCGGCGGGATCTGCGCATCGTCCAGCGGATCGATGGCTGAGGCGGCGGCATCGGCCGCGGCCGTGAACACGGCCTCGCCAGGTTTCTTGCCGTTGAGCGCTGCTTCGGCTTCCGCGATGCGCCGCGGGCCCGCTTCCGCACCGCCAACGCCGACCCGCGCCTCGGCGACCGTGCCGTCCTTGAGCCGGTACGTGACCAGCGAGGCCGCCATGGCGAAATCGCCGGCGCGGCGGCTGAATTCCACGAACCCGAACCTGGTGTCATCCGGCAAAACCGGAAAGCGCACCTCGGCCAGCAGTTCATCCTCGCCGAGCGCCGTCGTCATGATGCCCTGGAAGAATTCACGGGCCGGGATCACCCGCTCGCCAGCTTTGCTCCGCGCAACCAGCTCGGCATCGAGGGTTGCGGCGGTCAGGCACCATTCGGAGGCCGGATCGGCATGCGCCAGACTGCCGCACATGGTGCCACGCATGCGGATCGGATAATGCGCGATGTTGCGCACCACGGCGGCAAGGAGCCGCCCGAGCGGCCCTGGCACCGCCGGCTTGTGAAACGCCGCGTGCCGGACACGCGCCCCGACCACGAGCCGCCCGCCCTCGACCTTGAGCTTGTCGAGGCCCGCGACCTCGTTGATGTCGATGAGATGCGCCGGCCGCGCCATCCGGAACGCCATGATCGGCACGAGGCTCTGGCCGCCGGCCAGCACCCGGCCGTCCTGCGGCGCGAGGTCAGCCAGCAGCGCCACGGCCTCTTCGACCGTCTTGGGGACGTGCCGGACAAAGGACGAAGCTTTCATCGCCGCCTCACCAGAAGGAACCACCCTGCGGAGGGAATGATAGCCCCTCCACAGGCTCTGGCAAGATTGTTTGTACACATACAGTTTTTGCGCGCGAAGCAGCCTGGCCGGCTCGTTTCCGCGCGCGTTTGAGGCGTTTCTGGCGGCCGGTCGGGAGGCGCTAAATCCGCATGCCGCACAAGGCGCAAACGATTGCCGTGGCAATCAGCGCGGCGCCGATCAGGCCCGCCGACCAGACCCGATTGGCGGTCGTGACCTCCGTGCCGTGCGCGATCATGACGCCGCGCAGTCCGGACGCGAGATGCGCCAGGATGAAAAAGACCCCCAGCGCGTAATGCGGCAGCAGGCGGATGTTCCAGGCGCCGTGAATGAGCCCGTCCGGCATGCCGGCAGCCCAGGCCCAGTCGGTCTCGATCTTGTAGACGTGACGCGCGGCGATCAGCCCCGAATTCAGATGCGCCAGCAGGAAGGCCGCGAGATAGGCGCCGGAGCCGATCTGGAAAATGCGATAGGCGTCGGTGCGAAGGCTGCTCCAATGCCAGGCGAGCCGCACGCCGCTTGCCGCCTGGAACAGCAGCGCCAGCACCAGCACGGTTTCGCTCAGCGGCGCGCGATAAACCGCACGGCCGGCCTTCATGATCGCCGCATGGGTCTCGGGACCGATGAGCCCCGACAGATGATTGCTGAGATGAAACAGCACATAGAAGGTGATCAAGACAGCGGAGACGCCATGCGCCACCCGCAACGTCCCGGTCGTGCGCGTCGTTCGCTCCAGCGCCGGCTGATCGCCACCGGACCAGACAGCAGCGCCCGCCAGAAGCCAGATCGCGATCCAGACGACGATATCGGAGACCGGAAGGCCCAGCAGGTTCACCGCGTAACCGCGCAGCACACCGACGAAGACGAACAGCGGCGGCACGGCGATGGCGGCATAAGCGAGCCGTCGCGCCCTCAGATCCGATTGCGACGGTTGCGTGGCCGCCGTCCACCAAACGGCTGACACCAACCCCGACAATGGCGCCGCAAACGCCAGCGCGAGCAGGATCGCGGCGCCTGCGATGCGCACGCCGGACAACGAACCGCCGGATGGCGATACCGCGGCATGGAAGGCTTGCAGCAGGAACGGATAGCCGATCGCGGCCGCTGCCGGGCAGAGGCCGATGAGCTTGCGCCGCAGCGCATCGAACGGATCATGCGTGATGGAAACTGTGGTCGCCGGCGGCATGTGATCTGGATCACGCCGCGCCTCGCAATATTCCATCAGGCTGCGTTGAAATTCTGTTCCCCAGGTCAGGCCATCTCACATCGGGAACATTCTACCGCCGAGGGATTCGAATAGGTAAAGGAGCCTTCCGTGACGAAACGAACAACCTTGGTTCTCATCGCTGCCGCGGGCATGATCTTCTCCCTCACGGCAGCGGATGCCGCGCAACTGCGGCACCGTCATCATCACGACGGTTACCGGGCGCACGCTCACTATGCCCGCGCGTATCCGCGACCGATCTACAACGGCCAGGACTATCTCGGAAACGACCCCGATCCGAACATCCGGTTCCAGATCAGGCGGGATCTCCAGACGCACTATCGGTAGCTGCCGCGGAAGCCGGAGACTACTTCGCCCAGTCGTAAAGCGGTTTGTCGCGGTCGACCACGTAAACCGAGAACGCCTTCAACGACGTGTCGCCAACGACCTTGAAGCCGCCGTGCACGACGTCGGGCATGTTCGAGAGCAGAGAGCCGGTGGCAAACATCGTCGGCTCTTTGCCCGGCTGCTGCACCATCGCGCCCTGAATGACATAGCCCTGCTCGATGCCTGGATGGGAATGACGGTCCAGCCCATCGCCCGGCTTGAACTCGTTGAGTTCGACGACGATCTGCTTGTTGGGCGCACCGGGTACATCGAGCCGGCGGATTTCGTGCCGCCCGGGTGGGTCCTGCGCGAAGACGGCGGTCGGCGCCAGAGCGGTGCAGAAGGCGGCCACAAGGGCCGCGGTGCATTGAAGGGCTCTCATTGGACGTCTCCTCTCGTTCTGTTTTTTGATCGAGCGCTAGGCGTGCCCCCAGACCGCCTCGGCGGTGCGCAGCAGAACCTCGAATTTCTTCCACTCAACCGCTTCCGGCAGTTGCGGCATGCCGACGCCGCTGGAAAAGCCGCATTGCGGGCTGACGGCCAGTTGCTCGACGGGCAGATACTTGGAAGCGGCTTCGACGCGGCGCTGCATCGCGTCGACGGATTCGATCTCTTCCGACTTGGTCGTCACCACGCCCAGCACAACGATGGTGCCCTTTCGCACGAAGCGAAGCGGCTCGAACGTGCCGGCCCGATCGGTGTCGTATTCCAACAGCAACCGATGGTGCTTCAGTCCGCTGAAAAGCCTTTCGGCGATGCTGTCGTAGCGGCCTTCGCGATGCCATTGCGCCTGCACCTTGCCTTGCGCGTCGACACCGCGCGGATTGCCCCGGCACACATGCAGCCCGAACGTGACGCCGGGAAAGCCCTCGATCACTGCGTTTTCGGCAGCAATCGCGCGATCGAGATTCTTGTCCGGATCCTCGCCACGCGCGCGCATGCGCTCGAGCGAAACCTTGTCGACGTAGGCCGTGAAGCCAGGCGCATCGATGTGCACATAGCGGCAGCCCGCCTCCACCAGTTCGCGGATCATCTGGCGCTGGATCGCCACCACATCCGACACGAATTCGTCGATGTCCTTGTAGACGGCCTGTGACTTTTCCCAGGCGAAACGCTGCGCGATGCGGTCGGGTCCGATCAGCGACACCTTGACCGGCCGCTGCGCCATGGCCGCGGCGGCCTTGTACTCTTCGAGCACGACGTTCTTCTTCAACTTCAAGCGTTCGACCGCGGCACGCCGGGTGGTGATCGCGGGCCCCGAGGCTTCGTAGTTGGGCTCGGTGCGATGGCCGGGATTGTTGGGATCGCGCCACTCCTTCGAATCGCGGAAGTCCTTGCCGGTGACAGGCGGCGTGTCATAGCCCGAGACCGCGGTGCCGAAACTGTCCTGGAAGTTGCGTCGCCGGAATTCGCCGTCGGTCACGATCGGCATGCCGATCTGCTCTTGCTTGCGGATGACGTCCGCGATCGCCTTGTCCTCGATCGCGCGAAGCTCGCCCGCCGACAGTTTTCCGCGGAGGTGAAGCTCCGATGATTCCACCACGCTCGCCGGCACGACCAGGCTGCCGACCTGGTCAACGCGAAGTGCATTCAGATCTGTCGATATGGACATGACAAACGAACCTCGATTTCACGCATGCCGCGGCTTGCATTCCGGGACGAATGTCCAGACCCAGGCGACATCGGCTCAAGATTCTAGTGTCATTCAAGCCCGGCGAAATTGCGTCAATCCGGGATTCGCTCTTCGTCTGCCCACCCGGGCGCGGGCCGGACGGAGCGCCACTTCGAGCCGAGGCCGATTTCGAGTCTTCAGAAAGCAGCCTGCCGCACTTGAGGAAGGCGCGGCCTTGCTTGGCCCCTTCGCAGTCAGCTAGTTGTTGAACTTATCGATGGTTCAGTCGCGCTGATGCACCGATTTAAAGACTGGTTTGATCTCGACGACGACGCCCGGCAACACTGGCATGCTGCGTCCCGCGAGTGGGCACGCGCGATCAACCTCAGGCTCAACGCCTTTTTGCAGATCGAGCCGCCAGCCGGCGTTCACACGGGGCCCCTTCGCGGTCTGCCCTACGCAATCAAGGACATGTTTCGCACCGCGGATCGCCGTCCAACCGGTGGGCTCGCCGACGGCGGCGGACTCGCGATCACCGGCACGAGCGCGCTCACAGCCCAGTTCGACCAGGCCGGTGCGAGCCTCGTGGGCTTCACAGGCATGACCGAACTGGCCAGCGAGCCGTCCGGCCTCAATGCCGTGCACGGACGGGTCAAGAACCCCTGGAACCTGGACTACATCTCGGGCGGATCGTCGTCCGGCTCGGCCGCGGCCGTCGCGAGCGGCGCCGTCGCGGTTGCGGTCGGCTCCGACACCGGCGGCTCGCTCCGCATCCCGGCCTGTTGTTGTGGCGTGACCGCGTGGAAACCGACCTATGGTCTGGTGCCGACGGCAGGTGCCATGCCGCTCGCGCCGACGCTCGACACCATCGGGCTGCTTGCGCGAGGCGCAGCCGAACTCCTGCCCGCGGCACGAGCCATGACCTCGCTCCCGCAAACATCCCCGATCCGGCGCGTGGCCTTGTTGCGCGATGCGTTCGAGGAATGCGCGTCGGCCGTTCGTCAGGGCGCGGCCGATTTCGGCTATCTGCTATCGGGCCGCGGGTGCTCGCTGGGCCATGTCGATGCCCTGCCGGCCATCGAGACCATCGACAAGGTCACGCTGACGATCCTGTTCGCCGAAAGCGCCCGCGCCCATCGACACTATATCGATGATGAAAGCATCGAGCCGAACTTGCGCCGGCGGCTCGCCAAGGGCCTCGAGATCAGCGACGAGGCGCTGGCCGAACATGTCGCCCGCCGGGCATCGTTAATCGACGCGTTCGAGAGTCAGGTGATGGCCGGCTTCGACGCCGTGATCGCACCGGTCATGGCCATCGCCACGCCGACCGCCGACCAGTGCGATCCGAAGAGCGAAAGCTTCTCAGGCCGGATTCTTTACGCGCTGAGCCGCTTCACCCGCTTCGTCAATCTGCTCGGCTTCCCTTCCGTCGCGATGCCGGTCGGCTTCGATCCGCAGGGCATGCCGGTCGGCATCCAGGTCATCGGCCGACGCAATGCAGATTTCGCGCTTCTTGAATTGACTCAAGACATGCAGAACCACAGCGATTGGCATGGCCGCGTGCCGGCCGCGGTCGCCGACCTGTACCCTGCACGGGAGTTGAGCTGATGAAAATCACAGCAAGCACGGCGCTCGATCATTTGCGCGTCCTGGATCTGACGCGGGTGCGCGCCGGCCCCACGTGCTGCCGCATTCTCGCGGACTTCGGCGCCGATGTGATCAAGATCGACGCCCCTCCGGGGCTCGATCCCAATGAAGGGATCAGCGGCGCGCGGCACGGCTATGACATGGTCAACCTGCACCGCAACAAGCGCTCCATCACCTTGAACCTGAAGGCGCCTGAAGGCCGCGAGGTGTTCATGCGGATGCTGGCGACGTCCGACGTGGTCGTCGAGAATTTCCGGCCCGACGTGAAAGACCGGATGGGGCTGGACTACGAGTCGCTGAAGGCGGTCAATCCGCGGATCATCCTGGCGTCGATCTCCGGCTTCGGCCAGACCGGTCCCTACAAGACGCGCCCAGGCTTCGACCAGATCGCGCAGGGCATGGGCGGCCTGATGGGCGTGACCGGAGAACCGGGCACGCCGCCGATGCGCGCAGGCATTGCCGTTGCCGATTCCACATCCGGAATTTTCGCGGCCACCGGTATCCTGATCGCGCTCGCGGAGCGCGAGAAGTCCGGCATGGGGCAATGGGTGCAGACTTCGCTGCTGCAATCGCAAATCGCGATGATGGATTTCCAGGCCGCGCGCTTCCTGGTCGATCATCAGGTCCCGCCGCAGGCCGGCAACGACCATCCGACCACCGTGCCGATGGGCGTCGTGACCACGGCCGATGGCTACATCAACATTGGCGTCGGCGGCGACAGTCAGTGGCGCTCATTCTGCCAGAGCATCGAACGGCCCGATCTCATCGAGGTCGCCAAGTATGCCAAGGGCACGGACCGGACGCGCCACAAGGACGAGATCAAGGCCCTGCTCGAGCCGATCTTCAAGACGCGCACGTCGGCGGACTGGCTCGCCCGCTTCGAGGCGGCGGCCGTTCCGGCCGGTCCGATCTATAAAGTGGACCAGGTGTTCTCGGACCCGCAGGTCGAGCATCTCGGCGTCGCGGTGCCGCTCAAGGACCGCGAGCGCGGCGATGTCCGGGTGGTCGGACAGCCCATCGTGATGTCACGAACGCCCGCGAGCGTCGTTTCCAGCGTGCCGGACGCCGGCGAGCACAACGTCGAAATCCTGAACGAATTCGGCTATTCCACCGACTACATCGCGCGCCTGCGCGAACGCAAAATCATCTGAGGATGTGATGGAACTGGAACTCAAGGGCAAGACAGCGCTGATCACCGGCGGCTCTCGCGGCATCGGGCGGGCTGTCGCCCAGGCGCTGGCCGCTGAAGGCTGCAACGTCGTTTTGACGTCGCGCAATGCCGACGAGCTTGCCAAGGCAAAAGCGGACATTGGCAATCAGGCCGGCATTACGGTTCGCACGGTCGCCGCCGATCTTACCGACAGCGCGACGGTCGGCCGCTTGTCCAAGGACTTCCCCGAGATCGATATCCTCGTCAACAACGCCGGGGCCATTCCGGGCGGCGCGCTGAACGATGTCGATGAAGCGAAGTGGCGTACGGCCTGGGACCTGAAGGTGTTCGGCACCATCAACATGACGCGGGCATTCTACGCGTCGATGAAGGCCCGCGGCGGCGGCGTCATCGCCAACGTGATCGGCAACGGCGCGCAGACGCGCGATCCCGATTACATCTGCGGAGTCACGGCCAATGCGGGCCTGACCGCATTCACCGAGTCACTCGGCAGCCGCAGCCTGCGGGACGGCATCCGCGTCGTCGGCGTCAGCCCCGGCCCGGTCGCGACCGGCCGGCTGATCGGCCTTGTCGAGAAGCGGGCTCAGGAAAAATTCGGCGACGCTGCGCGCTGGCCGGAGCTTTTTGCCAATGTGCCGGGCGGCCGCGTCGGCAAGCCCGAGGAGATCGCCGCCATGGTGGCGTTTCTCGTCTCGCCGCGCTCCAGCTACACCAGCGGCGCCGTGATCACGCTCGATGCCGGCGTGTCATCGCGCGCCGGCCTCTGACGCTCAAACTCAGACTTTGTGGAGAAAAACGGATGCCTTTCCTGACCACCGACGACGGCGTGAAACTGCACTATGAGGACGTCGGCTCGGGCACCCCGATCGTGTTCGTTCACGAATACGCCGGCGACAGCCGGTCGTGGGAGCAGCAGATCCGCTACTTCTGCCGGCGCTATCGCTGCATCGCTTTCAACGCGCGCGGCTACACGCCGTCCGACGTTCCCGACGACGTCAAGAAATACTCCCAGGAGCGGGCCCGCGATGACATCAAGGCGGTGCTGGACGCGCTCAAGTTCGACAAGGCCCACATCGTCGGACTGTCAATGGGCGGCTTCGCCACGCTGCACTTCGGCTTCACTTACCCCGAACGGGTGCTCTCGCTCGTGATCGCAGGCTGCGGATACGGTGCCTCGCCCGACAAGCGCGCCCAGTTTGCCGCCGAGATCGAGGAAACCGTCAAGCGCATCGAGCAGGTCGGCATGGACAAGGCTGCCGAAGGCTACGCGTCGGCGCCGTCCCGCGTTCAATTCCAGAACAAGGATCCCCGCGGCTGGCGCGAATTTGCCGATCAGCTCGCGACCAACTCGACGCGCGGGTCGGCACTGACCATGCGCGGCGTGCAGGCGCAGCGCCCGTCCCTGTTCGAACTCGTGGAGCAGATGAAAACGATCACCGCTCCGACGCTGATCGTGACCGGCGACGAGGACTGGCCGTGCCTCGAGCCGGGCATTCTGATGAAGCGGACAATCCCAACGTCAGCGCTGGTGGTGATGCCGAACACCGGACACACGATGAATCTGGAAGAGCCCGCCGCCTTCAATCAGCACGTCTCGGATTTCCTGCATTCCGTGGACGCCGGCCGCTGGCCCAAGCGCGACCCGCGCGCGATGGCGACGGCCATCCTCGGAAAATAGCCCCGCATAAAAAAGCGCAGGCGGCAACAGCCGCCTGCGCTTCCGGTTTACCTCTATTGCGCCTGCTTCAGATCGGCCGCCTTGATGGCCAGATCGAATTGCGGTTGCTCACGCGCAATCTGCGCCGCGATCTCGGCCGGAGTCGTGCCGTTCGCTTCGACACCGAGCTTGTGCAGCTTGTCGACGACTGCCGGGTCCTTCGCTGCGGCAATAGCGTACTTGGCGAGCTTGTCCACGATGGCTTTCGGCGTCTTGGACGACACCAGGAATCCATTCCACGACGACAGGGAAAAGTCGGGATAGGTCTCGCTCACAGTCGGCACGTCGGGAAGCTGGCTCATGCGCTTGTCGGCAGCCACCGCGATGATGCGGGCCTTGCCGCTGTCGACGAACGGGATGATGTCCGCGGCATTGCCGAAGTACATGTCGACCTGGCCGCCGAGCAGCGCCGTCATCGCCGGCGCGCCGCCTTTATAGGGGATGTGGGCGCAGTCGATCCCCGAACGTGCGACAAACAATGCGCCCGACAAATGGCTGACGCTGCCGGTGCCGCCGGAGGCGTAGTTGAGCTTTTTGCCTTTGGCGGACGCCACGAACTCCGCAACAGTCTTGGCTGGATTCTCGCTGCTGATGGCCAGAATGAACGGGCCGGTACCGAAGGCACTGACCGGCGTGAAGTCCTTGATCGGATCGTAATTCACCTTCTGCACATGGGGCAGAACTGCGATCTGAGGCGCGGCCGCAAAGAATATCGTGTAGCCGTCGGGCGCAGCCTGCAGCACGTAGTTGGCGGCGATCGCGCCACCCGCGCCGGCGCGGTTCTCGACAACGAACGGCTGCTTCAAATCCTCGGCGAGCTTCTGGCTCGCGACGCGTGCCATGATGTCGGTGTTGCCGCCGGCAGCGAACGGAACCACGACGGTGACAGTGCGTGTCGGCCAGTCGGTCTCCTGGGCCTTGGCGGGAATGGTCGTCGCCAACAGCGCGAAGGCCACACCGGCGAGCGCGGCGCTACGCAGCGGCGTCATCGTGAAAGTCTGGATCTCAGTCAGCATCAAAACTCCATCCTGTGAGGCGTGCCCGCCCATGCGCGCTGGAAAGCAAAATCAGCGCCAACTTGCTCGCGGTGTTGCTCAAAGAAGCTCGCGCCGGACGAATGTGGCGAAATCATTCGGCGATCGACCGAGCAGCCAACGCAGCACATTCGAATTTCCCATCAGGCCATGCCCGTCGTAGTGAGCGTTCATCGCCAGCATGGTCTGGATGCGCTCGGCGGGAACCTTCGCGGCTTCAGCTTCAGCACGCATCTGCTGCGGCGGCTTTGCTTCCGCCCGGATCGGCTTGCCGACCAGCCCGGACAGGATGCGCGCCATGTCGTCCTGGCTCAACGCATCCGGGCCGGCCAGTTGATAGGTCGCGTGTTCATGCCCCGGCTCCAGCATGACTCGCGCGCACACATCGGCGAGATCGGCGAGGTCTACCACGCTGAACCGCGCCGTGGTGCTGAACGGCATGTTGTGCACGCCGGTGGCCAGCACCGATTTCCAGATCGGCACGAGATGCTGCATATAGCGGCCCGGCTGCAGGATCGTGTAGGTCACGCCGGAATCGACCAGATGGCGCTCCGCGCAAAGCTTCCGGTCGTGATGCGGCACGTCCGACAGCAGCGGATGCAGCACGGAATAAAGCACGAAGCGGCCCGTCCCCATCCCGGCGCACAGATCGATCATCGTGGCCGCGATGGTGTCCTCTTGCGGATGCATCGGCGGACAGATGTGCAGCACCTGCTCCGCCCCCTCCAGCGCGCGCTTGAGCGAGTCGGTGTTCGTGAGGTCGCCCATTGCAACGTCGGCTGCTCCGGCCTGACGCAACTCCGCTTCCGCTTCGGGCCGGCGGACGAAGGCGCGCACCACGCCGCCCTTCTTCGCCAGCGCCGCGACTACCCGGCGCCCGGTCTTGCCGGACGCGCCCGTCACCAAAATCGGCTTCTTGAAGTCCATTCTCAGTCCCTGCACTTGTTGCGCCGACAACGGCCTCGGCCCGTTCAGCCTATCTTCAGAACATCCAGCAGCGGATCGCCGCGCAGCAGCCTGCGCTCGCGTTCGTATTCGTCTTCGCGCCGGGCCAGCGCGCGTTCCGCCACAGCCTCCCATTCGGACACCGGAACCACGACCACGCCGTCCTGATCTCCGACCACGAGATCGCCGGGATTCACGACGGCCTCGCCGATGCTGATCGGAATGTTGAGCCAGCCGGAATGTCCGCGCAGTCCAGCGACCAGGCTGCTGCCGATCGCAAAGACCGGGAACTTGTGCTCCAGAACCTCCGACAGGTCGCGGACCGTACCGTTGCTCACAACACCATTGATGCCCTTGCGGCGCGCCTCGAAGGTGACGGTGCCTCCCCACGTCGCGCCGCGCTCCGCGGCGCCGGCGTCGATGACGATCACGCTGCCGGGCGGAGCCTCGTTGACCGCGCGGACCACGGCGAAGGTCTCGCCCGGAAACATCTTCACCGTGAAAGCGGGGCCCGCGACCCGCGCCTCAGGGAACAGCGGCTTGATGCGCGGCGAGAGATCGCCGCGCTTGCCGGCAGCTTCCCAGAGCGTGGCGGCCGGCATGGATTTGAGGACGGTCAGCGCGTCAGGCCGTTCGACCATAAATCCTGCTCCTTTGAATCTGCGGCGCGCCCGGCGTCATTCGGTCAGCGCGACCACACTCTGCGGTGGTATCGCCAGAGATACGTTGTCGCCCACGGAGACCGGCGAGAACTCTGGCGCCTCTCGAAGATCGGCCGTGACGACCGCACCGTTTGTCAGCTCGACGGCAAGCCGGATGGACTGCCCGAGATAGATCCGCTCGACGACGCGGCCGCTGGCAAACACGTTCGGATCGGCGGCCGGGGCCACCTTGAGCCGCTCGTAGCGGAACGCCGCTGTCACCGGCTGGCCGACGGTCAAAGCTCCGTGAGATTTCGCCATCAGGCCCACACCCTTGCAATCGATCCGCACGAAAGCTTCGTCGCCGATGGACGTCACCACACCATCGAGCATGTTTGTGTGACCGATGAAGGAAGCAACAAAACGGGTCCGAGGCCTGTTGTAGATGTCCTCCGGAGTACCGACCTGCTGCAACCTGCCGCCATGCATTACGCCAATGCGATCCGACATGCTCATGGCTTCGCCTTGATCGTGCGTCACGTAGATGAAGGTACGGCCGGTCGACTTATGGAGACGCCGGAGTTCCTCCTGCATCTGGATTCGGAGTTGAAGGTCCAGCGCTGCCAGTGGCTCGTCGAGCAACAGCACTGACGGCTCATTGACCATGGCGCGCGCCATGGCAACCCGCTGGCGCTGGCCGCCGCTCAACTGATCCGGCATGCGTTCGCCGTAATCGGCTAGCCGCACCAGCGCCAACGCGCCGCGGACGCGATCGGCAATCTCGTTGTTGGGCATCTTCTTGCGGCGAAGGCCGAAAGCGATGTTCTCGAACACCGTCATGTGAGGAAACAGCGCCAGATGCTGGAAGATCATGTTGGTGCTGCGCGCGTACGGCGCCGTGTCGCCGACATCGACTCCGTCGATCATCACGCGGCCGGATGTCGACTGCTCAAATCCGCCGATGATCCGCAGCAACGACGTTTTGCCGCAGCCGCTTGGTCCGAGCAGCGAGAAGAACTCTCCCTGGAATATGGTCAACGACACGTCGCTCAGCGCCGCGACGCCTCCCCGGTCATAGACCTTGGAGACGCCCGCGATGCTGACGGCGACATTCGTTCCAGTTTCGGCGGTGCGTTCAACGTTCATTTCGCATCAAGCCGACTTGAAGCCCGCCCACGCCTCGATCCAGGCGTTCATGTCATTGGGGAAATTGGCGGTGAAGCGCGCGGTGTCCGGCCCGGTCACGTCGAGCCCGAAAAGCTTCTTTTCGTCGTCGTTGAACGTGGCCAATGCCTTGGCGGACATCGGACCATAGTTCGAGGATCGCGTCAGCGCGATGCCGTACTCCTCCGACAGCATCGCGTTGGTGATCGCATGGGCAAGCTCGGCCTTCTGCGTATCCTTCGGGATGAACGCCGCATGATTCCAGAACAGGATGCCCTCTTTCGGACGGGCGTTGAGCGTCGGGATTCCCTCGCGGACCAGCGCGGCGCGCATCGGCATCCAGCCGTGCATGGTCCAGACCTCTCCGCTCGACATCAGGTTCACGGCCTCGCCGAACTTGGACCACAGCGCGCGGATGTTGCGCTTTTTCGAGATCAGGAATTTCTGCACCTCGCGAAGATCGGACACCGGCATGGTCGGCGGGTCCTTGTGACCCAGCGCCAGCGCCGCCACCAGCAGCGCCTGATAGGCGTCGTCGCGCAGCGCAGTGTGGCCCGCGAATCTGTCGTCGAACAGGATGCCCCACGACTTCGTCGCCGGATCATCCGCCGGAATCTTGTCGGTCCGAAATAGCGGCGAATCGTAGCCCCAGAACACAGGCACCATGTAGGCGTTGCCGTTGCGGCTCTGGATTTCCGGCTTGAACAGCTCGACCATTCCGGCGGCGTTCGGGATCTTCGACATGTCGAACGGGCGGATCTTCTCGTCGCCGGCCTTTGCGCCCATCAGCGGCGCCCGGACGAAGTACATGTTCGTCGCCATGAAGTCGTACCGCGCGGTGCCGCCCGGGGCGAACAGCTTGGCGACCGAATCCGTCGGCGACAGATACGGCACCTGCTCCATCCGGATGCCGGTCTGCGCTTCGAGGATCTTCCTGGCATCATCGGGAATGGCGACGCCAGGCATCACCGCGATGACCGAACGGTCCTGTGCGCGCAGCAGGCTGGTTCCGGCGAGAGCCGCCCCCGCCCCCAGCACCATCCGCCGCGTCCACCTGCCTTGCCGATCAAAAGTCATGGGATTGTCTCCGTGAAGTGTCAGCCGGCTGTCGTCTGAGGCGCCTGGCGGGTGCGACTTGCCGCAACAGCCCCGACCATCGCCACGGTTGCCGAAATCAGGATAATCAGCACTGCCATCGCCGGCAGTTCTGGTACGAGTTCGTCCATCACCAGCGTCCAGAACATGACCGGGACTGTACGCTGCGATCCGGTCACGAACAGCGTGCGGATGAATTCGTCGAACGACAGGCTGAACGAGAACAGCGCTGTCGCCACAATCGACGGGCGAATGATCGGAAACATCACATAGCGCAGCACCTCGAAACGCGTCGCGCCGAGGTCCATCGCCGCCTCCTCCAGCGCGACGTCAAAGCCGTGGATGCGCGGGTACAACGTCAGGAAGGCGAACGGCAGAACCCAGTTGACGTGAGCGACCACCACCGAGGTCCACAGCGAGAAGCCCAGGTTCAGGTAGCCGAAGAACATGAGCAGCACGATGCCACCGACAATTCCCGGCATGACGATCGGCATCAGAACCAGATTGAAGACGACGCCCTTCAGCGGAAAATCGCGGCGGAACGCCAGCGCCAATGTCAGCGCCAGCGCGGTCGCGATGACCGCCGCGACGAGGCCGACGCCGATGCTGTTGAGCAGCGCCGACAGGAATTGCCGGCTTTCCAGCACTTTCAGGTACCACTCGCCCGTGAAACCGCGGAACGGAAAGCCGATGATCCGGGAGGCGTTGAATGACAGCACGCCAATCATCACGATCGGCCCGTAGAGAAAGACGTAGAGCGCCGCCGCATAGACCGACAGCACGATCCGCGACGTCCTCGACAGGGCATGAGCCGATCGCGCCATGACTATCCGCGCCCCGCCGTGAAAATCTGACGGATGCCGACCCAGCGGCCGGCCACGATCAGAATCGCGAACGTGATCGCCGACAGCACCAGCGCCAGCGTGGCGCCCAACGCCCAGTTGTTGTTGGCCTGAAATTGCGCGGCAATCATGCCGCTCACCATGATGCCGGAAGGCCCGCCCAGCATTTGCGGCGTGACGTATGAGCTCATCGCCAGCAGGAACACCATGACGCAACCGGACACGACGCCCGGCCAGCTCAGCGGCAGCACGATGCGAAGAAAGACCCAGAACGGCTTGGCGCCGAGGTCGGCGGCCGCTTCGAGCAGCCGGGGATCGATCTTCTCGATGGCGAGATAGATCGGCAGCGTCATGAACAGCGTGTACACGTAAACCAGGCCGACATAGATCGCGCCCTCGTTGTACAGCATGCCGCCGATCGGCTGATCGATGATGCCGGTGGCAAGCAGAATGCGATTGATCGCACCGTTGGTGCCGAGAATCGGAAGCCAGATGAACGAGCGGACCACGTAGCTCGTCCAGAACGGCAGGAACAGGAGCAGCGTCAGCACGATCTTGGCCCGCCCCGACGCGAACGCGAGGAAGTAGGCGATCGGATAGGAAATCGCGAGCGACAGGAGCGTCGCCACCAGCGCAACGCGCAGCGTCTTCAGGATCAGCGTCGCGTAGAGCGGGTTGCCGAGGATCAGCGCGTAGTTGCCGAACTGGAAGTCCGGCTTCAGGCCGAACATCCCCGACGTCCAAAATGACATCACGCCCGCGAAGCCGAAGGGGATGACCACGAAGGCGAACAGCCACAGCAACCCCGGCAGCAGAAGAAGCAGCAGTGAGATTTTGTCGGAGCGCATCGTCAATTTCAAAGCCGCCGGCACAGGGTCGGCAAACCTGCCGCAGAGAATTCGCCGCATCGCAAGGCGGCTGTTCACCGTGCAAGAAGCCGGCCAATGCATCCAGCTTTGGCAGTCCCCGCACGCAAAAACAACGCCCGCATCTGGCAATATCTCAGCGCGCAACGTCGCGCACCAAGCCGAAACCTCAGAAATTCGATTTCGATATATTCGAAACCTGCCTAGAAAAGATTGCAATGGCCGTATTGCCGCAGCCGCATGGCATTTGCGCAAGTTGGCGCGTTTATTGCTATTTTTTCGACCGCTACACTGATCGACACCCGCCCGCGCCGGCAGGCAGCCGTTTCGCATAGAGAGAAGGCCCATCCATGACCCGACGCTTTCCGATCCAGCTTCGAGCACCTTTTGGGGGGCTGTGCTTACCATGCTGTCGCATGATCTCCAGAGCCTGAGGATTTTCCTTGCCGCATGCGAGTTGCGCAGCCTCAGCAAGGCGGCGGAGCAGCATCACATCGCGGTATCGGCCGCCAGCCGGCGGATCCAGCTTCTGGAACATGAGGCCGGAAGCCCGCTCGTCGTGCGGCGGCCGCACGGCATCGAGCCGACGGCCGCAGGCTTGACGATGATGCGGTACGCCCGCGACGTGCTCAGGCTGGGCGACAAGCTTTCGGTCAGCATGGAAGAGCATCGGGGCGGCACCCGCGGCTACGTGCGCGTCTGCGCATCGAGTTCGGTTCTGGTCCAATGCCTGGCCGACGACCTTTCGACATTTGCGAAAGGAAATCCCGACATCAAGATCGACCTGGAAGAGCGGCCAACCACATCGACCATCGAAGCGGTGCGCCACAAACAGGCCGATCTTGGATTGATCGTCCGTGGAGTCGAGACGGCCGGACTGATGCTGATCGACTATAACGGCGATGAGCTCGTGGTGGCCTTGCCAAAAAAACACCCATTGACGAAGCGCCGGGAACTGACGTTCGAAGATCTGGTCGGCGAGGATTTCGTTTCGCTGGAAAATGGCACGGCGGTTCACCGGCTGGTGTCCGATCGTGCGCGTGAACGCGGCCACCTGATGCGGCTGCGCATGCAGGTGCGTTCGTTCGAGGTCATGTCGCTGCTGATCGGGCAAGGCCTCGGGGTCGGCATCATGCCGAGCAAGGCAGCCAGGCCCATGACCGAGGGCTTCGGGCTCAAGCTCGTCAAGCTCGCCGAGCCGTGGGCCCAACGGCAGTTCGCGATCTGTTACCGCATGGGAGAGATTCTCGATGCGCCGTGCCGCCGCCTGATCGATCACCTGACGGCGAGCACCGTGGGGGCAAGCCAGGGCTGAGACGGGCCGTCTGCCCCCATTGCCCCCATTCCAGATTTCGCATTTTTGGATATCGGAATCGAAGTTATTGGAATTCCGATGCTTCGCTGCGCCGCCGTAGTGTGGCTCATGCAAAGCCCATCCAGAGTCGACGACCATCAAGACCTCCGCGACGCCGTCTCCGACTTGTGTTCGCGTTTTCCGAACGAATATTGGCGGCGGATCGACGAAAAGCGCGGCTACCCCGAAGACTTCGTGAATGCGCTCACGGCGGCCGGCTGGCTCGCCGCATTGATCCCGACCGAGTACGGCGGCTCGGGCCTCGGGCTCGTCGAAGCCTCGGTCATCATGGAGGAGATCAACCGCTCCGGCGGCAATTCCGGCGCCTGTCACGGCCAGATGTACAACATGTCGACACTGCTGCGGGCGGGCTCGGAAGAGCAGAAGCAACGCTATCTGCCCAAGATCGCCACCGGCGAACTGCGCATGCAGTCAATGGCGGTGACGGAGCCCACGACCGGATCCGACACCACCAGACTGAAAACGACCGCCGTCCGGCGTGGGGACCGTTATGTCGTCAACGGCCAGAAGGTCTGGACCTCGCGGCTGCAGCATTCAGATCTGATGATCCTGCTGGCGCGGACCACGCCGGCCGACCAGGTCAGCAAAAAGGTCGATGGGCTGTCGGTGTTCGTCGTCGAAGTCGCTGCGGCGATGAAGGCCGGCATGGTCGTCAAGCCGATCTCGAACATGGTGAACCACGAGACCAACGAGGTTTTCTTCGACAACCTGGAAATCCCGGCGGAGAACCTGATCGGCGAAGAGGGCCGCGGTTTTCGCTACATCCTCGAAGGTCTCAACGCCGAACGGACATTGATCGCGGCGGAGTGCATTGGCGACGGCTACTGGTTCACGGACCGGGCGGTCCGCTACTCCGGAAGCCGTACGGTGTTCGACAGGCCGATCGGCCAGAACCAGGGAATTCAGTTCCCGATCGCCCAGGCCTTTATCAATGTCGAAGCGGCGAGCCTCATGCGCTTCAAGGCGGCACAGCTTCACGACGCCGGGAAGCCCTGCGGGGCCGAAGCCAACATGGCCAAGCTGCTCGCGGCGGACGCCTCGTGGCAGGCGGCCAATGCGTGCCTTCAGACACACGGCGGCTTCGGCTTCGCCGCCGAATACGACATCGAACGGAAATTCCGCGAGACCCGGCTCTACCAGGTCGCGCCCATCTCGACCAATCTGATCCTCGCTTATGTCGGCGAGCATGTCCTCGGAATGCCTCGCTCGTATTGATGCGCGCGCACGCCCTGGGAATGCTATCGTCGGAGCAAGACGCTGCGGCCTTTGAATTGCATCGAAACACCCTTGCGAAGGAGAACGCGTATGAGACTTGCTAGGATTACTCTCGCGCTTGCTGCTGCTGTCGCAATGCTGCCGGGCCATGCTTTTGCGGTCGGCCCCGAGCCCGCGCCCATCTCCCCGCCCGTGCAGATCACGGTTGGGTATCAGAAGGTCGGGCATCTTGCGCCCATGGTGCAGGTGACCGAGCAACTGAAAAAACTCGGCGTCGAAGCCAAGATGGTCGAGTTCGTCCGCTACGCCGACGCACGCACCGCTCTTCTCGCCGGCTCGCTCGATGTGGCATCGATCGGACCGGCCGATCTCGCCATCGCTCTGTCCCAAGGCTCGACCAGCGCCATAGGCCTGATGGGCGTCGGCTCGTCGCCCAAGTATGTGATCGGACGCAACGGCGTAAAACTCGACTCGTGGGACGATATCAAGGGAAAGAAGATCGCCATCGCGCCAGGATCCGCGGTCTGGTTCCAGTTCGCGGCCACGCTGGTCGAGAAGAACATTCCCTACAACAGCTTCCAGGCGGTCAACATCCAGGGCGGCGGCGCGAACTTCGATCAGGCGCTGAAGAAGGGCGACGTTGACGCCATCGTCACCTGGGAACCGTTCGAGTCGACGCCCGTTTTGGAAGGCTACGGTTTCTTCGCGAAAAACCTGGAGTACGGGCAGTCCAAAGCGGTCGGCGCCGAGCTTGGCATCATCGCCGCATCCAAGGATGCCCTGGAGAAAAAGCGCGGCGCGATTGAGCGTTTCGTCTGGGCCTATCTGAGCGCCCAGGAGGACATGAGCAAGAACCCCGAGAAGTTCACCAAATCCTATGCCGAGTTCACCGGCATCGAACCGAAGCTCTCGGCCGAGGCCACCAAGGTGATCAAGCTCGGCGAGGTCGTGTCCGTCGATCAGATCAAGCGGCAAGCCAAGGCCTTCGCCGATCTCGGCGTGATCCCCAACGATGTGTCCGGGCAGATCGCCAACTATTGGGACGGCTCGTTGGTCACTCAGGCCATGAAGTAATCGCGTTCCACTCATCGGGAAGCACGCCGCATGAGCGTCGTTCCTGCGCACAACCGGGCCGTCAACCCGCAGCGGCCCGCACCGGCCGAGCGATCCATCGTTCCGTCGATATGGCGCGGCGTGCGCACCGCTTTGCTTGCGATTGGGCTTCCGGTTGCCGTGATCGCGCTGTGGCAATGTGCCGGCAGCGGTGGATCGCTTTTTGGCGGCGTGCTCCCGACCCCGGATCGGGTCTGGACGGCCTGGTACAAATGGGCGTTTGGCCAATCCGGTCTTGGCCTCAACCCCTACAGCGGAACGTGGGTCTCGAATGTCCTGTTTTCCGCTCAGCGCGTCGCGCAAGGATTTGCCGTCGCCATCGTGGTCGGCATTCCGGTCGGGATTCTGATCGGCTGGAACAGGCTTGCGGCCGGCGCCCTTGACCCCACGGTGCAGGTGCTGCGGCCGATCCCGATCACCGCGTGGCTGCCGTTCTCGATCGCTCTGTTCGGAATCCAGGACATCGGCTCGGTCTTCCTCATCGCGCTCGGCGCGTTCTATCCGATCGTCGTGAATGCCAGCCAGGGCGCGCGCGACGTCGAGCGAAACCTTGTTCGCGCCGCTTTGATGATGGGAGCGCGGCGCATGACCGTGCTGCGCCGCGTCGTGCTGCCCGCGTCGCTGCCCTCGATCTTCACCGGGCTGCGCGTCGGCTTGGGCATCGGTTGGACCGCCGTGATCGTATCGGAGATGGTCGCGGTCAAATCCGGACTCGGCTACGTGCTCTGGGACGCCTACTACGTCGGGCGCATGGACGTCGTGATCGCCGACATGGTGTCGATCGGCGCGCTCGGATTCCTGAGCGACCGTCTGATCCTTGCGCTGGAAAGCTGGGTTCTCGGCTGGCGCCGGCTTCAATCCTTTCAGAACTGACGCACACGATGGCCAAGGTCAGCTTCGATCATGTCGGCAAGACGTTTCGCGGCACTCGCATCGTCGATGCATTGCAGGACGTCACGTTCACGGTGAACGAGGGCGAGTTCGTCGCGCTGCTCGGCCCTTCGGGCTGCGGCAAGTCGACGGTGCTCAACATCCTGGCCGGGTTCGAACGGCCGAGCGAGGGCACCGTGACGATCGACGGAGCGCCCGTCACCAGTCCCGGTCCCGACCGCGGCGTCGTGTTTCAGGAGGCGGCGCTGTTTCCATGGCTCAGCGTCTGGAAGAACGCGATATTCGGGCCTGAAGCACAGGGAATACCGCGCTCGACGTTCGAGCCGCGCGCCCGCGAGATGTTGCGGCTGGTCGGCCTCGATTCCTTCTCGGACTCCCTGCCGGTGCAGCTTTCCGGGGGCATGCGGCAGCGCGTCGGCCTGGCGCGCGTTCTGGTCATGCAGCCGCGTGCATTGCTGATGGATGAGCCATTCGGCGCGCTCGATGCCCAGACCCGGCTGCAGATGCAGCAGTTGCTCCTCGATGTCTGGCAATCGCAGCGCGTCTCTGTCCTGTTCGTGACGCACGATATCGACGAGGCGATCCTGCTGGCCGATCGCATCCTCATCATGTCGGCGCGGCCGGGCCGCATTGCCAAAACCATCCCGATCTCGCTGGATCGGCCGCGCTCGATCGAGAGCCTGACCGGCCCGCAGTTCATGTCGTACAAGGCGCAGATCATGGAAGAGATGAACGTCAAAGGGACGGCCGCTCCACCGACGGCTCCGCGCTGACACGCCGCCAGACAAGAACAACCGCGCCTCTTTTCATTCGTAGCAACAGCAGGAGACCCGTCTTGGACATTCTCGGCAACCGTAAGAAAATCGGCATCATCGTGCCGAGCACAAACACCATCGTTCAGCCGGAATGCGAGATGCTGAAGCCGCGCGGCGTGACCAATCACGTCGGCCGGTCGACCCTGAAGACCACGACGATTTCGGAAAAAGGCTTCGCCGAGCATCTGCGCGCGATGCAGGCGGGCATGGACGATGCCATCGAGCAGCTCATGACCTGCCGCCCGGACCATCTCATTTTCGGCATCGCCATCGAGGCATTCCAGGGCGGCGTCAAAGGCGCCGAGGAATTCCAAAAGACCCTGGCCGGCAAGGCCGGCGTCAGTGCAACCATCGGCTCGACGGCGGCCGTGGCTGCGCTGAAGTCTTTCGGCGCCAAGAGGATTTCCGTGCTGACGCCGCATCAGCCTTCGGGCGACGAGATCGTGCGGACTTATCTGACTGAGGCAGGCTTTGAAGTCGTCAAGCTCGTCGGCCTCAAATGCGCGAGTCCGTGGGCCATTGCCGAAGTGCCTCCAGAGACCGCGCGCACCCACCTGCAGGATTTGAATGGCGACAATGTCGACGCGATCCTGCAGGTCGGCACGAATCTCGCCAATGCGACCACCGCGGCCGAAGCCGAGCGATGGTTCGGAAAGCCGGTTCTGTGTCTCAACGTGGTGTCGTACTGGCGAGCGCTCCGCACGTGCGGTGTTCAGGACCGCGTGTTCGGCTACGGCCGCATCCTCGAGGAATTCTAGCGGATACCGTCTCGTCAGGCCGACTTGAAGGCGGCCCAGGCCTCGATCCAGGCGCTCATCTCGTCCGGCCAGAACTCCGGCAGCAGAGCCGTCTTGCCGTCGGTCACGTCAAGGCCGAGGCGCTTTTGGTCTGCGGGCGAATACGAAGCCATGGCCTTGGACGAGATCGGGCCGTAGTTGGAGGCATTCGTCAAAGCCACGCTGTATTCCTCGGACAGCATCGTGTTGGCGACCTCCATCGCGAGAGCCGCCTTGCTCGAGTCCTTCGGAATGAATGCTGCGTGAGTCCAGAACAGCAGGCCTTCCTTGGGCCGCGCGCTTGCCACCGGAATGCCCTCCCGCAGCAGCGCCGCACGCATCGGCATCCAGCCATACATCAGCGCGACTTCGCCGCTCGATATCAGGTTGACGGCTTCGCCGAATTTGGTCCAAAGCGCGCGGAAGTTCTTTTTCTTCGAAATGAGGAACTTCTTGACCTCGTTCAGGTCCGACAACGGCATCGTGGTCGGTTCCTTGTGACCCAGCGCGAGCGCCGCCGTCATGATGCACTGGTAGGCATCGTCGCGCAACGCCACCCGGCCCGCGTAGCGATCGTCATACAGTATCGCCCACGACTTGGTTGCCGGATCGTCCTCCGGAATCTTGTCTGTGCGGAAGATCGCCGTGTCATAGCCCCAATACACCGGGACCATGAACGTCTTTCCATCGCGCATCTGCCCCTGCATCTGCGTCTTGAAGAGATCGATCATGTCGCCCACGTTCGTCATCTTCGACATGTCGAAGGGGCGCATCCTCTCGTCGCCGGATTTGGCGCCCATCAACGGCACCTGGACGAAGTACATGTTGGTGATCATGAAATCGAACCGGGACGTTCCGCCCGGCGCGAACAGCTTGGCGACCGAGTCGGTCGGCGACACGTAGGGGATCTGTTCGATTCTGATCCCTGTTTTGCGCTCAAGCAGTGCCTTGGCCGGGTCCGGCATCGCCACGCCGGGCGTGACCGCGACCAGCGAGCGGTCCTGCGCCCGCGACGCGCCGACCCGGTTGAGCAGCATGGCGCCAGCGCCGGATTGCAACAGCGTGCGGCGCGACAGGCCGCGACGTGTGGAGAACTCGTGCTCGTCCGACATTGCAAATCCCCCTTTTTACCGCCCACGCCAGACCGGCTTGCGCTTCTCGCGAAACGCCAGCGGCCCCTCGATCGCGTCTTCGCTCTGATACACAGGCTCGAAATCCGATCCGCGTTGCGGATGGCTTCCGAATTGCCGACCTCGGTCGACATCGCCACCATCTCCTTGACGGCCCGCATGAAGAGCGGCGAGCCCGCCAGAATGTCGTTGGCCAGCGCTCGCGCCTTGGCCATGACGTCGCCCGGCGCAACGACGTGATTGACGAAACCGAGTTCATAGCCGCGCTGTGCCGAAATCGGGTTGGCGGTCATCAGCAGCTCGACCATGACCCTTTGCGGAATCATGTGAATGAGCGGCGCCGCCCACGGCACCCCGCGCCCCACCCTCGCCTCGGTGATGGCGAACCGCGCGGTCTCGCTCGCGACGCACAGGTCGCACATCTGCACCAGCCGCCAGCCGCCGGCATATGCCCCGCCGTTGACGGCGGCGATCACGGGCTTGCTCACCTTGATGTTCTGACCGATCACCGGGAGGAAATTCGGCGGCGGCACACCGAGTTTGGTTTCGGTGAACTCGATCAGATCGATGCCGGCGCAGAACGCCTTGTCGCCGGCGCCGGTGAGGATCGCGACGCGCAAACGCGGATCGCTCTCGAAATTGCGCCAGGCCTCCCAGAGCCCTTCCCGCATCGCGGCGTTGAGAGCGTTGCGCTTGTCCGGGCGGTTCAACGTGATGACGACGATCTCGCCTTCGATCTCGTAGAGCACCTCGTTTGCCATCGCCATCACCACTTCCCAGGTTCTCGACGCGATCAGGTGTCCAGCCAGACCTTGTCCATCTGCATGTTCACATAGATGTCGGGCTGCGCCACCCAGCCTTTCACCGCGCTCCAGAACGCCGCGCCGTAGCCGACCCAGGCCAGGTTGACGTGATAGTAGGTGCGCAGGAACGTCATCTGGAATTCTCGGATCGTCGCCGCCCGCTTCTTCGGATCGGATTCCCGGGACTGCTGCCGGTAAAGGCCGTCGATCGCATCGTCCTTCCAGTGGCCATAGTTCCGGCCACCGAAGCTCGTATAGCCTTCACCGAGGATCTGATCCGGTAAGGTTCCGCTCAGGCCGAGCGAGTGGATCAGCAGTTGGAAATCACCTTTGCTCTCTTGGGCGAAGAATGCGCCGGCGTCGCGAATGTCGACATTCACGTCGAGCCCGATGGTCTTGAGCTGGGCCGCGACATTGATCGAAGCGTCACGGAATGCCGGCACGTCGCTGCGCGCCGGCATCACGATCTTGAAGCCCTTGGGCACCCCGGCCTGCTCCAGCAACGCCATCGCCTTCCGGCGATTGGCCGCGATATCTCCGCCAAGACCGGGCAGCGTGTCGTAACCGCCGAAGGTCTTCATATCCTCCGGGGAGAGGCTGTAGACGCTGTCGGGCGGCATCAGACCCAGGCTGTGAAACGACGCACCGGCCAACGGGCCGACCGTCTTGATGAAGGCCTGGCGATCGATCGCCAAAGACAACGCCTCGCGCACACGAACATCATCGAAGGGTTTGACCTGAATGTTCGGAATGAGATTGATCGATGTCGGCGTCGGCCGCCGCAGCTCCGCCATTCCAGGAACACGACGTAGCGTTGCCGATACGGATTCGCTTGGAAGGAAATAGCAGGCGTCGATGCGCTTTCCCTGTAAGGCCACGCCGCGCTCGATCTCGCCCTTGATCGGAAAGAATTGGATCTTGTCGAGATAGGCCTTCGCGCCAAAATATTGATCGAACCGCGACAACTCATAGATCTGGCCGTCGATCGCCTGCGTCAAACGGAAAGGACCCGTGCCGACGATCTGCCGTTTCATCCCGGTCCCTTGGACATCGAGAGGTTCGGCAACCTTCCTGCAATAAATGACGTTGAACGGATTGCTGACCAGGAACGGAAAATCGGCCTGCGGCTCCGTCAGGCGAATGACGACGGTGTGGGCATCCGGCGTCTCAATGTCGGCGATGTTGCCAAGCTGGCCTTTGCGCGGGCTGATGATGCCGCTTGGCGGCTTGCGGATGCGATTGAGGCTGTAGACCACATCGTCCGCCGTCATCGGCATCCCGTTGTGGAAGACCACACCGCGGCGAAGCCGGAAGGTGACGATCTTGCCATCGGCCGAGACGTCCCATGTCTCGGCAAGGTCGGGCTGCAGCCGGTTGTAGTCCTGGCTGTCGATCCGCAACAGCGTCGAATAGCACGGCGCGCCGACGAATTGCGTGAGATACGTGACGGTCTGATGGACATCGAGGTCCGGCGGATCGCCGCCGTTGCTGACACGCAGCGTGCCGCCGCGTTTCGGCGTCTGCGCCTGGCCAACGCCTGGCGCCATCATGGTGGCTGTCAACGCGCCGCCGGCTTTGAGGACCGCACGCCTGTTCAGATGACTCGTCATTGTCTGCAATCTCCGCTGTGGATTGCCGCCATCATTCTGCTAGATCATGTGTCGAAACCCATGGCACCGAAACACCAAGCCACATGCCCAACACCATGAAAGCCATTGTGACCGAGGGGCACGGCGCTCCCGACGTTCTGGTCTATCGCGATATCGACGCGCCTCCCGCGCCAAAGGGGCATCAGGTTCTGGTTCGTGTGCGCGCCTGCGGCGTGTGCCGGCGTGACATTCTCGTCAGGCAAGGACCAGGCCACCGCGGCCTCGCGAGCCCGCTGGTGCTGGGTCACGAGATTGCAGGCGAGGTTGTGGCGCTTGGTCCTGAAGCGCGAGGCCTGCAAGTCGGACAGCGCGTGTGCTCCACGCAGCGTGAATTCGTGTGCGGCTGCTGCTCGATGTGCCGGACCGACCGCGAGACGCTGTGTCCGGACTTGCGCTTTCTCGGCCAGGAGGCTTCCGGCGGCTACGCCGAATACGTCCTGATCAACGACGACAACCTCGCTCGCTTGCCCGACAATGTTGACTTCGCTCATGGCGCAATCGTCGGCTGCCCAGTCGGAACGGCGTTCAATGCGGTGTGCGATACCGGCAAGGTGCAGCCGGGCGAACGCGTGCTCATCACCGGGGCCGGCGGACTCGGTATGCATGCCGTGCAGATTGCGCGCGCCGTCGGCGCCACCGTAATTGCCTCGACGCGGTCGCAGTCCAAGGTGCGCGCGCTCGAAGAGGCCGGCGCCCATACCGTCGTTGTCGCAGTTGACGGCAATTTTGCCAAAGGCGTGCGCGCCGCGACGGGCGGTCGCGGCGTCGATGTCACGGTCGATACGGTTGGCGGTGCCGTTTTTCACGAGGTGCGGCGTTCGGTGGTCCCCGGCGGTCGCATCATCCTGGTCGGAGAAGTCACCGGAACGGCGGTCGAGTTGGACATGGCGCAGATTTACCGGCGCGGCCTCGAAATCCGCAGCGCGGTCAGCACATCGCGCCGGCAGCTCGAGATGGCGTTGCGGCTGGTGGCCTCCGGCGCGGTCCGCCCGCTGGTCGAGCGCACGATGCCGCTCGCCGAGGCCGCCGCTGCACACCGCCTGGTGGAGGACAACGCCGTTGTCGGCCGTGTTGTGCTGGTTCCGTAACCTCACGATCGGCACCCCAGCTCGATTGTCGCGGCTGCGCCGCGCACGACCTCGGTGCCGTCCGCCTTGCTGACCGAAAGCGTGCAGGTCACCAGTGCGCGATTGTTTTCGTTGGTCTTTCCCGACACGGCGCCGCGAAAAACGATGCTGTCGCCTGCGTAAACCGTGCCCCGCTGCCGGTAGCTGAGCTTCCGCACAAAGGCGTCACCGCCGCCCCATTGCATGAGTTGGCGCGCCATCAAGGCGCCGACCATCTGCCCGTCCATGAACGGCGCCGGCATTCCGAGCTTCGCCACGAATGCCGGATCGTAATGATAGCGATGGAAATCCCAGGTCGCGCCGGCATACATCACCAGCGACGTCAGCGTGACGTCGAAATCCAGCGGCGGCAGCGCTTCGCCAACCGCCACATCCTCATAACGTCGTGAGCGGAACGCGGTCATGGCTTATGGATGTTGGTTTCGCGGTTCACGGCGAGCAACTCGCCGCGCTGGTTGGTGTACCGCGCCTCGGACACGACGAAGATCATCGTGCCGGCGCTGCTGGTCTGCCGTTCGTATATATCCGCGAGACGCCACGTCATCGTGATGCGATCGTCGGCGCGCACCGGCTGGTGAAATTCGTATTCGTTGCCGCCGCGAATGAACCGGCTGCTCGGCAGCGGCAGCGGCCAGTGATGGCCGATGTAGCCGTTTTCATCGGGCGGATTGCGGAAAAACTGGTTGGTTTCGCACACCAAGGTCGGCGGCGCGATGGTCGCGCCGTGGCTGGTGGTTCGCGCATAGGCTCCGTCATGGAACAGCGGATTTTCGTCGCCAATCGCGAGGGCAAAGTAACGGATCGAGGCGGCGCCCAGCTCTTCGGGCGCGGTGTAGGACACCTCCCGTCCGATCCAGCTCTTGAGTTCGTCGGTCATGTACGAGCTCATGGCGACCTGACCGCGACAGCTTCAACGGCGATCAGAGCCCCGGCCGCCGGCAGCGCCTCGCAGACGACACCGGTCGCAGCCGGATACGGTGCCGCGAACACGTCGCGCCGGACGGCGGCTGTCTCGCGGTAGGCGCCGAGACCCTCGGGCGTGACAAATTCGGTCGTCTTGACGACCGCGTCGAGATCGGCGCCCTTTGCGCTCAATTGGTCGCCGAGCCTGCCATAGATGTCGCGGCACTGAGCCGCGATGTCGCCCGCACGCGGGTCGCCCACGGCGCTCACGAACAGAACATCGGCGTGTTGATCGGACGCGGCACTCAGCTCGATCTGGACACCGCAACCGTCGTCGACGACGCGCGGCATCGTGACCTGAATGATGGTGCCTCTCGCGTCATTGCCATCGGCCGCCACCGTGGGCGCCATCAACTCGATCGCTCGCAACACGTCCTGTCGCCGCAGACCGCGACGGATCAAAACATGGTCAGCACGCGACCACGCGCGCGGCGCATCGGACGCACTCACGGTCGGGAGATACTCGACCTTCGAACGACCATCGCGGCTCGCGACCGCTTCGATCTCGATCAGCGCCTCGGGCCGCAGCAGGCTCTTGACGACAATGACACTGATGGCCGGCGCAACGCCCTTCACCAGATCGGCGACAAGAGCCTTGAGTCGCGGCAGGTCCGGAATGGCGCGCGGCGTGACGTACTGAACGATGCGAACGATGTCGCGCAGGCCAAGTCCGCCGGCTTCCAGCGTCAGTCGCATCTTCTCGAAGATGACGCGTGCCTGGTCGACAAGATCGCCCTCGACGACCATGGCCTTACGGGCCGCATCGAAGCGTACCGCCGTGCTTCCCGACAGCCACACGCCATTGGCCGCGGCAATGCCCAGCGAGAACGTGAATCGCCGGTAATCGAAAAACGGATAATGTTCGGGCTCAAGCGCCACGCGCGACATCGGCTAGCGGCCCTCCCACTTCGGCGGTCGCTTCTCGGCGTAGGCCTTGAGGGCCTCGCCGTGGTCCTTGGTCGAACGCACCACCCGCTGCGCCCGCTCGGTGAAGCGGAGCGCCGTGTCGAGCTCCTGATAGAGCGACTCGGCCAGCGCCAGTTTGAACGCCTGCACGGTGATGGGCGGGCAATTGTCGATGATCTCCCGCGCCAGTTCGCGACAGCGCGGCATGAGCTGGTCCGGCTCGACCACTTCACTGACGAAACCGATCTTTAGCGCGCCCTCGGCGTCGATGGTGCGTCCGGTCACGCCCCACTCGAAAGCCCGCGCGTAACCGATGATCTGCGGCATCAGCGCGAGGCTCGCGTCGTCCGGCACGATGCCGCGGCGGACGAACACCCAGCCAAACCGCGAGGCCTTCGATGCAATCCGCATGTCGCAGCCGGCCGCGATGCCGAGACCCGAGCCGACCGCTGGACCGTTGATGGCCGCGATCGCGGGCTTCGACATGCGGCGAAGCCCTGTCACCACGCGGCGGATGTCCGCCTCTTGCGGGTAAAGCTCCTCGCGCAACGTCGGATCGGGCGGTTCGAGCGAGCGGCCTTGCGCCGTCATTCGTTTGATGTTGCCGCCCGAGCAGAATATCCGGCCCGAGCCGGTCAGGATCAGAACGCGCGCCTTCATGTCGACGTCGATCCGATCGAACTCGGCGATGAGTTCCTGATTCATGACCCAATTGACCGCGTTCTTCGCGTCCGGGTCATTGATGGTAACGACGACGATGCCGTCGTCGCCTTGTTCAGACGTAATGAACTGGTAGCTCATGGGAGCTTTCCCCTCGGAAACGGCCAAGATTTTCGCGAAGCATCCGCGCCAGCGCGCGCCGGTGATGACCGGCATCGCCATAGGCCGCCGCGGCCGCGATCGCACGGTGGTAGTAGAGTTCGAGCGGATAATCGCGATAGAAGCCGATGGCACCGTGGATCTGGTGCGCGGTGCGCGTCACGGCCTGTATCGCCTCGCTGGTTTTGGCTTTGGCGATGAAGGTTTCGCGGTCGCCCGCCATCCCGTCACCGAGCGCTGCCGCGGCCTGCCAGGCCAGCAGGCGGCTGACCTCAAGGTCGCGATACATCTCGGCACAATGATGGTGCACGCCCTGGAAGCTGCCGATCGGCCGATCGAACTGCACGCGGGTCTTGGCATAGTTCAATGTGAGATCGAGCGAGGCCTGACCGATCCCGACAAGCTCGGCCGACTTCATCGCCGCGCCGCGCAGCAACAGCCGCGCGACGTGCGACCACGCGCCACCCACCTCGCCGACGACAGCGTCGGCATCGACATTGACGTCGTCAAAAACGACCTCCCACAGCGCCTCGCCGCCCGCCGCCTGCAGGCGACGGATTTTCAAGCCCGGGGTGTCGCGCGGCACCACCAGCAAGGTGAGGTCAGTTTCGTTGTCGCCGGTCCGGCCCAGGCAGATGATGGCTTCGGCCGCGCCGGCGTCGCGGACGAACAGTTTGGTGCCATTGATCGTGAAACCATTTCCGGCCGGCGTGATGCGGGTGCGGATGCCGGCGGGCGAAAGACCGCCGCTCGGCTCGGCGATCGCCGTTGTGAGAATGGCTTCGCCCGACGCGATGCGGGGAAGATAGCTGTCGCGTTGCGCCGGCGATCCGGCGTCGAGTAGCAGTAAGCCCGCCTCGACCACCGTGGAATAGATCGGACTCGGCACTGCGCCTTGACCCAGCGCCTCGACGATCAGCGCAAGCTCCAGCAATCCGGTTCCGGCACCGCCGTATTCCTCCGGAAAGACGGCGCCGGCCCAGCCCATCTCCGCCATCTTCCGCCACACCTTGGCATCAAAGCCGTGCTCGCTGCCTTCGAGCGCACGGATGGCATCCGCCGTCATGGCCTCTTGCGCGAAAGCCATCGCGGTCTCGCGCAGCATCTTCTGATCGTCGTCGATCGTGATGTCCATGCCGATCCCCGCCCTAGCGTGGCAAACCGAGGCCGCGCGTGGCGACGACGTTGCGGGTGATGTCGAAGCCACCGGCCGCGAACTGGAAATAGAGATGGTCCCGGTATTCGACCTCCACCTCGCCTTCGAGCGGCGCCCATGGCGATCCGTGGCGAAGCGGCGCAAACGGCCCGAGCAGTTCCAGCCCGGACACGTCGAGCCGCCGCGCCGTCTCGCGCTTCACCAGCAGGGCGAGCGACGTCTCGTGCTGCGGCCGCAGGCCCTTGGCATGGAGGCAGGCCAGCCAATAGCTCATGACCTTGGCGCCTTCGGCCTCGATCGCAAGCCGCACCAGCTCGTCCTGCACCAGCGGATCGTCGATCAGCCGCCCGCCCTCGCGCTCCTTCGTGCACCAGGCCAGCAGACGGTCGAACTGATAGCTGACCAGTCCCGGGCTTGAGAGCGCAGCGCGCTCGAAGTCGATCGCCCCCATCACGGTCTTCCAGCCTTGATGGACCTCGCCGACCAGCATCGAACGCGGCACCCGCACCTGATCGAAATGCACCGCATGGTGAGTCCACCCGGCGAGCGTCGGATATTTGGTGATGGTGATGCCCGGGCTCTTCATGTCGATGATGAACATGGAAAGCCCGCGATGCTTCGACGAGGCCGAGTCGCTACGCGTCAGCACCCAGCCGTAGTCGGCCATGTGCGCGTCGCTGGAAAACGCTTTCTGCCCCGTGACGACGAAATGGTCGCCGTCTTCGACCGCACGCACCTTGACGTTGGCGAGATCGGACCCTGCCTCGGGCTCGCTGTAACCGACGAACCAGGACAGCTCGCCGCGGATGATCCGCGGCAGGAACTCGGCCTTCTGCGCCTCGGAGCCAAGCGCCATAAGCGCGTTCGGAATGTAGGTGATCGCGCGGTCGAGACCCGGCGCGCGGTGATACTCCATCTCGTCCCAGAAGATCGCCTGATAGACACGGCTGCGGCCGCCACCACCGTATTCCTTCGGCCAGCCCATGCCGATATAGCCGGCTGCGCCGAGCTTGCGGCGGAACGCCTTGGTGAACTCGGCGGTCCACATGCCCTGCTCGGCGAGATCGCGATGGGCCTCCCACACCGCCGGCGTGATCTCGCGCCGAAGGAATGCGCGCACCTCGTCGCGAAACGCCGCCTCTTCCGCCGTGAATTTCAAATCCATCGGGTGTCTCGTTCGCTCTAGGACAGGACGCCGCCGGCTTCGAGGCGCTGATACTCGGCTTCGTCAATACCGAGCAGTCCGGTGAGAATGTCGTGGGTGTGTTCGCCGAGCAGCGGCGCGTGGTTGTATTGCACGCCGAGACTGTCCATCTGCCACGGCAGACCGAGCTGCCGGTGCGGACCGGCGGTCGGATGATCGATCGTGATCACGCTGCCATGGGCTTGAAGCTGCGGATCGTCGATCAGCTGATCGCAGCGCAGCACCGGCCCTGCCGGCACGCCGGCCGCCTGGAGCTTGTCCACTGCCTCGTTCACGCCGATCTGCCGCGTCCAGCTTTCGACGGCCGCGTCGAGAATGCCGACATGCGTCACACGGCCTTCCGCGCTGGCGAACCGCGGGTCGCCGAGCCATTCGGCATGTCCCGACGCACGACACAACAAACGCCATTCCTCGTCGTTGTCGACGCTGATTGCGATCCAGGTGTCTGCATCGCGGCACGGATAGATGCCGTAGGGCGCCTTGAGCTTGTCACGGTTGCCCATCCGTTTCGGGTCGGCGTCGTTCAAGGTGACGTCGATGACGGCCTCAGGGATCAGCGTCATCATCGCCTCGTACATTGCCAGATCGATGAACTGGCCCTGCCCTGTCTGGTTGCGGTGATGCAGCGCCGCCATGATAGCGAACATGCCGTAAGTGCCGCTCAGCGGATCGGGCAGCACGCCGCCGAGGATCCTCGGCTCGCCATCGAGATAACCCGTCACATCGGCAACGCCGCTGAACAGATTCACCGCGCTGTGCAGGCCTCTGGCATGCTTCATCGGGCCGGAACGGCCGAACGCTCCGCACGACACCATGACGATGCCGGGATTGAGCTTGCCGATGACGTCGTAGCCGAGGCCGAGCTTCTCCAGGACGCCGGTCGAGAAATTGTCGACCATCACGTCGACCTTGCCGGCCAGACGCCGAACGATATCGCGGCCGGCCGCGGTGGTCATATCGAGCGTGCAGCTCTTCTTCGCGGCGCAAATCTGGTTGAAGTAGCCGCTGCCATCCGGATTGCCCTCGAGACCTGGCTTGAACGGCGGGGCCGTGCGCGACGTCATCCGCCGGCGCGACTCCACGACGATCACCTCAGCGCCCAGCCAGGCGAGCCACAGCGCGCAGAACGGCATGGCGATGAACTGCCCGAGATCGAGCACGCGAACGCCGTCGAGCGGCATCGGCCGGGACGTTGCACTCATGACACGGCCCTCTCCGGCTCATCGAGCAGCATGGCGTTATGCTCGCCCAATCGCGGCGCGGGGAGCCGCATCGTCCACGGCGTCGCCCGCATGGTGAACGGCGCGCCGGGCATCTTGGCGCGACGATGGCCGATTTCGATATCGACCACGCTGTTGCGCGCCGCGACCTGATCGCACTGGACGAGCTTTCGCACCGGATAGAATTGGAAGATCGGAAGCTGGGTCTGGTTGGCGAGGCCGTAAAGTTCCTCGCCCGACAGCGTCATCGTCCAGTCGATCAACCGCATGCGCAGCTCGATCCAGTTTTCCGTGCGCGCCGGGCTGGTGGCGAACTGCGGCGTGCCGGCCCACGCCGGACTGCCCATGGCCTCGACCAGACGCTCCCAATGCACGTCCATCGGAGCCGGGATCGTGACGTAGCCGTCCTTGCACGGCAGATAGAAGTTCGGCATGCGGCCGATCGTTGTCGGATTGAGCAGGCGATTGTACGTGCCGCCCCAATAGGAATACGTGGTGACGTCGCGATGCTGCATGGACGCTACCGCGGCCTGCTGGCTCACATCCAGATGACATCCCTGCTGTGTCTTGGCACGCCCGAGAAGCGCCGTCAGGCTCGCGAGGCCGGCGCACAGACCAGCGATGGTCTCGGCGGTGAAGGATGATGGATGCAGCGGCGGCTCGTGCTCAAGATCGTTCGCGGCGTCGGGCATCCCGGGCGTGCTGTAGGCAATGCCGCCCATTGCATAGGTCACCAGTTCGTCGCCGCGCCGGTTGGCCCAAGGCCCTTTCATTCCAAACGGTGTGATCGTGGTGACGATCAATCGCGGATATCGGGCCCGGAGTTCCGCCGGCATGAGGCCGGCCGCGCGCAGGCGCTCGATCGGAAGATTGGTGACGAAGATGTCGGCCGGCGCCAGAAGACGGTCCAGCGCCTTTCGTCCATCAGCGCTCGCGCAATCGAGGACGACACCCCGCTTGTTGATGTTGAGATAGAGAAACAGCCCGCTTGCCTCGGGATCGGGCCGGCCATCGGGGAACGGTCCGCGACGCCGGCTGGAATCGCCGTCAGGTCCCTCCACCTTGATGACCTCGGCGCCGAAGTCGCCAAGCAGCTTGGCAGCGTACGGTCCCGCCGTGCCGTCGCCGAGCTCGACGACAGAAAGCCCGGCAAGCGGCCCGACAGCGGGAATTTGCGATGCAACGTTCATGAACTAGCTCCGCATCGCGGCCAGGCGATCCAGCCCCGCTTCGGCTTCCGTCACCATCGACATCAGAATGTCGCGCGCCGGACGCTTGCGCGTGAGCATGCCGGCAATCTGTCCGGCGGGATTGTTGATCAGTTCATGACGGCCGGCAGCCTCTGCTGCCGCGATGAGGTCATCCATCAACACGCCCTGGAGCGGCATCGGCAGCGATCGCAGACCCGATTCATCCCAGGCCTTGATGACGTCGTTGCGGTAGTCGCGCGCCGTCTTGCCCGTGTAGGCGCGCGTGATGACGAAGTCCTCGGTGCTGCCGCAGATGATCTCCTGCTGGTGCGCCGGATAGAGGTGAGATTCCTCGGCGAGCAGGAATGCCGTGCCGACCCAGGCGCCCACCGCTCCGAGCGCCAGCGCCGCGAGAAGCGTGCGGCCGTCTGCGATCGCGCCGGCAGCGATGACCGGCACAGGGCTGACGGCGTCAACGACCATTGGGATGAGCGGAAAATTCGCGACGGTCCCGGTGTGACCGCCGGCCTCGTAACCCTGCGCGATCACATAATCCACGCCGGCGGCCACCTGCCGCTTGGCGTTGCGGACGTTGCCGACCAGGCCCAGCACCTTCATGCCGGCCTGATGCGCCAGCGGCACCACCCAGGCCGGATCGCCGAGGCCCGCGGCGAACACCGCGATCCGCTCCTCCAGACAGACGTCGACCTGACGACGGATGAAGTCCGCCGACATCACGCCGGCCGACGGCATGACCGGCTTGAGCCCGAACTTCTCGACCAGCGAACGAGAGAAAGCCATGTGCTGAGGATGATCGCGCTCGATCCGCGCTCGCATTTCGGCACGGTCCGGCGTCGCCGCCGCCATGCTGGCCGGGAGCAGCAAATCCACGCCGAACGGCCGACCGGTGAGATTGCGGACCTTGCGGATGCGGCGGCGGACCTCATCGCCGTCGAGCCAGGAGCAACCGAGAATTCCCATGCCGCCGGCTTCACACACCGCCGCCACGAGTTCGGGCGGCGTGGCATGTCCTTTGACGCCCATGCCGGCGAGAAAGATCGGATACTCGATCTTCAGATCGTCACAGAGACTTGTATGCAGCACGCTTTTGCTCATTTGCCGTCTCGACGTTCACGGAAAGTCGCGTTGCAGTTTGGGATCGAGCAGATCGCGAATGGCGTCACCGAGCAGGTTCGACGCCAGAACCATCAGGAAGATCGCAAGCCCCGGGAAAATAACGATCCAGGGCGCGACCAGCGCCAACGATGTGGCGGAACCGGACATCATCAAGCCCCACGAGGCTTCCGGCTCTTGGATGCCGGCGCCGAGATAATCGAGCGCCGCCTCCTGCACGACCGCCAGACCGAGATAGGCCGTGGCGATGATCAGCAACGGCGCCATGGTGTTCGGCAGGATGTGGCGGAGCATGATGCGCGTGCTGCTGCACCCGGTGGCGCGGGCTGCCTCGATGAACATGGTGGCCTTGAGCACGAGCACACTGGAGCGCGCGATGCGCGAGGCGCGAGGAATGATCGGCATCGCCAGTGCGATGATCACATTGTGCAACGCCGGCCCGAGCACCGCCGCCATCGCCAGCGCGAGCAGCAACATGGGGAATGCCAGCATCGCATCCATGACGCGTTGCGCCACGGCGTCGGTCCAGCCGCCGCGATAGCCCGCGACGATGCCGATGGCAGCGCCGACCACGACACCGAGCAGGCTGGCGCCGAGCCCAACCAGCAGCGATACGCGGGCTCCGTAAATCAAGCGGGACAGGATATCGCGGCCGAATGCGTCGGTGCCGAGCCAGTAGGTCGAACTCGGCGGGCTGTAGAGCGCCGCCGTGTCGCCATCGACCGGATCGTACGGCGCGAGGTACGGCGCGCCCACGGCCAGCACGACGATCACGATCAGCACCACGGCGCCGAACACACCGAGCGGATGCCGCCGGCTGATGCGACCCAACGTCAGCAGCCGGCTCTCGTGCCGCAGCTCCGCCGGGATTGCGCGAGCGCCTTCCATGAGTTGTGGGGAGCTCACCGCACTCATTGTGCCACCCGCACCCGGGTGCGCGGATCGAGCCACCCGTAAATCAGGTCGACGGTGAGATTGCCGAGCACGACGATCCCGGCCAGGACAAGCACGATGCCTTGGGCTGCCGGATAGTCGCGGTTGAGGATCGACGCCACCACGTACTGGCCGAGGCCCGGCACGCTGAACACCGCTTCGGTGATGATCAAACCGCCGAACAACGCCGAGAATTCAAAACCGATCAGCGTGACGACCGGCAGAAGCCCATTGCTCAGCCCATGACGGACCACGACATTCCATTCGGACAGGCCCTTGGCGCGCGCGGTCCGGATATAATCCTCGCCCAGCACTTCGAGCATGATCGATCGCGTCATGCGCGCGACCAGCGCCAGTTGACGCAACCCCACCGCCAGCGCCGGCCAGAACAGTTGCGCCAGACTCTTGCCGGGGCTGACCCAGAACGGTTCCCAGAACAGCGGCGCGCTCCACTGAAAGAGCGCAACGAGCCCCAGGATCAGGATCAGTCCGATCCAGAACGACGGCGCCGCAAGACCGCCGATGCTCACGGCCTGCAACGTGCGATCAATCCAGGTCCCCGCATAACGGGCCGACAGCACGCCGGCCGGAATGCCGAGGCACACCGCGATCAGGGTTGCCATCACGACGATCTGCGCCGTGTACGGAAACCGTCGCGCGATATCCTGCGCAACCGGATTGCCGGTCCGCAGCGACGTTCCAAGATCGAACGTGGCGACGTGGCCGGCCCAGTCGCCGAACTGGACGACCAGCGGCCGGTCGAGGCCCATCTTGCTGCGGACCTGGGCGAGTTCTTCCTCCGACACCACGCCGGCGCCGGCACCGCTCAGCATCACGGCGGCATCGCCCGGGATCACGCGCATGATAACGAACACCATCACTGCGACCCCGAACAGGGTCACGACACCGGTCGCCAGGCGCTGGACGACAAAACTAAACATTCACCCTCTTGCGCGTCGCGCCGCTCAGGCGTCGAGCCAGACCTTGTCCATCTGCATGTTGGCGTAGATATCGGGTAGCGCGATCCAGCCTTTGACGGAATTGGAATAGGCCGCGCCGTAGCCGACCCAGGCCAGGTTGACCTGGTAGTAGGTTTTCAGGAATTCGAGCTGGAACTTCTTGATCAGGGCGGCGCGCTTCTGCGGATCTGGCTCCCGGGACTGCTCACGGAAAAGATTGTCGAGCGCGTCGTCTTTCCAGTTGCCGTAGTTGCGGCCGCCGTAGCTGGTGTAGCCCTCGCCGAAGATCTGGTCCGGCACCGAGCCGCCCATCGCGACCGAATGCGCCACGAGTTGGAAGTCGCCCTTGGTTTCCATCGAGTAGAACGATCCGGTGTCGCGGACGTCCACCGTGGCGTCGAGTCCGACGGTCTTGAGTTGAGCGGCGACATTGATGGCGGAATCGCGGAATGCCGGAAGATCGCCGCGTGTGATGATGACGATCTTGAAGCCCCTGGGCACGCCGGCCTGCTCCAGCAACGCCATCGCCTTTTGCCGGTTGGCCGCGACATTGCCGCCGAGGCCCGGCAATGTATCGTAACCGCCGAACTTCTTGATCTCGTCTACGCTCAAACTGTACGGGCTGTTTGGCGGCATCAGGCCAATGCTGTGGTAGAACGCGCCGGTGAGCGGCCCGACGGTCTTGATGAAGGCGTCGCGGTCCATCGCCAGCGACAGCGCCTCGCGGACCCGGATGTCATCGAACGGCTTGCGCTGCACGTTCGGGATCAGATTGACGAATGTCGGCGTCGGTCTGCGCAATTCGGTGATGCCGGGAACCTTGCGCAGCGTCGCCAGCACCGACTCGTTCGGAAAGAAGAAACCAGCATCGAGCCGCTTGCCTTGCAACGCCGCGCCGCGTTCGACCTCGCCCTTGATCGGGAAGAACTGGATCTTGTCGAGGTAGGCCGGCTCGCCGAAATATTTATCGAACCGCGTCAGCTCGTAGATCTGCCCGTCGATCGCCTGCGACAGACGGAACGGCCCGGTGCCCACGATCTGCCGCTTCATCCCCACGCCTTGCGCATCGAGCGGTTCGCAGACCTTCCGCGGCACGATCACGTTGTAGGGATTGCTCACCATGAACAGGAAATCGGGCTGCGGCTCCGAAAGGTGAATCACCACCGTCGCCGGATCGCTCGCTTCCATCGAAGCGATGTTGCCGAGCAGTCCCTTGCGCGGGCTGATGATGCCGCGCGGCGGCTTGCGGATGCGATCGAGGCTGAAGATGACGTCGTCGGCCGTCAGCGGCGTTCCATCGTGGAATACGACGTTGCGGTGGAGATGGAAGGTGACCGTCTTGCCGTCGGCCGAGATGTCCCATTTCTCGGCGAGGTCCGCGACGAGACGGTTGTAGTCGTGCGGATCGGCGCGCAGCAGCGTCGAGTAACACGGCGAGCCTACGAACTGGGTCAAGTATGTCGCCGACTGATGGACGTCGAAATCGGGAGGATCGCCGCCGTTGCTGACGCGGAGTGTGCCGCCGCGTTTTGGCGTTTGCGCCGCAGCCCAGCGGGGTGTCGCCGCGAGAGCGGCAACTGCTCCTCCCGCCGTCTTGAGGGCGTCACGCCGGCTGATGGCACCGCATTCCAAAGGACGCCGTATCCGCATCGCCAACTCCCCTCAGTCGCGAGGTCCCCTAGGTTATGAGCATCCGATGATCGTTGTTCGTGCCGTTGTGACGTCGCCCGCGACGGAGCGGTGCGGCCCGCGCAGCGCCGTCACGGCGCAGCCCTCGCAAGAAGTATTCCACCATGTCGTCCGCGATCTCGTCGGCGTGAAGCGGACCGTTCGGCCGATACCACTTCGGGATCCAGTTGATCGCACCGAGGATGGCGAAGCCGGCCAGCTTGACGTTGTCGCACTCGAACTCGCCCGCCCGGACGCCCTCCTCGATCAAGCCGCGCACGCCGCGCTCCAGCTGGTCGCGCTTGGCGACGTACTGCTTCCGCTGCTCGGGCCAGAAGCTTTCCAGATCGGTCTGCAGGATGCTGCCGAAGCCGTCATCCAGCACGCCGTGAATGTGACCGGTGAGCAGGATTCGCAGCCGCCCGGCTGGCGTGCCTCCGGCATTCGCCGCCTGCTTCAAGGCGCGCAGGCTGACGTCCACGCAACGCATGTGGCACTGGTACAAAATGTCCTGCTTGTCCTTGAAGTAGTAATACAAATTGCCCTTGGTCATCCCAAGTTCGTTGGCGATGTCCTGAATGGTCAGCGACGACAATCCTGAATTCCGCAACACGTTGCCGACGCTCCGCAGGATCGCTTCCCGGCGCTGTCCCTTCAGTCCGGGCGCGCCGTTCCAGCGCACCGGCTTCTTTTTGGCCCCGCGCCCCGAACCGCCTTTCGCCCTGGAAGGTCGAGCCTTGCCCTGTGCCATGCGGGATTTGAACCGGTGTTTAAAATTTTGACCGAGTGTTCAATTCTCACTTCGCCGTAAGACGCTGTCAACGCCGTTTGGCGTATTTTGCTCGGACGCGATGTCGCGATCCTGCGAACTGCAGCCTCGGTCAGACGGCCGGTCCCGCCGCGCCGGTCCGCACCTGGCAAGCGACCCAATGGCCTGGCGATACTTCGGTCAGCACCTGCTCGTTTCGCGCGCAGGACGGCTGCCGCAACGGGCACCGCGTATGGAAACGGCAGCCGCTCGGCGGGGTCACCGGGCTCGGAACATCGCCGTCCAGGATGATCCGCTTCCGCTCGACCGTCGGGTCCGGCACCGGAACCGCTGACAGCAGGGCCTCGGAATAGGGATGCTTGGGGTTGCCATAGAGCTCTTTGGCAGGCGCGAGCTCGACGATCCTGCCCAGATACATCACCGCCACCCGCGTCGAGATGTGCTCGACCACCGAGAGATCATGGGCGACGAACAGATAGGTCAGCCCGAGCTTCTTCTGCAGATCCTCCAGCAGATTGATGACCTGCGCCTGCACCGACACATCGAGCGCGGACACCGCCTCGTCGCACACGATCATGATCGGGTTGACGGCAAGCGCCCGCGCGATGCCGATACGCTGGCGCTGCCCGCCCGAGAACTCGTGGGGGTAGCGATGCAGATGCTCCGCCGACAATCCGACGGTCTCCAGCAGTTCGACCACCCGGTCATCGCGCGCCTTGCGGCTCGGAGCTAGCCCGTGGACCAGCAGAGCCTCTCCGATGGTGGCGCTCACCGTCATTCGCGGATTGAGCGACGAGTACGGATCCTGGAAAACCATCTGCATCTCCTTGCGGAGACGCCGCATCGGGCGATCGGTGAGATTCGTGATGTTCTGCTCCCGGAACCAGATTTCCCCGGAGGTGGGCTCGAGCAGCCGCAGGATCACGCGGGCGATGGTCGACTTGCCGCAACCCGATTCACCGACCAGGCCCAACGTTTCGCCTGCCGCGATGTCGAAGCTGACGTCGTCGACCGCATGGACCTGGGCTCTTTCGCGCGAGAGCACCCCGCCCCGGATCGGGAAGTATTTCTTGAGGTTGCGGACTCGCAGCAGGGATTGCGCCATGGCGTTCATCGCAGAAAACACGCGACTTTGTGCCCCGGCTCCACTTCGTGCAGCGGCGGCGTTTCCTCGAAATGCCTGGGCTCAGCGAATTGGCAGCGCGGCGCGAATCGGCACCCCGGCTTGATGTCGCCCCGCAGCGTCGGCACCGAGCCCGGAATTTGCTCGAGCCGTCGCCGCTCGGTGGCGGCGCGATCGATGCGCGGAATGGAGCGCAGCAGACCCTGCGTGTAGGGATGCCGCGGATTTCCGAACAGTTCTTTCACCGGAGCCTCTTCCACCACCTGGGCGCCATACATCACGGCGACGCGCTGCGCGGTTTCGGCGATGACCCCCATGTCGTGGGTGATCAGCATCACGGCCATTCTGAACCGGGCCTTGAGCTCGTTCAGCAAGTCCAGGATCTGGGCCTGAATGGTCACATCGAGCGCGGTGGTGGGTTCGTCGGCGATCAGGAGCTTCGGATTGCAGGACAGCGCCATCGCGATCATGACGCGCTGCCGCATGCCGCCGGACATCAGGTGGGGATACTCCTTCACGCGGCGTTCGGGGTTCGGAATGCGAACGATGCGGAGCATCTCGATGCTTTTGTCCGCGGCGTCGCGCCGGCTGAGCTGTTCGTGCTCCCGGATCGATTCCGCGATCTGCTCGCCAATGGTGAAAACCGGATTGAGCGATGTCATCGGCTCCTGGAAGATCATTGCGATCTCCTTGCCGCGGATGGCCCTTATCTTTTCGGCTGAGAGGTCGAGCAGGTTGACGCCGTTGTAACGGATCTCGCCTCCCGCGATGCGGCCCGGCTGCCGGATCAGCCGCATGATGCTGAGCGCGGTCACGCTCTTGCCGCTGCCGGACTCGCCGACCACGCCGAGCGTTTCGCCCGCGTTGATCTGCAGGCTCACGCCATCGACGGCATTCACGACACCTCGATCGGTCACAAACTGCGTCTCAAGCTTACGGACGTCCAGGAGCGGCGCATCGACGGACGGTTCGGTCATGGATTCCCTGCTCCGGCGTGCGCGACCAGGCTGCATCGTCCTGACCGCATGCCCGTTAGCAGAAATCGTGCCACGGCTGCGAAGAACGTCAATCTCGATATGCGGTCTGCGGCCTATGCGCGACAGTTCGTCCTATGTCCCGGGCTTCACGCGAAGAGCACCTGACTGAATTCAGGGATTTGATTGCGGGTTTGAAATATTTGACCGATTGTTCAAATCTTTCAATCGCCTACCGTCGGACATGACGTGGATCATCGAGCGCACGCGGCGCAAGGTCATTTCGCGTTGGACTTGTCGTCCACAGGCAGACCGAGAACGCCCGGATTGATGCCGTGCTTCGGGTCGAGCGCGGCTTTCAATCGCGGCATCAGGTTCTCAGGGATGCCTTGACCTCCCAAACGATAGAATCGGCCGATCTGGCTGTGGACCGCGCCATGCCGGTCCATGATGTCGCGCATGCCGCTTCGCATCGTGAGCACCAGCTCTCGCCCCGCCGGATTGGGAGGGAAGCTGCCGAAGCGCTCCCTGTTGCGCGCGGAGAGATACTGCATGTGCAGCGGATCGAGCTGGTCGGCCCAGTACATCATCGGCTCGATGACGATGTAGAAGCCGGCAGACGAGATCAAATAGGACGTGCTGACACCGAGCTCCTGCATCTGGGATGCGTGGCTCGCGACAAATGCCTGCAGGTCAGCCATCGCAGCGCGAACGCGAGAGAGCGCAAAGATGCCATGCACCGGCGCCCATCGCTCACCGACCGGCCCGATAAAGCCCCGGACCGAATACGGCTTGGCCCGCATGGCGCGCGGAAAGACGTCGTCGCCGCGTTGTCCGTGAACCTGACAGATGCCGCAGGCGCGTTCGAGCTGCGCGTCCGCGCCGGCCTTGGTCGGGGATTCGATGGTGAGATGCAGCGACCACGGCTTTTCATCCGGGCCGGTGGCGGCGAAGCGCAACAGCTTCGCGGCGTCCTTGGCCGATTGCATCAATGTTTCCGAACGGCGAATCACGGACGCCGCGGTCCGCACCGCTTCGCCGATGCCGACCTTGGCGGCGTCGGCCGACTTGACGCGATCCATTGCAAAGGCGCGCGTGACGATCCTGTCACCCATGCAGGTCATCAGCGACTGCAAAAGCTCATCGACGTCGTTGAAGCCAAAAGAGGCAAACGTCGCTGGCTGTTCCGGCGCAATCCGCAGCACGACTTCGGTCTTGATGCCGAACGCGCCGCAGTCGCCGAGAAAGAGACCCGTCACGTCCGCTCCGGCATAACGGTGGAAATGCGCCGGTGCCCCGGTCTGCACGACGGACCCATCGGCCAGCACCACCGTGACGCCGAGAATGCCATCGGGCCCGGCCGGAATGCCCTGAGAGGCCAGTCCGCCGACGGTCGCAAAGGCGCCGGAGATCGGGCTGATCTGGGTCGCCGCCATTCCCAGCGGCCTGAGCACATCCGCCACCTGAGCCCACGAGGCACCAGCACCGGCGACGGCGTAGCGATCCGCGACATTCGCCTGCACCGCGTTCATGCGCGACATGTCGATGATCACCACCGGCCGGTCGATGGCGAACGACCCGGTGTAGGACAGCCCGGCGCCGCGCGCGATCACCGGTACACCGTGTTCGCCGAGCAGCCGAACCACGGCGGATGTTTCATCCGTCGATTTCGGGGCGACCACCATCAAGGCCGGCGTCTGGCGGTTGCGCGAAAACACGTCGGACGTCGCCAGATCGCACCGGCTCGGATCGTCCGTGGCATGATCGTCGCCGACGATGGCGCGGATTTGGTTCAGCAATGACGGATCGATTTGCGTTTGCTGTGTCATTCGCGCGTGGTTTACCCGTCAGCCGGACGCGGCGGCCAGCGTCGGAGCGCCGACTTCGGATTTCGACGCGGCGCTGAGTGAGCCCAGCGCCTCAAGGCACTGATCGGTCGTCATCACGTCCGCGTATTTTTCGGCCATGTCGAACAGGTTGACGCAATGCGATACATGACTGCGGTCATAGACGGCGTCGTGGCAGACCGCGACGCGGAAGTTGAACGCGAAGGCGTCGACCACGGAGCCGCGGACACATCCGCTGGTGGTGCAGCCTGTGACGATGATGGAATCCACGCTCTTGTCGATCAGATAGCTCGCCAACGGCGTGCCGAAGAACGCGCTCGGATGCTTCTTCGGCACCAGCGTGTCGCCCGGCTTCGGCGCGACCTCGGCCACGAACTCGTATCCCTTGGCCGGAACGCCCATTAGGGCCGGCACCTTGTCGGCCAGGCGGCCGGCATCGAACTGCTCCTTGGGCGCGACATACGGATAGAGCACAGGCCAGCCGTTGGCGCGAAACACCTTGAGCAGCCGCTCGATGTGCGTGACGGCCTTCCAGCCGACCTCGCCGCACGACGTCGGGAATTCCTTGATCGCGTCCCAGAAGGGCATCGGCCGCGTGCCGACCGTCCGATACTGCACGTCGATGATCAGCAGGCCCGGGCGCCTGCCGAAGCCCGTCGGCTTGCCAAAACCCGCCGCACGATAGGCCCGCTGCTCCTCCTCGGGAATGATTCCGTCCCACGGTTTCATGCGATCTCCTTTCACTGCAATCGGCGGTGCAGGTAGCGGCCGCGTCCGACCGCGGCATCCACTAACGAGCCATTCTCGAAAACCGGCTCGCCGCGAAGGAGGGTGTGAACGACCTTCCCCGTCAACGACCAGCCATCGTAGATCGAATAGCCGGCGCTCGAGATGACGTCGGCGTTGGCGACTTTGGTCGTGGCATTGAGGTCGACGATCGCGAGATCGGCGTCGTAGCCCGGCGCAATCATGCCCTTGCGATTGCCCAAACCCATGATCCGCGCCGGCCGTTCGGACAGCAATTCGACCAGCCGACGGATCGGAACGCCGCGCTTGTGGAAGCCTTCCGACAGCATGATCGGCAGCAGCGTTTCGAGGCCGGGGCATCCCGGCGAAGCCGCCCAGATATCGCCCGCTTTCGACGACATGTCGCGATGCACGTGATCGGTCGCGACAGTGTCGATCAGACCCGAGCCGATGCCTTGCCACAGGGCCTCGCGGTCCGAAGCCTCGCGCAGCGGCGGATTGATCTTACCGATCTCGCGGCCGCTCCAACCGACATCGTGCGTCAGATAATGCGGGCACGTCTCGATGTAGATCTGCGTGCCCATCTCGCGCGCGATCCGTGCGGCATCGAGCGCCTGTGCCGACGAGGTGTGCACGATGTAGAGCGGCGAGCCGGTGTTGCGCGCGAACAGTCCCGCGCGCTGCACGGCATCGGCTTCCACGAAGGGCGGGCGCGTGGCGTTCCAGCTCGCCAGTCCGCCGGCGCCTTTCGGATCGGCCTCCATCACGGTCTTGCGAAGCTGCCAGGCGACTTCGATGTTTTCCGGATGCGGACACACCATGCCGCCGTTGCGCGCAGACAACTGGCACAGGCGAAACAGGAATCCGTCGTCGATATCGGGCAGGCCGAGCCGCTTCCCTTCGCCGCCACGGTTGTTCATGAAGATCTTGAACGACGGCGCACCGTAATCCGACGCATAGGCCGGCACGCCCGCGAGCTGCTGCTCGGTCGAGATGATGAAGTGGTAGCCGAAATCGATGCGCGCGCCGGCTTCGGTGACCGCGCGCACATCCTCGAAAATCTCTTCGAACGGCTCGGTCGCCATCAGGTACGGAATGAAGGTCGTGACGCCGCCCACGGCCGCAGCCGCGGTTTCCGTTGCCGCGTCGGCCTTCTCGCGCGGGCGGGCGATGTCCTTGCCGTGTCCCAGATGAAGGTGGACGTCGAGCACGCCCGGCAGGACCAGCAGCCCGGAAACATCGAACGTCCGCTTGGCTTCGACGGCTTCGGCCGGCGACAGCAGCGCCGCGACCTTGCCGTCGTTGATCGCGACGGTCATGCGCTGGGGATCGCGTCCCGGAAGCGCAACATCACCGCCGACGATGACCAAATCGAACATCATGACTCAACGCAAGGCGGCGGCCCGCCCTTCCCTAACTGTACCTGATCTCCAGCGCATCGAACTTGTCCTTGGCGACGGCTCGCTGGCGCTCCTCGAAGCTCGCGAGCCGTCCGCCGACTTCTTGCAGCGAGCCATGATCCCGCAGGCTGCCGAGAACCTCCGTGACGGCGCGAAGCGCAGCCTGAAGTGCAGCATTGGCGTAAAGCGCGGTTGCGAAACCCATCTCCGCGAGCTTCGCGCGCGGCAGCGGCGGTGTCTTGCCGCCGTGAACGACATTGACGATCTGCGGAACCGGCAGCTCCCGAGCAATCCTCGTCATCTGCTCGGCGTTCACCGGCGCTTCGACGAAGGTCACGTCAGCGCCGGCTTCGATGAAGGCATGAGCGCGATCGAGAGCGGCCTCGAAGCCCTCGACCGCAATGGCGTCGGTGCGTGCCACGATCTGAAAATTGCCGTCGACGCGCGCATCCACCGCGGCGCGTATCTTGTGCACCATTTCGCTCAGCGGGATGACGCCCTTGCCCGAGAAGTGGCCGCACTTCTTGGGAAACACCTGATCTTCGAGTTGCAGCCCCGCACCGCCGGCACGCTCGATGATGCGCACGGTGCGCGCCGTATTGATGGGATTGCCAAACCCGGTATCGCCGTCGACGAGCAGCGGAACATTCACGGCTTCGGCCATGGCCTGCACGTGATCGGCGAGTTCGCTCAATGTCACGAGGCCGATGTCCGGCACGCCAAGGTGCATGTTGGCGATGCCGGCGCCGGTCACGTACGCGCTTTCGAAGCCGAGATCTTCCGCAACACGAGCAAACAACGCATTGGGCGCCCCTGGCATGACCGCAGCATCACGCCGGGCGAACAATGCCTTCAACCGTTCGCACCTCGTCGTCATGCGGGAACACCTCCGGCGCGGCCGATGTCGGAAAGCCTGACGTCACGGGTAATTGCCGGCATGTTGACTGTCAACAGTTCGCAGTTTTGCCTGGAATGGTCGAAGGATAGTGGCAGGCGCTCAAGTGCCCGGCGCCGGTGCGCTCGCTCAAGGCAGGCTCGACCTGTGCGCACTGTTCGGTGGCCTTGAAGCAACGGGTGCGGAACGCGCATCCGGATGGCGGCAGCAGCGGGTTCGGGATATCGCCGGACAGCACGATCCTCGTATCGGCGCGCGTGCCGGTCGGATCTGGCACCGGAATGGCCGAGAGGAGAGCCTGTGTGTAGGGATGCGCCGGGCTGCGAAACACCTGATCGCGGCTGCCGACCTCGACGAGCTTGCCGAGATACATCACCGCGACGTCGTCGGAGATGTGATGCACCACCGAAAGATCGTGCGAGATGAAAAGATATGAAAGCTCGAGCCTGTGCTGCAGGTCCTTGAGCAGATTGATCACCTGCGCCTGGATCGAGACATCCAGCGCCGACACCGCTTCATCCAGGATCATCACATCGGGTTCGAGCGCAAGCGCGCGAGCAATTGCAATGCGCTGGCGCTGGCCGCCGGAAAATTCCGGAGGGCGACGCTGCGCCGCCTCGACGGGCATGCCAACTGCAGCGAGCAACTCGCCGATTTTGTTGGGATTGTAGCGGCCATTGATGCGCAGCGGCTCGGCGATCACCTCGTGAACCGTCATGCGGGGATCGAGCGAAGCATAAGGATCCTGGAACACCACCTGAAGTTCGCGGCGCTTGGGCCGAAGCCGCGCCGGCCGCATGGTGGTGATGTCGTCGTTCTGAAGCCGGATCGTGCCGCCACTCGGATTGATCAGGCGCAAGATCAGACGGCCCAGCGTTGACTTGCCGCAGCCGGATTCACCGACGAGTCCGAGCGTCCGCCCCGCGGTCAGCGAGAACGAAACGTCGCGCACGGCACTCAGAGTGTCGCTCCCCCATCCCTTGCGCCGGCGCATGTGGAAGTCTTTGCGGAGCGCAACGACTTCGAGCACACGAGACGTTGCAGGCGGTCGCGGCGACTCGGGATCGGCCTTCACGTCGGAGGGCGCTTCGATGGCCTGTGACCACTGCACCGTCTCTTCCGCGAAATGGCATGCGACGCGGTGATCTTCGCCGATCTCGCGGAATGCCGGAGCGCGTTCACGGCAATCCGCCCGGTCGTTCGCAAGACCGCATCGCGGATGGAAGACGCAACCCGAGGGCCGCCTCGCCAGGTCGGGCACCTGCCCGGGGATCGAATAAAGCTTGGCGACGCTGCGGTCGAGCCGCGGCAGGCTGGAGATCAATCCGACCGTGTAAGGATGGCGCGGCTGTGCGAACGCGGCGCCAACGGATGCGCGCTCCATCATGCGCCCGCCATACATCACCGCGACCCGATCCGCCGATTCCGCCATCAGGCCGAGGTCGTGGGTGATCAGCACCATCGCGGCGCCCGTCCTGGCCCGGACGCGCGCCAGTACGTCCAGCACCTGCGCCTGAATTGTCACATCGAGCGCCGTGGTCGGCTCGTCGGCGATCAGCAGGTCCGGGTCATTGGCCATGGCGATGGCGATCATGACGCGCTGGCGCATGCCACCGGAGAATTCGTTGGGATATTGCTGGAGCCGCCGCTCGGGATCGGGAATGCCAACAAGGTTGAGCAATTCCACGGCGCGTGAACGGACCTGGATTTTCGACAAAGACGAATTGTGCAGGCGGATCGCCTCGGCAATCTGCGCGCCCACCCGTAGCACGGGGTTGAGCGATGTCATCGGATCCTGAAAGATCATCGACATCGTCTTGCCGCGAAGCTTGCGCATGTCCTCGAATGAGAGCCTGGTCAGCTCACGCCCTCTGAGGATCACTTCGCCCGACGTCATCCGCACGGGATCGGGCAGCAGCCCCATCACGGCAAGCATGGTCATGCTCTTGCCAGAACCGGACTCGCCCGCGATGCCGAACACCTCGTGCGGAAAGACGTCGAACGACGCGCCGTCCACCAAGCGAGTGAGCCCAGTTTTTCCGGGCACCTCGATGACGAGGTCGCGCACCGACAGCACCGGGCTGTGATCCGGAGCAGGCCGCGCCACACTGGCCGTCATCGCGTCTGCCATCGCTATGCTTTCACGATCTCCGCCGACATATCGTTCTCGGCGGTGAAAGACTGCGACAGGATCTGCACGCCAGCGACCAGCATGAACAATGCAATGCTCGGCAATACCGAGAGCCACGGGTCGAGTTCGAGATAGGTCTGCCCTTCGCTGACCATCAGCCCCCAGCTCGGCATCGGCGGCTGCACGCCGAGCCCCAGATAACTCAGCGATGCCTCGAGGACGATGATCTGGCCAAGCTCGTACGAGCCGACGATCAGCATTTGCGGCAGCACGTTGGGCAACAGATGCTTGCGGATATTCCAGGCGGCGGTCGCGCCTTGCGTGGTTGCCGACAGAACGAATTCGCGTTCACGCAGACTGAGCGCCATGGCGCGGGCGACGCGGCCATAAACCACCCAGCTCGTGATCCCAAGCAGGACCGCCAGGTTGACCACGCCGGTTCCGATGATGGCACCGATCGCGATGAGCAGCAGAACGCGCGGGATCGACAACTGCAGATCGGCGACGCCCATGACCACGTTCTCGATCCAGCCGCGAAAGAAGCCTGCGAGCAGCCCGAGGAAGACGCCGATCACGAGACTGAGCAGGACCGCGGAAAAGCCGATGAACAGCGAGATGCGGCCGGCCAGCGCCAATCGACTGAGAACGTCGCGGCCGAGCGTATCGGTGCCGAGCAGATAGACGCGACCGTCGAATGACTCCCCTCCCGGCGGCAACAGGCCGGATGCGAGGTCTTGGGCGAACGGATCGTAGCCCGGCAGCATCGGGACAACCGCGACGAGGACCGCCACGCCGAGCAGCAAGGCCAGCGCCAGGATCGTCGATGCCGAGAGCCTGCGCCTCATGCGAGCCTCACCCGCGGATCGAGGTAGCCGTAGATGATGTCGACGATCAGATTCACCAGCACGAATGTCAGCGAAATCACGAACACACCGGCGATGATGACGGGGTAGTCGCGCTGGCTGACCGATTGCACCACCAGCCGGCCGACGCCGGGCCAGCTGAACACGGTCTCGGTCACCACCGTGCCACCCAACAGCAGGCCAAGGTTGATGCCGGCGACGGTCACGAGCGGCAGCAATGCATTCGGCAGCATGTGGGTCAGGATGACTTTCGTTCTCCCCTGCCCCTTGCTGTAGGCGGTGCGCACGTAGTCCTGGCGTTGCTCGACGGCCAACGACGCATTGAACAGCCGCAAATACAACGCGAGCTCGTAGGTGGCGAGCGTCAGCGACGGCAGCACAAGATGCGCGATTCCGCCGCGCCCGAGCGAAGGCAGCCACCGCAACCAAACCGAGAAAATCAGGATCAGGATTAAGCCGAACGAGAAAACCGGAATGGCCTGACGCACCAAGGCAAGCCACATGATGACGGCGCGCAACCGCGCGCTTTTGGAAAGCCGCATCACGAGGCCGATGCCAAATGCGAGGATCATCCCCAGCACGAACGATGTCAGCGCCAGTTCCAAGGTCGCGGGAAGCCGCTCCAGAACGAGATCGAGAGCCGCCGTGCGTTGCCGCAGCGACACGCCGAAATCACCATTCACGGCGTTGGCCAGGAATTTCCAGTATTGCACGATCCAGGGCTGATCGAGTCCAAGCGCCATCCGGAGACGCGCTATGTCTTCGTCACTGGCCTCGACCGGCAGCAGCAGTGCGGCCGGATCGCCCGCGAAACGCACGAGAAAGAATGTTGCGGTGACGACGCCGAGTACGGTGACGACCGATTGGAATATCCGCCGGAGAATGAAGTAGATCAACGCCTCGCTCCGGTCTCAGGGACGAATATTCCGACCGTTGTGATCGCCTCCGGCGACGTCCTGACACGCTCGTGCGGCAATGTTGTCGTGTCCGTTCAAGCTGTCAACAGTTTACAGCCCAGGCTGCCTGCGGCTAAATGGAGGTGACCGATCGTCTGACTTGGATCAACCCAGCGAGATGCGCTCGTGCATCTACAGCCTGCGGTTTCATGGAACGATCTATGGCGCAACGCGAGCGTAAGAAGGACCGCGCGATGTCGATGCTGAAGCCGATCGCCACCGCATCCCTTGCGGAAATCGCCTTCTCCAGACTCGTCGAGGCGATCTCTGCCGGCGAATTCGAGCCCGGCCAAAGACTGTCCGAAGCCGACCTCGCACGACGCTTTGGCATCAGCCGCGGACCCTTGCGCGAAGCGCTTCAGCGTCTGGAGGGCCGCCTGGTCACCCGGCGCGCGCGCGTTGGCGTGCATGTCATCGAGTTGTCGGAACAAGCCATTCGCGAACTTTTCATGATCCGCGAAGCTCTTGAAGGCATGGCCGCGCGTCAGGCGGCCGAAAATGCCCGCACGTCCGACATCGCGGCGCTTCGGAGCCTGCTGTCGCGTCACGCCAAGGATCCGGCGCTGAAAGCCGGCGCGGCCTACCGCCAGGGCACGCTCGACAACGACTTTCACGCCACCATCGTCCGGCTCGCCGGCAACCGGCGGTTGGAGGACATGCTCGTCGACAATCTCTATTACCAGCTCCGGCTCTATCGATACCGCTCCAGCGCCAAATCCGGACGCGCGCTGGTGGCCTTTGATGAGCATGTGGCGATCGTCGACGCGATCGAGAGCGGTGATCCCGCCGCGGCCGAAGACGCGATGCGCGTTCACATCCACAACGCTCACGTCAGCCTCGCGCAACAGCCGCGGCCGAAAGGCACGACAGCACGCGCGCAGAATTCCGTTCCCTCAACCTGACCGGTCCGATGACAGCGATCTTCCGTTCACTGCTCCCGGCGGCGCTCGCAATCGCTCTGGCGCTCTGCCCGTTGCCCGCCGCAGCGCAAGGAACCAAGGATCGGCTGGTCGTTGCCGTGGGCTCCGACGTCGCGACGCTCGATCCGACGATCTATCACGCCATCATCAGCTACAACACGCGGATCAACATCTTCGATGCATTGACCGACATCGGCCCGGACAACAACGCGATTCCCCACTTCGCAACGCATTGGGAATCGAGCCCTGACGCCAAGACCTGGACATTCACGATCCGGACCGGCGCGAAGTTTCACAATGGCGACCCTGTCACCATCGACGACGTGATCTTTTCGTACCAGAAGATCATGGACGACGAGCGCTCGCCGACGCGCATCCACGTCAATCATATCGCCACGATCGACCGGCTTTCCGACACGCAGCTCCGGTTCAATTTGAAGGCGCCGTTCGCTCCATTTGACCGGACCGCATCGATCATCGCCATCGTTTCCAAGCGCGCCTATCAGGAAATGGGTGCCGATGCGTTCGGCAAACGACCTGTCGGGTCCGGACCTTACAAAGTCGTCAACTGGATCAAGGACGACCGCATCGAACTGCAGGCATTCGACGACTGGTGGGGCGGCGCGCCAGCCATCAAGTCGGTCTGGCTGCGCGCGGTGCCGAGCGAGGCGAGCCGCTCTGCCGCGCTCCTTTCCGGCGAGGTCGATATCGTGCCGTCAATTCCACCGGCGCTCACACAGACCTTGAGCAACCGCCCTGGCGTCAAGGTCAAGGTCGGCGACGGATACAAGGTCGTGTTCCTCGGCTTCAATCCGGCGGATCGCAGTCTTTCCGATCTCAAGATGCGCCAGGCGATCGACATGGCGATCGACCGCAACGCCATCACCCAGAAACTGCTCAGGGGCCTCGCCGCGCCGAGCGGGCAGATCGTCGCCAAGGTCAGCTTCGGGTACGACTCAAACCGCGCGCCGACCCCGTTCGATCCCGAACGCGCCAGGCAGCTCATCAGGGAGGTGGGCTACAAGGGCGACCCGATCTTGCTGCAATATCCCAGCGACTTCATCGCCTCGGCCGACGCGGTCGCCTCAGCAATCGCCGGCTACCTTCGCAGCGTCGGCATCAACGTCAAACTGGAAGGAATGGAATACAACACGTTCTATTCGACGTGGCTGGTCCGAAAACTTCCGGGCATCAACCTGTTCGTGTTCGGCCCCAATATCCTGGACGCCGACTCGCCGATTTTCAGCATTTTTGCGAGCAGCGGCCGGCGCGGCTACCTGTTTGACCCCAAGGTCGACGAACTGGCCGAGGCGCAGAGGTCTGCAGCCGATCCGCACAAGCGCGCGCAGTTGATCGCCGATCTCTGGCGGGAAGCCGACACCTACAAGCCATTCGCGTTCCTTTACAACGAGCAGCAGGCGGCTGCGATGCGCAACGAAATCGAATGGGAGCCCCAGCCGGACGGCTTCGTCCGGCTTTGGAAGGTTCATCGAGCCAGCGGCCAGCGGTAAGGGATAGCGGATCGTAGTGATGCCCGGTTTTGTTCGTAAACACAGTTCCAACTCGATCACCATCGCCGATGGCATCTTCGCCTCTGCGAGCCGCACGCCGCAGAAGATCGCGATCCGTGAAGGCGAACGATCGCTGACCTATTCGCGGCTTGCCGAACGCATCGTCCGGCTCGCCAATGTCGTGCATGGCCATTTCGGCTTGGCCCACGGCGAGCGGGCCGCCGTGCTCATGCCGAACCGGATCGAATACCTGGAGATCGTCTGCGGGCTATCGAGCGCCGGCGTTGCCGCGTGCACCATCGGGCCGGCTGCCTCGGGCGCCGAGATCCGCTTCATCTGCGAAGACTCTTCGTCTCGCGTGCTCTTTGTGGCGCCGGCGCTGGAGGCGCTTGCCCGCGCCTCCGTTGGCGACATCGTCCCGCACATCGTGTGCCTCGACGAAGGATATGAAGCGTTGCTGGCGAACGCGCGCCCGGATGCGCTGCCTGTCGCGACCGATTGGGAGGACATCTTCTCGATCCCATACACATCGGGATCGACGGGCCGGCCCAAGGGCGTGATGCTGTCGCACCGTTGCCGCGTGCTGTCGTCCTACGCGATGGCGTCCGAGCACGGCTGCTATGGGCCCGACGATCGGGCCGTCGCCACGACGCCGATGTTTCACGGCTCCGGATTCCTGATGGCGCTGGCGCCGGTGTTCTTTGGCGGCTTTGTCGAATTGCTGCCCGCCTTCAACATCGAACAGCTGATGCGCAAGATCCAAGAGGTCTCCGCAACCAGCGTCTACATGGTGCCAACCCATTTCAGTTCACTGTTTGCGATGGGCGATGGCCGCCATGCTTTCAACCATGGCTCGCTGAAGTGCGTCATCGTCGGCACTGCGCCGCTGTCCCAGGCCATGAAGGTCAGGATCGTGGAGTACATGGGCGAAGGGAAGCTGTTCGAACGGTACGGATCGACCGAGGCTTCGATCGTGACGGCTTTGCGCCCGAAGGATCAGCTGCGAAAGCAGCAATGCGTCGGCCTGCCGCTTGCCGCGACCCAGATCCGCATCCTTGACGACAAAGGCGAGGAGCTGCCGCCGGGCCAGGTCGGAGAGCTTTACAGCACGTCGAACTACATGTTCTCAGGCTATCTCAACATGCCCGATGCGATGGGCAAGGCGATGCGCGGCGAATGGTTCTCGGCCGGCGACCTCGGACGCCTCGACGACGAAGGCTATCTCTACCTCGTCGATCGCAAGCACGACATGATCATCTCGGGCGGTGAGAATGTTTACCCCCGCGAGGTCGAAGAGGTGCTGCTGGCTCATCCCGCCATCGATCAGGCGGCCGTCATCGGCATACCGCATGAACACTGGGGTGAGCAGGTTGTCGCCTTTGTCGTGGTGCGATCTGGCATGAATGTCAGCGGCGACGAATTGAAGCAGGCCTGCGGGTCCAAGCTTTCGCGCTACAAAATTCCGAAAGAATTCCGCATGGTCCGGGACCTGCCGAGAAACCGTATGGGAAAAATCGATCGGCGGGAGTTGCGTGCAAGCGCAGCCAATGGCTCGCCGTCAGCCTCCGGCTGATACAAGGCGAAGCTGAGCTATCACGGAAGGAGAAGCTTGCAATGTCTGTTTCGACCCTGAAACGCCTGAGCATCTTCGGCGCTGCAGCGCTGGCTTTTCTCGCACTTGATGCGCCCGCGCCGGCCGCGGATCGCGACAGCACTCTCATCGTCTCGCAGGGCTCCGACGTGCTGACGCTCGATCCGATGCTCGATACCTCGCCGATCAGCCTCAACGTCTTTCGCAACATCTTTGACGCGCTCACACGCATCGCTGCCGACGGGTCCGTGGCGCCGCAGCTCGCCGAGTCGTGGACCACGAGCGAAGACACTAAGACCTGGGACTTCAAAATCCGAAGCGGCGCGCTGTTCCACAACGGCCAGCCGGTGACGGCCGAAGACGTGGTGTGGAGCTATCAGCGGCTGGCCAACGAGACCAAGTCGCCTGTCCGGACCTATATCAACAAAGTGAAATCGGTCGAGGCGGTCGGCTCGGACACGGTGAGATTCACGCTCAGCGAACCATTCGCACCGTTCGATCGGCAGGTGTCGCTGATTTCAATCCTTCCCAAGCAGGCTTTCGAGCAGATCGGCGCCGCAAAATTTGCGCTCGAGCCCGTGGGCTCGGGACCGTTCAAGGTCGTTCGATGGGTGAAAGACGATCACGTCGAACTTGCGGCGTTCGACAAGTATTGGGGCGGCGCGCCCAAGATCAAGACCTTGGTGTTTAAACCGGTGCCGTCGGCGCCGACGCGAGCCGCCGCCTTGTCATCAGGCGAGCTGGACGTCGTTCCCATCTTGCCGCCGGCGCTGGTGGACGTGCTCGGCTCGCGCAAGGGTTTGCGCGTCGAAAAAGTGTCGAGCAACAAGGTCGTGTATCTGGGATTCGACGTCAACAATCCCGCACTGAGCGATGTCCGGATACGGCAGGCCATCGATCTGGCGATCGACCGGAATGCGCTGACCTCTCGCCTGCTCCGTGGTCTGGGCAAACCATCCGGACAGATCGTTGCGCCTGTCACATTCGGCTACTCGCCTGACATCAAGCCGACCGGATTCGATCAGGCACGCGCCAAGCAGCTCGTGGCGGAGTCCGGCTACAAGGGCGAAAAACTCATATTGCAATATCCCAACAACAACCTGGCCTTCGGCGACGAAGTCGCGCAAGCCATCGCCAACTATCTTGGCCAGGTCGGCATCAAGGTCGAGCTTCAGGGCATGGAGTACTCCGCCTTCTTCCCGCTCTGGGCCAATCGCAAGCTCAACAGCCTGCATTTGTTTGCCTATGGGCCTTCGATCATGGACGCCGACCAGATCATCGGCAGCCTCTACGACAAGACCGGCCGCGTGTACTGGCTCGACCCCAAGGTGCAGGATCTGGCCCAGCAGCAGCGTGGCGAGCGCGACAAGGACAAGCGCAAGGCGCTGATCGCAGAAATCCTCAAGCTCAGCAGGGCGAATGTGCCCTACGCGCCGCTGTACGACGAAATGCACGCCTACGGCATTTCCGATCGCGTCAAATGGCAACCGCGTCCGGACGAGCGCCTGCTGTTCCAGGATGCCGAGATCGTAAAGAAGTAACCCAGTCCGCTCCTCCCCGAAGCAACAAGGACTTGCGCTGATCCATGGCCACGACCGCCTATCCTTTCAATCCCGCCGGTTCCAAGTTCGGCTTTGGCGCCGTGGACATTGTCGTCAACATGTACACGCCGGAGATGATTGCCGAAGGCCGCGCCCCCACCGATGAGAAATTTCGAGACAAAGTGAGGGTCGAGCAGAGTCATCGGCGCGGTCTGACGCTCGAGCAATACATCGAGAAAATGGACCGCGCCGGCATCGAGCGTTCGTTTCTGGTTGCCGTGCGTTGCGGCGACCTGCGGGTGCGCGGCTCGACGGAAATCCCGTACGAAAAAGTGCATGAAGCGGTGCAGCGGTATCCGCACCGCTTCTCAGGCTTGGCCGGCATCGATCCCACCCGCGGCATCGCCGGGCTGAAGGAGCTCGACCGCGCGGTCAAGGAATACGGCTTCGTCGGCGCACACCTTTATCCGCACTGGTTCGGCAAGGCGCCGGATGCCGCGATCTATTATCCCTACTACGCGCGCTGCGCCGAGCTCGGCATTCCGATCATGATGCAGATCGGCCATTGCCTGGTCTATCAGACGGACCGCCGCCTGCCTTCGGTCGGCCGCCCGATCACTCTCGACCAGGTGGCAATCGATTTTCCGGAGCTGACGCTGATCGGAATCCATCTCGGCTACCCCTGGACCGAGGAGATGATCAGCGTCTGCACCAAGCATCCGAACGTCTACATGGCTGGCGACGCCTACGCGCCCAAGCACTGGGGCCCGGCCGCCGTGCACTACGCCAACACCTTCGGACAGGACAAATTCATGTTCGGGACCGACTGGTGGGTCATCGATCCGGAACGCGCCGTGACGGAAGTCGCGGAGTTGAATTTCCGGGAGGCCTCGTTGCGCAAGATCATGCGCGACAATGCGCTGCGCGTGTTCAATCTCAAATCGTAGTTGCCGCCAGACGCGGAACCGGACTGTGCCGGCTCCGCGCGGATCGACACCGATCAGTTCTTCGCCAGCCCGAGAAAACGCTGCGCGTTCTTCACCAGGATCTTGCTCTTGTCCTCGTCGGAGAACTCTTTCAGTCCCTTGATCCAGTTCACCGCGCCGCCAAGGATGCCGCCACTCGCCGGAAAGTCGGTGCCCAGCATGATGCGATCGGTGCCCGCGCGCTTGGCCATCAGACCGAGCGAGTCGTCGTCGTGGACGAGGCAATCGAAATACATCTGCCGCAGGTATTCGGCCGGTCGGCGCTTCATGGGATGGCCGTCGGGACGCGTCGTATAGCGCTGGTCGAGCCTGCCCACTCCGAAATGAATCCAGCCGCCGCCCTGGGTGAACATCACCCGCGCGTCGGGATGACGATCGAAAAAGCCACTGTAAACCAGCGACATCGCCGCGATGCTCGACTCCAGTGGCGCGCCAAACGAGTTCACAAAACTGTAACGCGGCAGACGGGCGTCGGCAGCCTTGTCCCAGATTGTCGGATGGACGCAGATCGACAATCCCATCTTTGCAGCCTGCTCGATGATCGGGAGCACCGAAGGCTCGTCGAGATTGAGATTGCGGACGTTGCTTGCGATCGCGATGGTCCGAAGGTTGAGCTTGCCTGAAGCATATTCGAGCTCGTCCATCGCGGCCTTTGGGTGCTGCATGGGCAGCATCGCCATTCCGCAGTAGCGCTCGGGATAGGCCTTCTGAACCTCGGCAACCTCCTCGTTGACCTCGCGGCAGGCGCGTACGCCGACATCTTCCGGCAGATGATAATTCCAGAACAGTCCGGTCAGCATCAGCGCTTCGAAGCTGATGCCTTCGTTCGTCTCGCGCTGCTTTGCGCGGGCCATCGGGTCTTCGAGCGTGCCCTGAGAAGCGGAAAACAGCAGCATGTGCTGGCCGAGCGACGCATATTCGCGGCCGGCGCCATCCTTGAGAATCCGCCAGCCGTACCAATCGCGGCCGGCTTCGGATTCGCTCATCAAGCGCCGCGGCACCCAATGGGCATGCATGTCGATCGCCATACTTCCATTCCTTTGTACGCCGCGTCGGCTTGTAGACGCCGCTCTGCCGGAGCCGATAAGCTATACGCGCGCCTGGACCGGTCAACATCGTCGATTGCCCATGAGAGTTCTGCTGCTCGCGTTCGCACTTATGTCCACAGCGGCGGGAGCGCAGGACTACCCGACCCGTCCGATCACGCTGATCATTCCGACAGCGGCAGGCGGAGGCAACGACGCTCTCGGCCGTGTCGTGGCGGATCGCATGAGGCACGTTCTCGGCCAGCAACTCGTCGTGGAGAATCGCAGCGGAGCCAGCGGCACGATCGCCACCAAGGCGCTCGCGCGAAGCCTGCCGGACGGTTACACGATCGGCGTTTCCAACAGCGGCACGATGGGCATGGGGCCTTCGCTGTTCCCGAATGCGGGCTACGATCCGCGCAAGGATTTCGCGCCGATCGGGGCAATCGCGGCGAGCTCGATGGTGCTGGTCGTGAGCACCGACGTGCCGGCACGCTCGCTTGCGGATCTGATCGAACTCGCCAGGAAAAATCCCGGCAAGCTGACTTACGGCAGCAGCGGCGCCGGCAGCCCAAGCCACCTGTTCGCCGAGCTGTTCGCCAGCATGGCCGGTATCAAGCTCACCCACGTTCCGTTCCGGGGCCTTGGTCCGGCGATGAACGACCTGATTGGCGGTCACATCACCATGGTCTTTCCGGCGGTTTCGACGGCGATGGGCAACATCCGCGCCGGCTCGATCCGCCCGCTCGCCACCACTGGCGAAACCCGCCACAAGGACTTCCCCGAACTGCCGACGATTGCCGAAGCGGGACTCGCCGGCTACTCAGCCGAGCAGCGTTACGGAATGCTGGCGCCGGCCGGCACGCCAGCGGGGATCGTTCTCAAGCTCAACGCGGCACTCCGCGAAGCGCTGAGCGCTCCTGAAGTGAAGACGCAGATCGACAACGAGGGTGCGGTCCCCCAACCCGGCACGCCTGAGGACTACGGCCGCGACATCGATCGCGAAGAGGCCAAGTGGTCGCGGGTGATCCGCGACACCGAGGCGACCTCATCGCGATGATGCGAGACTTCGGCTTCGATCATCAGCCTATCGATCGGAGCCTGCATGGCCTTCGGGCTGATCAGTCCGACAATTGGGCTACGCCCGGCAGCAGAAATCTCTCGACATTGCCGCGCGCCGGGAGATCGCCGAGGCCCACCAATGCGTCAATCAGCGCATTGAGTTTCACTCGCGAAATCTTGCCCGTACGGTCGAAGAAGTTGTTCTTGCGGAAGAAGTCGTAGGCCTTCTCGACATCGTCGACCTTTTGGCCGCTGAGCCGGACGAGGATCTGAATCACCTCGGCTCGGTTGCTCTCGTCATAGAAAAATTCGGTCCCCTTGGCATGCGCGACGAGCACGCGTCTGATCACATCGGGATTGCGCGCCGCCCAGGCCTTGTTGGCCATCGTGCCGGAGAACGCCAGTTCCGGCGCGTATTCGATCGTCAGGCCCAGATTGTTGAAGCCCTGGCTCTCGAGCTGAAAGTTGGACGGCGGCAACAGGATCGCGGCATCGACTGCGCCGCTCAACAGCGCCTGGGCACGTGCCGTGGTCGCTCCGGCAAAGACGTAGTCGACGTCACCGGTCTTGAGCCCGTGCGGGGCCAGCATGCGATCGACATACAGGCGGGTGATGTCCTTCGGGCCACCGACCGAGATGACTTTGCCCTTCAGATCCTTGAGACTCTTGATGCTGGATTTCGCGTTCAAGGCATACGGCGGCGCCTGGATTTCGAAGCGCGCGATGGCGAGCGCGGCGCCCTGCTCCGCCGCGCGGATGGGATCGACCAGTCCGGTGGAGAATGATATGTCGAGCGAGCCTGCCGCGACTTGCTGGATCGCGGGCGCACTCGCCGGGATATAGATCAGGTCGGCCTTGATGTTCTCCGCGGTGAAGAAGCCCTTTTCGATGGCGATGAACAGCGGCCACAGATTGGCTGACGGCGACCCGACCGTGCCGATGGTGACGGTATCCGCCGCACGCACCGGCGCGACGGACATCAGCATCGCAACTGCGAGCCCCAGCGCAGCGCATCCGAACTTTTTCATCGTTTGCATGGATATCCCCCAATTCGATCCATGAGCACGGCCCGCTGCAGTGCTCAACGGATCAGCCAATTTCCTCCCGGTCGATCTGCGCCCCTCGGGGCCTCAACCCTTCAGCTGCGCACGATAGTGACGAGCAATTTCCGAACCAGTCGCCTTCCAAACCTTGTCGTGCTTGCAGATGTATTCGAGCGCGGCGTCGAGCGCGTCGATTCGATACGGCTGGCCCGTCAGATAAGGATGAACCGCAATATGCATGACGCGCCCGGATGTGGCGCCTTCACGATACAGAGTGTCGAACTGCCGGCATATCATGTCCTGAAAATCAGCGGGTTTCATATGGGCCGCTTCGAAAGCCTGCTTGTCGTTGATGTCATAGCTGTAGGGCACGGACACGATGCTTTTGCCGCCCGCGTTCATCAGGTACGGCTGATCGTCGTTTGGTCCCCAATCGGCGACGTACTCGCAGCCGGCGTCCGCCAGCAGATCGAGGGTGTTCCAGGTCTCTTGCAAACCGGCCCCCAGCCAGCCGACGGGACGCCTCCCACTCGCGCGAGCAATGGTGTCGAGCGTGTCGCGGATGATCTTCGGCTCTTCGTCAGCCGGCACTTCGTTGAGGCGAACGGAATTGCTTTGATTGTGCCCCATCCACTCCCAATGGCGCTTGCCACCCTCCTCGATAATTTCCGGATGCTGGAGACAGATGTTGCTGTTCAGCGCGACGGTCGCACGAATCCCGTGTCGATCCAGAACGTCCATGATGCGAAACACGCCGACCCGGTTGCCGTAGTCACGAATGGCCCAGGTCGGGATATCGGGGATTTTTCCAGGTCCGAGTCCGCCCGGACGCGTCTCAAGCGAGAAAATTTCAATATTGGGCACAACCCATAGTGCAACACGCGCCTCCTCCGGCCACGCGAGACGCGGCCGCCTGATGATCGGCGAGTACGGAAATGGGCCGTAAGAGCCTGGCTTCATGGAAACATCACCGCGTTATCTGCACTATCAAGGGCCTGAGCCCTGAGCGAATGGTAGGCGGTTTATCGAACGATGAGAACCGGGCGAACCGCTCAAAAGCCAAAGCTCAGCTTCATCGCGCGAGCGATGCCAGACTTCGTGAGATTTGCGGGACGTCTTCCAGTCGCTAGTCTCGACATAGAGCGACGAACACGGGGCAGTTTTCGCAAATACTCAGTGCGGGGTTCAAACTTTTTCGTCGTCTCGCAAAAGGCGGTCCAGCTCTATCGACGGAATGCGCCGAAGTTTTCTCTGAAAGCCAAGGTCGGCTGCGCGGTCGTTCGGCTCGACGCCCTTTGAGCCGGCCGGCCTACCGCATGCACAAATTCCCCGAGTTCAACGGCTTTGAGCGTTCGCTGCTCGGCCCGGTTTGGATGTCGACGCGGCTTTTCGTCTGCCGGCATTTCGATCACTTGCCCGATGACTTCAGACCACGACCGCGCGTTTAAACGGAGAACAAAACTCCGAAACCGGGCCCAACCGAGCATCCGGTCTTCGCGTCGTCTCTCTCAGTGCCTGGGAATATTGGTGGGCGCACTAGGGCTCGAACCTAGGACCCGCTGATTAAGAGTCTCGTGTTTTCGACAGGACGTCAATGACTTAGCTGTAAACGTCGCCAAAACGAGCCATTCTGGATCAATGGGTTACAAGCGAAATGTAAACGGCGCCGCGCTGAAGCGCGACCTGCAAGCAGACCGTTATGAGCGGCTTTGTCTATCCGAGAAACTCGATAAACATTGGCGTTTTTCATCGTGTTCAACCACGTTTGTTCGCGTCTGTTCACGGGATTTCTGTGGTCAATCTGTGGTCCGTTCGCGAAGGTCCTTGGTCGACGCGGGAGCAATTCCGTACCGCCAGTTCGAATCCCACTCTCTCCGCCAGCCGACACTTGCGGATTATTCTCCGCCGCCGCCGAGGCTATGCAAAAGGCCCAGCGTTTACAGGCTATCCCTCGAACTCCTCCGCACTTCGACTCCCTGCGGAAACCTCAAAATTCTCTCTCCCAGCCCAATAGTCTCCAAACCTCCGCACTTCGGGATTTAGTGCGGAATTTTAGGCGCCTGAAATTAAACGTCTTTTGACCCGGCCCTTGCGGCCGGTTGGAAATGAATCTCGGTTGCCCGAGGTTTTCGAGCAGCAGCTGCGGAGCGAAATGCCCAAGGTCGGGGCTTGGCGGAACTTTTATCAGATGCGGGCTTGAGCGACCGCTGTTGCATTATGAATCGGCGAGCTCGTGAGACGCTTGCGCTTATGGCGGAATATTTCGATAACTCTCGCGTTGCGTGTGGCATGCGTTTCGCGCTAGCTGACGACGGGCTTGGGTTGCGGGGCGGATGCGAGGATGCTGTTTAATTCCATCCATTTCATCTTCATTTTTCTACCGGTCACCCTCTCGGGTTATTTTATCATCGGCCGACATAATCAGATGGCGGCGGGCGTCTGGCTCGCCGGAATGTCGCTCTTCTTTTACGGCTGGTGGAACGTCGCTTATGTGCCGCTGCTCGGCCTGTCGATCGCTTTCAATTATGCCATCGGCCGCGCGATTGCCGCTGCTCCAAGGGGGCCACGCCGCGACCTGATCCTTGGCACAGGAATCGTAATCGATCTCGCCGTACTCGGCTATTTCAAGTATGCGGAGTTTTTCGTCGGCGTCGCCAACAGCGTCGGCGCGATCGATTGGACGATCGGCCATGTGGTTTTGCCGCTCGGCATTTCGTTCTTCACCTTTACGCAAATCACGTATCTGGTCGATGCCCGGAACGACCAGGTCGATAGCTTCAACCCGGTGCACTATGCGGTGTTCGTCACTTATTTTCCGCACCTGATTGCCGGGCCGCTGTTGCACCATCGCGAGATGATTACCCAATTCGAAGACCGTTCGAACTACCGGCCGCGTTACGACGCCATTGCCGCGGGCCTCACGATGTTTGCCATCGGGTTGTTCAAAAAAGTGATGATCGCCGATGACGTCGCGGCTTTCGCGGCGCCGGTGTTTGCGGCACCGGCGGCCGGCCTGCCGGTAACCTTCATCGAAGCCTGGTGCGGTGCGCTGGCTTATACGCTGCAGCTCTATTTCGACTTTTCCGGCTATTGCGACATGGCCATCGGGGTGTCGCTGTTGTTTGGCGTCAAGCTTCCCATCAACTTCAACTCGCCGTACAAGTCCCTCAACGTCATCGACTTCTGGCGCCGCTGGCACATGACGCTGTCCCGCTTCCTGCGGGATTACCTCTACATTCCGCTGGGGGGCAATCGCCACGGCGTCACGCGGCGATACATAAACCTCGCGGTCACGATGTTGCTCGGCGGCCTTTGGCATGGCGCAGGCTGGACTTTCATCATCTGGGGCGGTCTGCATGGCCTCTATCTGGTCGTCAATCACGGCTGGCAAACGCTGCGCGGGCGCATTGCTCTGAACTCGCGAATGCCCTTGATCACCGGCGCACTCGCCTGGGCAATCACGTTTGTGGCGGTGGTGGTGGCCTGGGTGTTCTTCCGCGCGCCTGACATGAGGAGCGCACTTGCGATACTGACCGCGATGAGCGGCGCGCACGGCATCGTACTCCCATCGGAATGGGCCAACGCCGTGCAGCCGCTTGTCGCACACGGCGGAGGATTCTTCCAACTCGAGACGTTGACCAATTACTCCGGCCGGATAGAGGTTCTTTGGCTTGCCGGTCTGCTGATGATGACGGTGGCGATGCCGAACTCGCAGCAGATCGTCATCGAACGGCAGGGCATTTTCAGTCTGCATTGGCGGCCGTCGCCAGTGTCGGCTGTTGCCGTGCTGACGATGTTCTGGCTCGCGCTGCTGGAGATCAACCGCGCCTCGGAGTTCTTGTACTTTGACTTCTGAAACGAAAGAGCTGCGCGCCGCCAGACGCTATAGCCTATTCATCGCCGCGGTGGTGCTGGTGCCGTTCATCATCACGATCGCACTGAACTATGTCGTCGATCCGTTCGGCGTGTTTCAGACTGGATGGTTTCCCAAGCAGATCGAAATCAACGACCGGTTTCTCAAAGTCGAGTTTCTCGACGCCCACCGAGACCGCTTCAACGGATTAATGTGGGGCTCATCGCGCATCGGCAACACACCACCGGCCGTGATCGAACGCTATAACCCGGGCGGGCGCTTCTACAACATGTGGTATGGCAACGGCACGTTGGGCGATCATCGGGACTACATCAAATACATCACCGCAACGCATCCGGAGATCAGCCAACACTACATCGAAATCGACGTCGACATGTTCATGGGCATGTCAGAATGGGGCGCGGCTCAGATCGGTTTCTGGCGCCATCCCGCCGTCGAACATCATTCCAAAGTGGCGTTCTATGCGGAAAATCTCGTGACGATGCCGCTGCGAGTGATCGCGAAGAAAGCCTATCTGAACCTGACGGGGGGAGAGCCACCCGTCCGATACGAACTGGAGACGACCGGCATTTGGGTCGACGATCGTCTGGATCGCAAAATTGCCAATGACATGGCCGGGCACCTCCGCGATTTCGATCAAATGATGAACTTCAACCCCGTTCGGCGGGTGCGTGCGACCCAGGATCAGAACAATGCTGCGGCCCTCGCAGAAATTGTCCAAATCTGTCGCGAGCATTCGCTTCGCTGCACTTTCTTCACGACGCCGCACCACGCTTCTGTCCTCAACACCCTGCTGACGCCTGATTTTCTCCGATGCATCCGGCTGATTGCCGGACTCACGCCGTTTTGGGACTTTGCCTCCTACAATTCGGTAACGACATCCAACGCGCTGTACTACGAGGGCAGCCACTTCCGCCAGCCCGTTGCCGAACTGATGGCCGCAAGGATCTTCAGCAATTCCGAGGTTGCAGTCCCTGCGGACTTTGGCATCCGCGTGAACAAGGACAACATCGATGAAGTCATCAAGTCACGGGCTAAGAACTTCAAGGATTACGAGTTGAAGCATTTGGCTGAAACCGCTGAACGCGGGGCGCGAAAGTAATTGTCGGCGTGCGTTACATCGGACAACTGGCGCAGCTGAGCCACTATCGCCCGAGTTCGCCAGTTAATTAAGATTAGAACGTCGGATGAAACAGCAAATTGAAGGCGTCACAGGCCAATCATGAGAGCCGGGCCGCTGGCTCGAGGCGACAAAGGCCCTTGCTAGCCGACATAGAGCCCAACTCCTTTCTGATCCCGAAATGACTGTCCTGAACGTTCCATTCGATAGGAAACGTTTTCATCAGGTCGTTCAACTGAAGGATGGGTAGCTCGTCGAGTATAGACTGAACGATCGCCGGCTTAAGCAAGGCGAGCCTCAGCACACGGCCAACATAGGTTTCATTGATCTTCTCGGCCTCCGCGATTTCAGCAATCGTGGCGTAGGTCCCATTCTCCAGCAGTTCCTGCCAGCGAAACGCCCGCGCGATCGCTTTCAGCAAGGCATCGTCAACGCGGGGCCCAGCCATAGGGCTTGCCGGGCTTCCATCAGGCGCAATCACTAGCTTCCGGCCGCCGCGCTTTCGGATCGCGATGGGGACCCGGACCGTGATCGTCTTGTCGTCGCCCTTGGCTTTGAGCTTGGCCATCACGCTGCCCTCGCCGTTGCACCGACCAAGCGTAGGTCACTAGCGATGTTCGTCAGTCCTTCCGTCCTGAGCCGAATGTCCAGTCTGTCCGGGCTGACGTCCACGCGCTCGACCAGCAGCTGAACGACCCGGGCCTGCTCCGCAGGGAATAGCTCGTTCCAGAGCGGGTCGAGCCGATGCAACGCCTCCCTCACCTCGCCTTCATCTATGTCAGGTGCCAGCTGCTTTGCCCCGCGCCAGGTCCTGACGATGATCTCGGGCGCACGGAGCAGACCTCGCACCTGATCCACGACCGCATTCTCGATCTCGCCGGCAGGGACGCGGCGCACCGGACATTCCGCAGCGTGCTTAAGCAGGTCGCTGGCCATGTAGTAGCGATAGAGCCGGCCGCGCTTCCGTGTGTGCGTCGGCGTCATCGCGCAGCCCGTCGGACCAAAGATGATGCCCTTCAGAAGCGCGGGCGTCTGCGCACGGGCCTTCGCCGCCCGCTTGCGAGCATTGCCTTCAAGAATGGCGTGGACCTTGTCCCAGAGCTGCCGCGGCACGATTGACTTGTGCTCGCCTGGATAGGAGTCGCCCTTATGTACGGCCTCGCCAATGTACACGCGGTTCTTGAGGAGCTGATACAGATAGCCCTTGTCGACCAGTCGACCGTTCTTGCCAGTGACTCCTTCAGATCTGAGTTGCTCGACGAGCTGGGTCGCCGATCCGACCTTGATGAAGCGCTCGAACACCATCTTCACGGTCGCAGCTTCGCGGCAGTTCACGACCAGTTTCCGGTCCTTCACGTCATAGCCGAGCGGCGTCCACCCTCCCATCCACATGCCCTTGCGCCTTGATGCTGCGACCTTGTCGCGGATGCGCTCGCCGATCACCTCGCGCTCGAATTGCGCGAACGAGAGCAGGACGTTAAGCATCAGCCGTCCCATCGACGTTGTCGTATTGAACGACTGCGTGACGCTCACGAAGGTGACGCCCTTGGCTTCGAACCGCTCCATGAGCTTCATGAAGTCAGCCAAGGAACGGCTCAGCCGGTCGATCTTGTAGACGACCACGATATCGACCTTGCCCGCTTCGATATCGGCCAGCAGCCGCTGCAGGGCAGGCCGTTCGAGATTGCCGCCAGAGAAGCCGCCGTCGTCATACCGGTCCGGGACAAGCAGCCATCCTTCGGCCCGTTGGCTAGCGACATACGACTCGCATGACTCGCGCTGCGCATCGAGGCTGTTGAACTCCTGGTCCAAGCCCTCCTCTGACGACTTCCGGGTGTAGACCGCGCAACGGAGCTTGCGCACGATCGGCTTCTTCATGCGACACCCTTGCGGTTCTTCAGGCCGAAGAAGACCCAGCCGTTCCAGCGCGTGCCTGTGATCCGACGAGCTATGGCTGAGAGCGATTGATACGGGCAGCCCTGATATTCGAAGCCGTCGTTCAACACCGTGATGCAGTGCTCAACGCCCTGCCACTCGCGGATCAGGCGCGTGCCTGCCACCGGGCGGTCCTGGGATGGTCGACGGCGCCGAACGGCCGGATCGCCTCCATCGAGTTCCTCGCCCAACTTACGAAGCAGCTTCACGGTCTCGGGCTTGAGCCCGCCATAGGCCAGCTCCTGAATGCGATAGGCGAGCCGGTGCTCCAGGAACCGCCTGTTGTAGAGCGGCGGCTCGGTCTCAAAGAGATCGCGCCATTTCTGTTTCAGCTCCTTGATGGGCGCAATTTGCAGGGCCGCGATTTTGGCCAACACGGTATCGGTCAACGTGAGCCTCCTTCCGACGTGAGAACGTCGGCAGGACCGCTCTGAACCCCGACACAGTCCAGCGCACTTTCTCCGAAGTGCGGAGAAATTGCAGTTGACTGTCGAGCGCGGAGACGCTGGAGGCCGGCCGCGAGAATGTCGGCGATTTCCTCAACTCTGTCCCAAGAAGAGACATCAGCTTCGCGTCCGAGCATCTGTAGAGCCGCTTAATCCATTGCACCCGGGCCCATTTACCTTCGGAACAACGAATCTGTCGGATTGCGGGGATTGAGTCGGAGGTTGCGCCGGGCGGCGGTTGCGCGCTGCTAGACTCAAATTTCGCAGGGAGATTCTCGCTCTCATTCACTTACAGAAAGAGGTGCTGAAATGCCTACCCTCGTTCTCCGTAAGTTCACCGACCCAGACTTTCTGAGCACAGTCGATCAAAGCTGCCTCCAGGCCTTTCTCCGGCCCTGGAGTGTGTATCTCGCAGCCCACGGATTGAAGTTGGACCGGTCATGGAAAAGCGCCGACTGGGATGCACTTAAGCAATGCCTGATCGATCCTAATGAGAACGCGCCGCACGATCTGATCGATGCGCTGTACTACATCCATGAAACGTCGACCGACGAGGACATGGATGCGCTGTTGTTTGCAGCAGCCGCGCGCGGAATTTCCATACGGTCCGATCTGATGACCTCCCCGGCGGACGTGACAATCCAGGTTTGGGTCGCCGACCCAGAAATGGTGCGTGAGCGACACGCGCAAAACGTTGCTTTTCGACAAAAGAACTTCCTGTACTACGGCGGCCTCCACGCCGGCGCCGCATCACTTCCCATAGTGGAAGGCCATGTGCGATCCGACATCGAACGCTCGCTTGATGATTGGTTTGACCAGCACAACCGCGGACGAGGCTGCCGTGCGTTTTTCTTCCCGCGGAAGGAGCGCTTGTGGATTCTCATACGTCACGGGCTCCCAACCAGACGGGAGGCCAAGCATCTCGATAATGGCAGCTCTGACATCGAGGTCTACCGACCGCAGCAGCATGACGTGCTCATTTACGACCAAGGCACGGACGAGCTGGGCGTTCATGCCGGCACGCAAGGCGAGAGAAAGCTATACCTTTTGACCTTAGGCCGACTCCTGTTTGGCGACGAAGATTACTTCCCTCCAGCTGACAAATTCACCCTGCAGCCGCTCGTCGACCACGGAGCGCAGTCGCTGTTGTGCGAAGACATTCCGGGCATCGAACGGATACGACTAGTTGAGTACCGAAGGAGTTGGGGCGGCGCATACCAAGATATCGAGATCCGTAAAGGCAGCGACATTTTTGGCTCGCTTGCCGCCCGTTCCCGCACCCTGGTCAATTCGGGACGTCTCTCGAGCGCGACATTCAAGGTGAAATTCGCTGACTCTTCCAAAGAGCGATCCGTCACGATTCGCCCCCCGTGCGTTGCGAAGTATGAGCGTAACGAAGACAGCGAAGCGATCGATCTCTGGCTGACTAGACGAGGATTTGTCTTGGAACAGGAAGGGGACGCCGATGACCAAACCCCTCACCCGCTTGTGGCAAGCGCTGGATGATCTGCCACTGGCATCCACAACCGGGCACGAGTGGTTCCGGAGGCTTGCCAACGACTCGCCGGTGTCCCTAACGCTTTTAAGGTCGACCGGAACGTTGGCGACCGAAATCGACTGCCCATCACCTGGCGGTATTGGTTGTCCGCGCAAAGTCATAAAGCTATCGGCAGGACGCATTAGGGCCACTTGTGGCAACAGCCCTGCCGAATGCGATGCGATCGATCTCGCCGCCGAAGACGTGATGTGCCTCGCCCTGGATCGCAAGAAGCTTGCATCCGAGCTTTGCAAGCTGCTCCAGATTTCACCCTCGCGGGATGCAGAAGGGGTTCTGATCGGTACTTACCCCGTGATGGCAGGAAAGGGAATTCCGGTCGGGCTATTAATACCCGGCCCGGAAGGTGCAGAAACTTTGCCTTCCTTTACGGAACTGACACCCCCCGCCGTGCTGCTTGTTCCTACGACCACTTCGCTGTCGACCGAAGCAAATCGAGCTCTCAAGGTCGGGGGCTATTCTCTGTGGGCTCTAAACGAATTCGTCCGTGTCAATGAGCACCACCGATTTGTCAGCATTCACGATCCGGAAATCCTGTTTGAATCTCTGAAGACCGCCTTGTTGGCCACACACGGTCCCAAGCCGATTGGATGTATCTGGCCTCTCCCGCCCAACACCAGCTGGGAAATGTTGGCTTTCACTTTCGTCGATGAAGAAAAGCTGAGTGTTCGCGTCGGCCAGCAAACACGCATTTTCGAGCCGGACCAGTTCGGTTTTAAGGATAGAAAAACAGGCAGGTATGTATCCGCGTGGGCTCTCTTGCTCACTATGGCGGGGTCCGGCGGCAAGACGCGTCCAGTGCTGGAGAAAAAAAGGGCAGCATTGGAAAAGCAAAAGCAGCTGCTGGCCGACAGACTGAAGGAGCTGTTTGGGCTCGATGAGGAACCGTTTTTCAAAGACAGAACAAAGCAGACCTATGTGGCTCGTTTTATCTTGAGAGACGAGCGGCCGAAGAATGCTCGTGATCAAGATTTCTGAATTTTCGTCGAACAATTTTGCACACGCCGAAATTCTTTTTGACCGGCAAGCCCTTGATATTGCTTAACGCGCTGCGCGCGACGCGGCTTTTTTCGTCTCGTTTCTGAATTTTCGCCGGAAGGGGTTGTTCGGGCCCAGAGCCCGTCACCTCGACCGACGGATAACCTCCATGGAGACCCCCAAGACTGCCGGCGCCTTCGAGCGCCGTGTCATGCGCAACATTCAAACCCATGCCAAGCGGTTGGCGCGCAGCAATGCCGTTCCGGGCATGGACGTGCAGGACTATGAACAGGACCTCGCAGCCGACCTTGTCCAGCGCCAAGCAGCGTTCAACCCTCTCATCGCCTCATTCGCCACCTTCGCAGACCGCATCATCGGCCATCGGGCCAGCACTCTCCGTACCCCCACCGCTTGGAAGAACGCAGAGCGGAGCATGCTCTCGCTCGACGCTCCATTGTCGGTTGACGGTGAAGAGCTCACGCTTCACGACATTCTGCCGGACCCAATGTCGCCTGGCGCTGAATGGGTGGCGTTGGGACTCGACGTCCGTCGGTTTCTCGATGGTTTGGGTAAGTCTGAGTGGCAAACCTGCGCGCTGCTGTTGGACGACAGCATTGCGGAAGGAGCCCGGCGGGCGGGTATCCATCGCTCAACGGCATACGAACATATCGATCGGCTGCGCAACCGAGCCATGGCCGCCGGTCTGGGTGACTACGTCGTGGAGTCTCCCGACAGTTCCGGTCTCCGCACGGTAGGTGACCAGCAGGCCTGCGCCATCCCCACCGAGGCGGCAATGCTCGTCAGATACCAGCCAGTCAGTCCCAGGTTGTTCATCACCGATCCTGATTTTTGCCGTTGGCTGTCCGAGGCAGTGCCAGGACAGACGCTGGAATATTTCCGCGGATTTCTTGCGATTGATCGAGACCCGAACGGCTGTCGGCTGCGCGAGGAAGATCCGCTGAGCTTAATCGTGTCGCCGACCGTGCTCGGGCCGCGGCGGACGCCGGGCGGGCGTTTCTCCTGCAACGCCGCTACGGAGCGAGCGACTTTGGCTACGTGATCGGGGTCACGACGGGAGGCGCCCAATGATGTCCTCCTCCCTCTCCGCAGCTCTGAAACTAATTGAAACCGGACTTCCCTGCTTTCCCTGCAAAGCAGACAAGAGCCCTGCGACGCCGCATGGCTTCAAGGATGCGGCCAAGAGCGCCGAGGCTGTGCGGCAACTCTGGCTTCGCTACTCGGGTCCTCTTGTCGGAATTCCGACTGGAGAGCTATCCGGCCTTGACGTGCTCGACGTCGACGTTCGCAACGGTGGGGCTCGCTGGTTCGCATCTCATCGGAATCGGCTTCCCGCCACCCGTGTGCACCGCACGCGCAGCGGGGGACTGCACCTGCTTTTTAAGCATCGGCCGGGGCAACGGTGCAGCGCCGGGCAGATAGCAGCAGGGATCGATATCCGAGCCGACGGCGGCTACGTCATATGGTGGCCGGCGGCCGGCTGCGAAGTCTTGGACGACGTCCCGCCCTCCTCCTGGCCTGAATGGTTGGTACTGAAGCCGGAAGTCAGGCTGGAGAGAAAGCATCGCACGGTAGTGCCAAGCGACGCCGCGTTACGCGGGCTGATCAGGGCTGTTGCCCAGTCACAGCCTGGCGAACGCAATCGCATTACCTTCTGGGCGGCTTGCCGTGCCGGCGAAATGGTGGCGTCCGGCCTCCTTGGCGCAGATAGCGCGGTCGCAATCATTGCTGAAGCCGCCGCCCGCGCCGGGCTGCCTTACACCGAAGCTCAACGAACCGCTCGCAGCGGCATCCGCGCCGCCGGAGGACTCCATCATGCCTGAAGCCCTGCCCACGCCGGCCGAAATCGTGGATCTCGCGTTGACGGCCAAGCCAGAACTGATGGTCGTCGCGTCCGACATCCCCTCCACCGTTCATGCATTGCGCGATTTGCTGGCTGCGTCGGACAAGATGTTCGACCGCGGCGTGCCAGTCCGGTTCGTTCGGACGCCAGACGGCTCCCCGGCGGCAATTCCGCTGACCAAAAACAACGTGATCATCGCAGCTCACCGGCTCTGCCGACCAATGAAGGCGAACGTCGGCGCCGAACCGGTACCAATCACCCTGCCTGACCGCGTGGCACAGATGTACCTGGACATGGTGGGCGATTGGGATCTCAAACCACTGTCCGGCTTCAGCATGTCTCCGATACTTTCAGCGGACGGAAGCCTGCGGTCGCACAACGGCTACGATCCCGAGACCCAACTCTGGTGCTGCTCCGTTCCAGAAGTATTCGTCCCACCCAATCCGAACCAGGCCGAAGCCAAAGCATCGTTGCAAAAAGTCCGTCAGGCATTCCGGACTTTTCCTTTTTCGGACGCGGTGCGCACCCGAGACGACAGTGGGATCGAAGTCGTCGATCTGGCGCAGCCGCCGGGGCAGGATGAGAGCGCCTTCCTTATCGGGCTCATGACGGCATGTTGCCGGTCCAGTCTTTGGCTGGCTCCCGGTCTACTCCTCACAGCACCGTCGCTGTCCGGCGCCGGCAGTGGCAAAGGCCTCCTCGTCCGATCGATATGCGCCATCGCGTTCGGCGTGAGACCCCGTGCCTTTACGACTGGATCGGACCGGCAGGAGCTCGAAAAACGGCTCGCCGCTGAATTGATCGAGGCGCAGCCGGCTCTATTCCTGGACAACGCCAACGGAGTGGCTTTGCGGTCTGACACCTTGGCCTCGGTCTTGACCGAGCGTCCCGCCCGCGTTCGCCTGCTTGGGCAGACCAGGATGGTGCCGCTCAACAGCACCGCCTTCATTGCCGTCACCGGCAACGGCCTCACGGTCACCGAGGATCTGGCACGGCGATTCCTTTACTGCACACTGGACGCAAGGTGCGAAGACCCGGAGTCCCGCCCGTTCCAATCGGGCTTCCTCGAACAAATCGATACCCGGCGCGCAGAGCTTTTGACTGCAATGCTCACGATTTGGCGCTGGGGTCGTCTGAACGCGATCCCGAAAGGCAGGCCGCTGGGAAGTTTCGAGGCGTGGTCGGAATGGTGCCGTGACCCGTTGCTTGCCCTGGGCTGCACTGACCCGGTGCAACGCATCGAAACACTCAAGGCGCACGATCCCAAGCGACAGCGCATCGCGGACTTCTTCCAAGCATGGTGGCAACACCACCAAGCCACCCCGATCAAGTTGAAAGACCTCGACGAAGCTGCAAGAGCGCTGCTCGATCCGCATAATCGCGGCCGACAGTACGTCGCGAACGCAGTTCAGGGCCTCGCCGGCACGCACGCCGCCGGGTTCGTGCTGACGAGGCAGGACGCGGCTGGGAAGTGGGGCCGAACGACGTACGCGCTGGAAAAGGCCAGCCGCGAGCACCACCATCGGCAGCCCCCTATGACCCCTATGCCTTCCGAGGTCGAAGACGAACGTTCGATAACACCAGGCGAGGAGGCAACAATATGAAAGCTCTTCTGCCGGTGAGCACAGCCCCCTCGTCTCGTTTCCGAAAAATGCAGGCCGACAACAAGGAAAGGCATAGGGGTCATAGGGGGCATAGGGGTCGGCGGGCCCGTCGCCCTCCTGTGCACACCCCCTATGACCCCTATGACCCCTATGCCTACTCGGGTCAAAACGCAGCGAAGTTACGGAGCGCGCGATGACTGCCGCCCACCATCTTCTGGATGGTTTGGCCGCGATCGGCGCCACGGTTCGGCCACGCGGGAATGAACTCGTCGTGCGGGCCGGAGAGAAGCCAATTCCTGGCTCGATGATCAAGCAACTGCGGCAGTCGAAAGCCGACTTGCTGCATATCCTGACTGAAAAGCAGCTGCTGGATTGGCTCGACCGGCATCCCTGCCCTTCGCCGGCCGGCTCCTGTGCGTATTGCGGAAAAACTGAGACAGCGGACGCCACCGTGGTGCCGTTCGGCGTGGAGCAAGGCAGCCACACGTGGCTGCATTCGGAATGCTGGCATGCGTGGCATCTGCAGCGGCGCGAACATGCCGCCCGACAACTGGCCGCTGATGGAGGTTGAGATGGAGAATTGACGGAATCTTCGGTGAAGCAGCGGCTTCTAACATTCGTAGGAGCGTCCGAACATCCAGATTGGCTCGATTGGGTCAATCCCGATGACGTGGAGTTGGTGATTGCAAGAGCGCGACGGACACGGTGGAAGCCGATCTGTCTGAAATTCGGTGTTAGCCGAGCCACGGCGCACCGAAAGTGGCAGCGCTCGATAGAAACCATCGTGGCGAGACTAAACGGCATACAGCCAGCACCTCGAAGAAGGTGGCGACGCCGTCACACTGAAAGTTGAGACATTTTTGCGTCCGACAGAGTGGCTGCCCGTCCGGTAAATAAGACCATGGGTCAGTCCAGCCTGATGTCGTTCATCGAGTCGGTCGTGAGCGTTTGCGTAGGCTTTGTCCTGGCCGTGCTGACCCAACCAGTTTCTGTGCACCTGTTCGGCCAGTTTTCGGAATGTATGAGGTGACACAAATGGCCAAAGCGAAAGAGGCGGGGGCGTTGCCGGACACAACGGTCGGCTACAAGCGCCCGCCGGTGCAATCGCAGTTCAAACCGGGTCAGAGCGGCAACCCTTCAGGGCGGCCGAAGGGATCGCAAAATCTAAAAACGCTTTTTCACAAGATCATGAGGGAGGAGGTCCAGCTTCGTGAAGGCGAAGACGTTCGCAAAATCACGAAGGCCGAAGCCATCATGCGTGGGCTGGTGATCGGCGCTCTCAAGGGAGACACACGCAGCACCGGCACTCTCCTCCGCCTGGCCGAGCAGATGGGTCAGTTTGAAGAAGAGGAGCGAACCGAAATCACCAGCATCCAAAGGGTCATCATATCTCCTCAACCCGAAGACGACTTCCCTGCGATCAGCGATTTTAACAAGGAGAAGTGATGGACTGGCCAGCCGACAAGATCGAACGTTGGTCGATCTCCAAGCTCACCCCGAACGCGCGCAATGCTCGAACGCACAGCGATGCCCAGGTCGATCAGCTGGCTGCCTCGATCCAGGAGTGGGGCTGGACGACGCCGGTCCTTGTCAGCGAAACCGGAATGCTGATCGCCGGGCATGGCCGGGTTCGTGCCGCGCAGAAGCTCGGATTGACGGAAGTGCCCGTCATGGTCGCGCGCGGATGGACCAAGGCACAGATCCAGGCCTACGCGCTGGCGGACAACAAATTGGCCCTCAATGCCGGGTGGGACGAAGGCCTGGTCGCGATCGAACTCGCCGAGCTTGAGGAAATCGGCTTCGATATCGACCTGATCGGCTTCAATGCCGACGAGATTGCCGCCCTCGGATCAAAGCCCAACCCGGGCCTGACCGATCCCGACGAGGTGCCCGAGCCTCCCGTCAATCCAATCACGCAGCCCGGTGATATATGGCTGCTTGGCCGGCATCGCCTGCTGTGCGGTGACAGCACCTCGGCTGCCGACGTCGACCAAGTTCTCGCAGGCGTCCGGCCGAACCTCATGGTGACTGATCCGCCCTACGGCGTGAACTACGACCCCGCATGGCGGAACGATCGGGACCTGAGCCGCTCGAAACGGACCGGTAAAGTCGAGAATGATGGTCGCGCCGACTGGGCGGAAGCTTGGGAGCTGTTTCCGGGCAGCATCGCGTACGTGTGGCATGCCGCCCTGCACTCCCCGACCTCATATGAAAGCCTGATCCGAACGGGCTTCGACATCCGGGCTCAGATCATCTGGGCCAAGGAGCGGCTGGTCATCGGCCGCGGCGACTATCATTGGCAACACGAGCCTTGCTGGTACGCCGTGCGCAAGAAAGGCAATTGGTGCGGCGACCGGAAGCAGACGACGCTTTGGAACATCCCGAACACCTGCCAGGACACCAAGTCGGTCCACGGCACGCAGAAGCCTGTCGAGTGCATGAAGCGTCCGATCGAGAACAACAGCTCACCAGGTCATGCGGTCTATGAGCCCTTCTCCGGCTCCGGCACCACCATCATCGCGGCCGAGATCACCGGCCGGTCCTGTCATGCCATCGAACTTTCGCCCCAATATGTCGACGTCGCGGTGGAACGTTGGCAAGCATTCACTGGCGAAAGCGCGCGTCTGGGAGCGAACGGTGAGGTGTTCGTCAATGTCGGCGCCGACCGCAGAGGGGGCTGACGCACATGGGCCGCCGCGCACACCAGCCTGATCCTGTCCAGCGCCGTCACGTCGGCCAATGGCAGCGTATGAGACCGGATTCAGGCCCCTGACGATTAGATATTGCACTGAGGGCCAGGTCGCTGTCGGGGGTACAATCGACATTCGGAAAGCGGGCCAAACCGACGTGATTGACCCGCAGCGGACATCAGGCGCCCGCGCTGCCGTGCCACTTATAAGAAGTGGCTTTAAGGTCGCCCGAACCTATGCCTACCTCGCTGGCAGCCGAAGGCCTACCAGGTCAGTGCCGACAATTGTTGTGCCGGTGTATCCGCTCGATTCCACGCTTCTTCGGTAATCTGCTTCGGTCAAGGCGCCGCCCGGAACTTTCCATCGGTTGTGCAGGACCGCACCCAGCGAAGGCGCAAGATGGGTGAGCATCAGATATCTGGCGCCATCTCGCTGCGCCACCGCGCCAAGGTCGCTGGCGGTGCTTAGCCGATAGTAGATCGGAGCCGGGAAACCGCTGCCTTGGTCCGGCCCAAGGATCGGGTGAATGGTCGAATGCACGATGACATCGGCGCCTTTAGCGAGCCTCTCGACCTGATCTGACGTCGAGTGCGCCCGCGGCGGAGCCTGAGCGTCATTGCTCGCATCACCCCCGATCACGACGCTGCCGGCCGGCGTATCGACACGGTAGGACGCGTGGCCTGCAATATGCGTCGATCGTATCGCGCTGACTTTTACGTCGCCGGACGACCATACCTGTTGCGGTTCCTCCTTCGCATCGAACGTCATGAGCTTGACCATTCGTGCGGGCCCGCCTTCCAGCCGGGCCTTATCCTCGGAGCGCCGCTCGTCAACCTCGCCGGATTCGATAAAAGCATCCGCGATGTGCATCACGAACTTCCGGCAACTGTGGACCACGCCGAGCACCGATGCCGCGTCGTTACTGCAAACGATGTCGATGTCGGAACCCTTCATGTACCAGCGCAACATCAAGATATCGGCGAGGCCTTCAGTGTGATCGCCGTGAGTATGCGTCAAGAAAATCGCGTTCAGCTGCTGCGGCGCGACGCCGAGCTGAGAGAGCCGCAGGTTCGTGCCGCGTCCCACGTCGAACTGCAATTTTAACGCCCCGCAATCGTTGCTGTCGTCGCCGTAGCGCACCAGAGTTCCGGCGCCGGCTTGACCATTGAACACCGAGGGGCCGCCCTGCGTGCCCGTAAGCGTCACGACGAGACAGGATGCGGCTTGGCTGGGCGTCGTAAGCAGGCCGGCCAGCATTGCAGCGACAGTCAAGGTGGCAACGCGCTTCATTTTCGACCCTCCACGCCGGGACCCTACGGGACCGCGCCCAAAGAAAAAAATACATACTGTAAACGTTGGTATAATCTCCGGTTATGCAGCTCGAAGCGCGGTTGCGGGCTTTTTCGGCGTTCGCCCGGCGCCGGTCCTTCTCGGCGGCGGCAAGCGAGCTTCGCATTAGCCAGCCCGCGGTCTCCAAACATATCGCCGATCTTGAGCAGCTTCTGGGATTGAAGCTCGTGGAGCGTGCGCGGCGAGATGGGTCGCTGACGAGCGCTGGCGAGTTCGTTGCGAACTACGTTTTGCGTGCCGAGTCCTTGCTCGCGCAATCGGTCCGCGGGGTGGACGAGCTTCGCAAGAGCGGTTCGGGGTCTTTGGTCATTGTCGCGTCGTGGTTGACCGGGACATACCTGCTTCCCGAGATCATCGCAGAGTTCAAATACATTCATCCGGGTGTTCTCGTTTCGCTCGAGCTCGGAACGGCAAAACAGGCGGTCGAACGGCTCCGATCGCATCGCGCCGAATTGGGATTCATCGCCGGCGCGGTCACCGGTCCCGAGATCGAGGCGGAGCCGCTCTTGGAAAACGACATTGTGATCGTGGGCAAGCCCGCTCTTCGTCCGCCACGGATTTCGCGCGACAGTCTCGAATCCTTGGCGTGGATTTCTCGCGAGGAAGGCTCGGCGACGCGGAGCTCTTCGGAAGTGGCGATGGCGCGTTTGGGGATTGCGCCCCGGCAGCGTTTGGAGCTTCCCTCCTATGAAGCTGTCGTGTCGGCCTTGAAGAGAGGCTACGGCATTTCGGCCATCCGCCGCTACGTCGTGGCCGATCAACTGAAGTCCGGAACTCTGGTGGTTTTCCCGGTTCGCGGCTGGAAGGTTAAGACAGTCGTCTCAGCGCTTCGCGTGCGCGACGTCGTTCTCACGCCTTCCGCTGAACAGTTCCAAAGCCTCGTGCGCGTGAGATTTGCCGAAATTGCTCGATTGCGGAAGCAGGCTGCGACCAGCTCCTAAACGCCTCGGGGCCAGCACCAACGGCCCTCCATCCTTCTCTCGACAGTGAGGACCATCCGCTGAACTTCGCGCTGTTGAGCACGTGACGACGAGCTGGCTGTGGTGAACTTGGCCGCCCGCCACTGCGCGAAATGTCCGCTTATGGCGCTTCGCGACGAACGCGCTGCCGATGAGGCGGGGCGTCAAGCCGGGCTTTTAGCCGCAAGGATTCTCAGGGGAGAGAAGCCAGCCGAATTGCCCGTGGCCGCAGTCCACAAAGGTGGAGCTGGTGATCAATTTGAAGACGGCAAAGGCACTCGGCATCACCTTTCTAATTTCGCTCCTTGGCCGCGCCGATGAGGTGATCGAGTGATTGGGCGGCGGGAGTTCATCGCGGGGCTGGGTGGTGTGGCGGCCTGAACCGTACCGAAATCTTCCGCCGTGCGGCCAGTTACGTGGACCGCATCCTACGCGGCGAAAAGCCGGGCGATCTGCCTGTGCAGGTCCCGACCCGATACGAGTTGCTGGTCCATCGCAAAGCGGCAGGTGTGTGGGGCATTACGCTTCCCGTTGAGTTATTGGCCACGGCTGATGACGTTCTAGATTGATGGAGGAGAGGCGTCCTGCGTCACAGCCAGTCAACGGCCAAATCGCTAACCTTGGAACGCCCAAAATTTTGACTTGAGGGCCGGTACAGCCGGGCTAAACTTGTCCCGTTACTTCCCCGCGACCATGCCCCTCGCCGACGCACCCATGGCGGGGGGCCTTTTTGTTGATGCGACCATGGACGTGAACAGCTCCCGTTTGCGAATCGCGCTTTCCCTCGTGGTACTGGCCGCCGGAATCTTGGTGGTCTACCGCGCGTACCAGATTGAAGCTCATGCATCCTATGGGACTGAGCACGCTAGATTTGATCGCTGAGGCTGGACTGACGCAGAAACCCTCAGTGCTGTTATAGGGGAGCGCAAGAAACTTGGCAGGTCGGCTCTTGCCCCATAGCCGACGTTCCGGTGACCTTCGCGTTTGACCCGCAGCAGACCTCAGACCGAGCAGGCTATGCGAAGAAGGGGTGCGGAGCGTCCCCTGTACCTTTTGTCTTCATCGTAGTGATGCACTGCTCGATTTCCGCATCTGTCATGTTCAAGCCGAACTCACCGCGCAGCACGTCGCGGTATTCTGTTTCGCTCTGAAGCCATCGCTTATCAGCGCGTCCATCGGCGTCGCGAACGGTGACACGCGAGTTGTACATAGTGATCCGCGTTCTATCGGGTCCTGGCCGGGCGGCAATGATGTTGCCTTGGTAAGGTGTCTCCGGATGGGTCCCGGTGTACCAGTTAGTAATCTCGTACTCGCCGTCGTAACGCGGGTAGGGAATGACACGATAAATGTGCTCCCATCCGTGCTTGAGGTGCGCCTGAAGCGTAAGTTCGCCTCCTACGTCGATGAAGCGCATGACCTCGTGGGGCGTATCCTGCTCAGTGTGGGGTTCGAGCCTCAGGGCGCAAGTCGGAGCGAGATTTCCGAAGCCCACGTCGGCGAGGTAGCGGCCTTCCGACAACTCCACCTGCATCAGCATATGGATCGCAGGCCGAGGCGCGTCGATTGCCATTCCCCGGATCACCCGTCCCTGAAGACTTGTGATCTGAAAGCCCAGAGAGCGCAGGCCAGCACGAAAGAGCATATTCTGCTCGAAACAGTATCCCCCGCGCTTCCCAAAGATCATCTTGCGCTCAAGCGTTTGCACGTCGAGCTTGGGTGTTCGCCCAAGCATAATGTCGAGCGTCTCGTATGAGATTGCGTGCGCGTGGGAAAAGATCAGCTTGTTGAGTGTTTCGAGCGTCGGTGTTCGCGGGCCGGAATAGCCTATGCGATCAAGCCAGGCTTGCTGGTCGAACGATGCTTCGCCCATGAATGTCCCCCGCTGCTAAGCTGAATTTAGCAGGCCCGACCCCAGGTCCGCATCTGGCACCGCTCGACCAATTCGGCAGGTCCGCTTCTTGGTCCCTGTTGGGGGTACTTCAGACATGACCCGGATGCCCCAAAACAGACGCCATTGACCGACAGGCGACATCGGTTGCTTGATTTTGCTGTGATGCACGATCAAGCCGCCAGTGGTAGGCTTCTTTAACTGAGGGCAACTTATGAGACGGCGGCAATTCATCTCGCTTCTTGGTGCGGCTGCGGTGTGGCCGCTGGGAGCACGCGCCCAACGACTCGATCAGGCGCGGCGGATCGGAATTTTGATGAATTTTGCCTCGAACGACCCGGAGGGTCAGGAACGCTTAGCAGCCTTTCTAGAGGCTTTCTCTAAACTCGGTTGGACTGAAGGTCAAAACCTGGCCGTAGACATTCGTTGGGCCGCCGACGATCCGGTTCGCAATCGCCAGTTCGCGGGAGAACTGATCGCGCTGTCGCCGGATGCTGTTCTTGCCTCCGCAAGTCCGAGCTTGGTGGCCCTACAGCGTGCGACGCGCAGCGTGCCGATTGTGTTTGCCAACGTTATCGATCCGGTCGGCGCCGGTTTCATTAATAGCTTGGCACGACCGGGCGGCAATGCCACCGGGTTTACTGCATTCGAATACAGCATCGGCGGTAAATGGCTCGAATTGCTCAAGGAGTTTGCACCGGCCGCGACACGCGTCGCCGTCGTTCGCGATCCAAACATTCCTGCGGGTGTCGGTCAGTTCGCCGCGATACAGTCAGCGGCATCCTCAAGAGCAGTGGAGCTTAGCGCGATCGATCAGAGCGACGTCGGCGCTATCAAAAGGGGTCTGTCAACATTTGCCCAGGAGCCCCACGGCGCCGTGATTATAGCAGCGAGTTCTACGGCGCTAACGCATCGGGAGTTGACTATTGCGTTGCTGACGCAATACCGCCTACCGAATATCTATCCGTTCCGCTACTACCCCAAGGCCGGATCGCTAGCGTCGTACGGGCCCAATCCGGTCAAGGATTACCAGCGCGCCGCTGGCTATATCGATCGAATTCTTAAAGGCGAAAAGCCCGCAGACCTGCCCGTGCAGACGCCCACCAAGTACGAACTGGTCATCAATTTCAAAACCGCTAAGACGCTTGGGCTCAACGTTCCACAGACGCTTCTCGCCACTGCTGACGAGGTGATAGAGTAACACGCCATTTGTTGCGCTGCCCTTGGTCTGTTTCTGGCACAAAGCTGACACTGTGCTCAACGTCGAGAATGTCGGTTAAGTGCCAGAAGCAGACATACTTTCCGATCACCCGCGCCCGATCCCAGACTGCTCAACCGCGCGTGAAGTGCCCGCCGTGCAGGCAATCAAGGTGACGGCCATGGTCGCAAACAGACTGGCCGTCGAGATACTGTGGGTGCGGTAGCCAATGCAGTTTCTGTTCGAGCCCACGGGTGACGGGCTCTCCCGCAAGCACAGCCGGCCCTCTGATCATGTTGAACGGCCATGTGCCGGCCGGCACCATTTCAACGAAGGCGCGCTTGAAGTGGACATCCTTGCCGAACACCTTCTCGAACTCGCCCGGCGCAATCACGCGGGCGGTCTTCGGATCGTTCAGGTCCGTGAATCCCACCAGCGTCGGGACCTGTTGTTCCGTGAGCGGCGCCGCACCAGCGAGGTTCGGCACGTCGCGATAGGTCAGGCCCGGGTGGATCGGCATGAACGCCGATCGCGTCAATTCCGCGATCCCCTCGACGCTGGCATGCGGTCCGGTGCCTAGCGCGGCCAGCACATTCCTGCCCTTACCGAGATTAACAAACACGGCGTCCCCGAGCACGCGCGTGCTTATGCCTTTGGCCCCCGGCATTTTGACGTCGTAGTCGGTGGTCCGCACCTCGATGACGCCAGAGCCGCGGTGCACCTCGCCGTCAACCACGGCCTCGATCGTCAACCGGAACCGGTGCACGTAGGTCGGGCTCTCGACCGACCGCCAGACAACGGACGCGGCGACGATCACGATGGCGGCCGCGACGGTCGTGGCGATGGCGCGGATCACGCGAAAGCCGACCCTGTCGAGCATCACGTCGATCTTGTGTCATTTCGGTTGGCGAAACGTATCCTGGCTCCGTTGCGCTGGAAGCGTGATGGAGTTGCGCGCCAGTGGCGGCGCATTCAAACGACCGTTGCTCTTGGTATTGCCAGCGCCCGAGCTCGTGACACCGGTCATCCGATCCAAGGCCGACGTGGTGGGGGCCGATTGTATCTTTGCCGGTGCGGCACTGTTCACATGGATCACAGCCTTGTTGCCGCCGGTCGGGCCTTGGCTGCTGCCTTGCCGTTCAAACGCCGCGCGCGTGGTAAGCCGCGCCGCCGGTTGTTGCTGCTGCGTCGGATGGACGCCCAATTTGGTCACCGGCTTGTAGCGCTCCGGCTTGTCGGACGCGGCGCCGCTCGGCGTGGTGCTGGCCGGGGTGGTGCTCGCCGTCTTGGACGGCGTCGACGTGGTTGTAGTTGTCGGCGTTGAACTGGATGTGGTTGTCGTCGGTGGTTGTTTAGACGTGGTTGTTGCGGTCGGTGGGTTATATGGCGTCAGCTTGCCGCCATTTGCCGTTGCATTTTCCTCCATGGTGTGTCGCGCGCCGTACGGGGCGTCGGGGGTGCCCCGCACGAAAGCCGGCGGCTTGGGACGCGACGCCAAGTATTGATTCCACTGCGCATCCGACCAGGATTTGGGTCTGGCAATGGTTTTCGGTGGCGGCGGCGTGTAGGACAGATGTGGATCACCAGTCTGTAGGAAGTTCTTGAGTTCTTGCTCGTTTGTTATCCGACCCGCCGCCCTTTCGCGACCAATGAGCTGCGATCGCTGTGACCACGTCATGTTCTTGGGATCGTTCGGATCCTGCCCCGGCTCATAGGTCTTGGGACCCGGCTCGGTATGAACATCCGCCGTGGTGGCTCCGGTGGAAGCGGGAAGCGGCGCGCCCAGATTCGCCGGCTCCGGGCACCACCCGGGATTGACGCTCCCACCAAGCAAAGTCGCCATCAAAACACCAATCGAAATGATGCGCACAAAAGCCCCCGTTGAAATGCCAATCAACAACCTTAGCGGCGAGTATGCGCGACCGCATTAACATTTGCTATTTGGAACTGGCCCGATGCGGCGCCCATTTCTGGTTCTAAAACGCACGGCATTGAGCGTAGAACGAGTGGAAACATCGAAGCTGCATATGTCCGCTGTGGGTCATTTGCGTTGATTTTGACGCATGGGCCTGATGTCCGTTTGAGCCCATATCGCGACCAAACCGCAGGCTAGGGCCGATGTCGGCTAAGTGCCAATAGGCGACATGGACGTGCGCCTATTCCGTCACCTCGTCGGAGCGACCGCCGGAGCCGCGGCCGGCGGGCTGCCTAGTCCTCTTTATTTGGCAGGCTTTGCTTGAGGCTATCGCTGTTGCAGAGGCCGTGTCGAGCACGCTTAAAATCCACGGTGCCTCCGTGATGCTCGGGAAATACGCGCGAAGCAAGCTCCAAGAGAAAGGCCGAATCGGCATAACGCCTATTTACCTCAAACGGTTGCGGTGGAACCGCCGTAATGGCTGAGCGTTGTTGGGCCGAAACTGGAATCCACTGGATCGAATCTCCCATGAGCGGCGAGCCACGCAAGCTGACTCGAGCAGCCACCGGCGTTGTCGGCCTCGACGCCGTGCTTGGCGGCGGGCTGGCGCGTAACCGGCTGCATTTGCTTGAAGGCAGTCCCGGCACCGGCAAGACGACCATTGCTCTGCAATTTCTGTTGGAGGGCGCGAAACTCGACGAGGCCGGAATATATGTGAGCTTGGCAGAGACAGAGGAAGAGCTTCGCGACGGCGCAGCTTCGCATGGCTGGAGCATTCCAGATCAAGTGAAGATTTTCGAGCTAATCCCTCCGGAAAGCGTCATCGACTCGGACCAGCACCAGAGTCTTCTTTATTCCTCCGATCTGGAATTGGGCGAAACCACACAACGAATTTTCGAGGAGATCGAGCGCGTCCAGCCTAAACGCGTGGTCATCGACAGCCTATCGGAAATCCGCCTGCTGGCGCAAAACTCATTGCGCTACCGTCGACAGATCCTAGCTCTAAAGCACTACTTTGCACGGCATCAATCAACCGTCGTCATGCTGGACGACCTCACCACCGAAACCACCGATCGCGCCGTCCACAGTATCGCGCACAGTGTGATCCATCTCGATCAGCTCGCGCCGATCTATGGCGGCGAACGGCGCCGATTGCGCATCGTTAAGTGCCGCGGGCAATCGTTTCGAGGTGGCTATCACGACTTCAGCATCAATCCTGGCGGCATCGATGTCTTTCCGCGACTAGTCGCGGCCGAGCAACGCAAGGGTATCAAGGGCACCCTATTCAAAAGCGGCATTGCCGAGCTGGATGCACTTCTCGGCGGGGGCTTATCGACCGGCTCGAGCACACTGGTGATCGGTCCGGCAGGCGTTGGCAAATCTTTGCTGGTGCTTCAATTCATCGACGCCGCAGTTAAGCGCGGCGAGCGTGCCGCGCTGTTCGTCTTCGATGAGGAAGTCGGCCATCTGATCGCGCGGTCGGCCGCCCTAGGCATTGATCTTCAGGCCATGTGTGACGCCCGGAAGCTGTTCATCGAGCAGATGGACGCCGCCGAGCTTTCGCCCGGTCAATTCTCTCACCGCGTCCGCAGCAGGGTCGAGGAAGAGGGCAGCCAGGTGGTGGTCATCGACAGCCTCAGCGGATACGAGGCGGCCATGCCGGAAGAGCAGTTTGTCGTTCTGCATCTGCACGAGCTGATCCAGTATCTCAATCGGCGGGGTGTTGCGACGTTCATCACGCTCGCCCAGCACGGCATGCTCGGCGACATGAGGCAGAGCGTCGACGTCACCTACATCGCCGACACCGTCGTTCTGTTACGCTTCTTCGAAGCCGTAGGCCGGGTCCGCCGAGCCATATCGGTGATCAAGAAGCGCAGCGGACCGCATGAAGACACCATCCGCGAATTCCGTATCAACAGCGAAAAAGGCGTCACCCTGGGACCTGTGCTCGAGGAGTTTCAGGGCGTGTTGCGGGGCGTTCCGACCTATGTCGGCAAAGGAATGCCGCCGCAAGGAGCCACTCGGGAATGACCGACGACATAGCCTCCCGCACGCTCATCCTGGCGCCGCAAGGCCGCGACGCCATGGTTGCAAAGGGGTTGTTGCGAGACGCGGGTCTTCGTTCGGATGTTTGCATCGACCTTGCGGAGTTTCTCCAGGAACTCCGGCGCGGGGCCGATACGGCGATCGTAACCGAAGAAGCCGTGCGCTTTGCCGATATCAGGCCGCTCGCCGCCTGGGTCTCGGACCAGCCGGCATGGTCGGATTTTCCATTCGTCGTACTGACCGGCCACGGCGGCGGCATCGAACGCAATCCCGATGCTGCCAAGCTTATGCAGACGTTCGGCAACGTCACGTTCCTGGAGCGGCCCTTTCATCCGACTACGTTGCTGAGCGTGGTTCAGTCAGGATTGCGCAGCCGCGTCAAACAGCATGAATGCCGCAGGCTCAACGAAGAACTGGAAGCCCGCGTCAGGGACCGGACCGCGGAACTCGCCGCCGCCAACCATCAGCTTCGATCGCAGATCGAGGAGCGCGAAAAAGTCGAATCGACATTGCGGCAGATGCAGCGGTTGGAGGCGGTTGGACAGTTAACCTCCGGTGTTGCGCATGACTTCAACAATCTGCTGACCGTGGTGCTGGGCAACATCTCTTTTCTTGAAAAAGGCCTTGCCGCGATGGGGATCGACGGCAAAATAAAGCAGCGGCTCGCAAATATGCGAATGGCCGCCGAACGCGGCGCCAAGCTGACCGATCAGCTGCTGTCATTTTCGCGCCGGCAGCGACTGGAGCCGCGCTCACTCGATGTCAACGCTGCCGTCACCGAGATGCGGGGCCTGTTGCAGAGCACATTGGGCGGCAGCATCCAGATCGAAACGCAGCTCGAGAAGGATACGCTGTCGGCGTTGACCGACCCAACCCAGCTCGAGCTTGCGGTGCTCAATCTCGCCATCAATGCACGAGACGCCATGGAGGGTATCGGCACGCTCACGATCCGGACCGGGAACGCCAAGCTTGGTCCGCCGCTGCGGCCCGAAGAGCCCGCGGCCGGCGAATACGTCATGGTGTCCGTGTCCGATACTGGCACCGGCATGACCGAAGAGGTCCGGGCCAAGGCGTTTGAACCGTTTTTCACAACCAAGGATCCGGGCAAGGGATCAGGACTGGGATTGAGCCAGATCCTGGGTTTTGCGAAGCAATCCGGCGGTGGTATCCGGCTCGAGAGCCGCCTCAACGAAGGCACCAACATCCGCATCTACCTGCCGCGCGCCCAGGACAAGGTCGATCTGCCGAAAGAGTCAAGCGCGACGATCCTGTCAGGCTATTTCGGCGGTTCGACCATCCTGCTCGTCGACGACGACGATGCGGTGCGAGAAGTCACCGCATCGATGCTCCGAGATATGGGTTATGTCGTGGTCGAGGCCGGAAGCGGTGGCGCGGCCTTGGAGGTGGTCCAGAGCGGCATTCAGCTCGAGCTGGTGCTGCTCGATTTCGCGATGCCGGGAATGAACGGCGCCGAACTTGCCCGGCAAATTCAGATCAAGCGGCCGACATTACCGTTTTTGTTCATCACTGGGTTTGTCGACCAGTCGGAGCTATCGGGCGTGAGCGAAGCCTTTATCGTCAGAAAGCCATTTGTCGACGACGAATTGGGCACCAAGATCAGAACTCTTCTCGGCAAGCCGGACGCCGACAAGATCGTTCGGCTGAGAGAAAAGGCATAGCGGCGTTGGGCTGAAACCGGAATGCCGACGCGCTGCGCTGGGGGCAGAGGTGAGTGCTGGCCAGTGTCGTGAAGTTCTTTGCGCGCCAAGTCGTAGGCGTCGGCCATGATCTTGGTCAGGTCCGGCCCAAAGGCCCGATGTCCGCTTAGGGTCGGTCAATCACGTCGATTTTGGCCTATGGCCGGGATGTCGGCTGTGCACCCGGAAGCCGACATGACAGCGGACATGCTCTGAGGTCGGCGAGGTGCCAATTGCAGACCTGAGCAGGTGCAGCAAACTCAGCAAACTTACTCGATCACCTCGTCAGCGGTAGCCCGCAGCGTCGGCGGCACGCGGAGGCCAAGTGCCTTGGCCGTGGTCAGATTGATCCAGATGAACTTTTTCGGTACTTGCACCGGTAGGTCGGCTGGTTTGGCTCCGCGCAGGATGCCGCGTTTCAAAGCGGATATTCCGCCCTTCGGCGAAATTGTGCTCCGACATTCCTGCCTTGGACCGCTCGACCGCACCTCCGCCGGAGGCGGTGCCACCTACGCTCGCCAAGCGAATCGCGCATTATGGTCGCTCGGCGGTCCGTCAATCTGCCTTGATGTTGGCTTCGCGAATGACCTTCGACCATTTGACGGTCTCGGCGCGAAACAGAGCGGCGGCCTGTTCCGGTGTAGTGTCGACCGCGATGAACCCGAGTGCCTCCATCTTCTCCTGAATGTCAGGCAACGCGATGGCCTTCACGATCTCGCGGTGGAGCAGGTGGATCACGTCCTTCGGCGTTCCGGCCGGCACGATGAACGCGAACCATCCCTCCCCCTCGATATCCGGGTAACCGGCTTCCGCCATTGTCGGCACGTCGGGAAGAGCCGGTGACCGCGTCGGACTGGTTACGGCTAATGCCCGCAGCTTGCCTTCCTTGATCTGCGGCACGGCGGGCGGCAGCGACGTGAAGACGATCGGCGTGTGGCCTGCGAGCGTCGCCGTGACGGCCGGGCCCGCGCTGTTGAACGGCACATGGACCAAGTCCAGGCCAAGCGCGAGGCGGAAGAGCTCACCGATGAGGTGCGGTGGGGTGGCTGTCCCCGGCGACGCAAAGCTGTACTTTGGTCCGCCCCTCTTGATCAGGGTCACCAGCTCCCGGACGCTCGTCGCCGGCACCGATGGGTGAACCGACAGAACGATCGGCGCCCTGACAGCCACCGTGACCGGCTCGAAATCCTTCTGCTCGTACGGCACTCTCTCGTACATCACCGGATTGACGACGATGTTCGGCGGCACGACGACCACCGTGTGGCCGTCGGCAGCCGCTTTCGCGGCTTGGCCCAATCCGATATTGCCCCCTGCTCCACCGACATTATCGACATAGAATGGCTTGCCGAGCTGCTCGGAGAGCTTCTGCGCCGTTAGCCGCGCCAGGATGTCGGTTGGACCACTCGGTGCGTAGGGGACCAGGAAACGAACCGGGCCTGCCGGATATGCGGCTGCCAGGACCATGGAGGGCGCACACAGAGCCGACGCCGCGGCCAGCCTCAGAAATTCCCGTCGCAGCAGCGTCATATGGGACCTCCTTGTGAGCAAGATCCCCGATACCATCCGGCGCTTTCGGCGGGTATTATATCGATTCAGCAAAATCCATATTGAAAAGGCTATGTCATGGAGCTGCGCCATCTTCGGCATTTTGTCGCGGTTGCGGAAGAAGGCCACATCACGCGAGCCGCGGAGCGCCTTGGGCTGCAACAGCCCCCGCTCAGCCAGCGCATCAAGGCCATTGAGGACGAGCTTGGCGTACAGCTCTTCCGCCGCAGGCCGCGAGGGGTGGAGATGACAGAAGCAGGCCGTGTTTTTCTCGAGCGCGCACGTGCAACGCTTGCGCATTATGACGGCGCCTTCGAGGCAACACGCAGCGCGGCGCGCGGCGAGCAGGGGCGCCTCTGTATCGGCATCCAGCCCACGACGCTCTTTCATCCCTTCGTCCCGTCTGTCATCCGCGCGTTCCGGACAGCTTACCCGCAGGTATCGCTCACGTTGGACGAGTGTCTCCGGACCGAACAAATCGAGCGACTGCGAAACCTCCAGCTCGATGTCGGCTTTCTCCGAAGCAAGCTTGATGATCAGAAGGACTTCCTTGTTTTTCCGCTGCTGAACGAGCCGTTGGTGGCGGCGTTGCCGAGCAACCATTCGCTCGCGCGGGCCGGCCGACGCACCGCGTTGCTATCTCTGAAGGACCTTGCCGACGAGCAGTTCATCATTTATGCGCGCCAACACGGGCCGGCATTCTATGAGACGACGATGGCAGCATGCCTGAAGGCGGGGTTTACGCCGCGCCTTGGTCAGGAAGCTCCACGCATTACCTCGGCCCTTAGCCTGGTCGCCGTCGGGCTCGGCGTATCGCTGGTGCCGGCTTGCATGCAAAACATGACAATGAATGGTGTCGTGTATCGCAGGCTACAAGGTGCCATTCAGCCGAAGGCCGGGCTTCTGCTCGGCTTGCGCCGGGGCGACGGGTCCCCTGTTGTTCGGAACTTTGTGAACCTCGTTCGGAAGACTGCGAACACATTTACGTAGCGGCGTCCGCTTCGGTTTTGGTCGTGTTAAAACTGCATAGCGCGCCGTGCGCGTAGAAACGCATGGGTGAAATTGGCCATCAAGGGGTTCAATCATACTGCGCAGGCGGCTCGAAGTGGTGTTGGAAAATTGTATTTTCTACATTTTTCCGCGGTATGAGCTTTCACACTGCGCGCGCGCCAATCGCGGCCACATCACCGCACCGCCAATCAGCGTGACAAACTCGCATCGCCTCATGTGTCGCCCGCACCGAAACATCGTCTATCGCCGGGAGATTGACGCAGGAATCGTATCGGCTAACGCGATGTTCCAGAAGGAGGCTTTCCGACGCAGGCGGATACGGCTTTGGGTCATTTTCGACTGGCCATGCAGCCCCCGGCGCCACCCGTTGTCGGCTGTCGCTTCAACAACGGACATGCGGTCGCGTGGAAGCCGAACAACGCGATGTGCCAATAGGCAACTTCACTCGATCACGTCGTCGGCGCTTACCAGCAGCCCTGGGGGCACGGTGAGACCGAGTGCTTTCGCCGTACGGAGATTGAGCGTTGTCTTGTAATTTACTGGCACTTGTACCGGCAGATTGACGGGTTTTTCGCCACGCAGAATGCGATCAACGTAGGTGGCCGCCTGTCGAGACAATTCGTTCCGATCGGTCTCATAAGATAAGAGACCACCAGCGACAACGTAGTATCGACCCGTATAGACGGCAGGCAAGCGAAGTCGCGCCGCTGTGTCAATAATGACCTCCCGATGCTTACTCATTGTGGGATCGGGCAATGGCAAAAACCCGCCATTCGGAGACTGCGCGAACGCTTCCAAAGCACTCACAATCTCGGTCGCACTTTCAATGCGGAGGGGCACGAGCTTGATCGCGAGCGCGGAGGCTAGCGACTCAGCCATCCGCCAATAGTAATCAAACGGTGTCGTCTTTGGATTGCCCACAAAAGCAACCCGGGTCACGTGGGGGGCTATCTCCTTCAGCATCGAAAGCCACTTACCGGCAATGCTGGCGTCGTAAAGCATGAAACCTGTGACGTTAGAGTTAGGCCGCGCCAAGTGCGTAACGAAGCCTGAACCAATGGGATCAGAGACGTTGATAAATACGATTGGAATGTCGCTCGTCTCGTTTCGCAGGGCCTCAACCATTCCGGTCGTATGCGCCATTACGACCTCAGGTCGCAGACCGACAATCTCTTTCGCGAGCGCGGGAGCTTGGTCACTGGACGCAGCAAAACGGACGTGGAGGCGAATGTTGCGGTCCACAATCCAGCCTAGCTCTTCGAGACCTCGCCGGAACGCTGCGATCCGCGTGGCACCTTCAAGGTCGTCTCTAGGAACGGCAAGTAGTACGCCAATGTTGCGCACCCGCTCCGCCGCCTGCCCCCACGCAGAGATCGGTGATGCAATGCTTGCGCTACCGACAAGTCCCAAAAATTTCCGCCGCCTCATCACGCCCCCCGGCTACGGACGGACATAGTACCGACTTAAGCCACCAGGCAGGAAGGGGTACGATTGACCCAATTCGCATCTCCGAGATGGGTCAAACACGTCATTTTTCGACCCTGGTCGAGGATGTAATAGCAGCCGTGGGAGCCGACATCGATTTCGGTCGAGAAGTGCCAAAAGAAGACATTGCGGCAGTTCAAAGTTATCGCTTCGCTCGCCAAGGCGCTGGGCCGAACCGTTCGCTCAAGAAATCAAGAAAGACCCTGACTTTTGGCGTCCGTTGTCGACCCGGCGGCAGCATTGCCCACAGCGGAAAGCTCTCCGGCTCCTGAAAATCCTTCAGGAGTGGTTCCAACAGTCCCTGCTGGATCGCGCTTGCAACGACGTTGTCTCCAAAGCGGATGATGCCCAATCCCTCGATCGCGAGCTTGAGCAGCATATGCGCGGTATCAGCTGCGACGGGACCCTTGACCTCCACCTGGGCTAGTTCGCCATCAATTCGAAACGGCCACCGGTTGGCGCCCGGAAAGTGACTGAGGATCAAACAGGCGTGGCGAGCAAGATCCGAAGGATGGTTAGGTCGACCGTAGCGGGCGAGGTATTTCGGGCTGGCGCAAACCACCTGCGTCAAGTCGACAATTTTGGACGCGACCAGCGTCGAGTCGTCCAGCCGTCCTACCCGCAGCGCGACGTCGATGTTGTCGGCAATCAGATCGACCGAACGGTTCGTCACCAGAAAATCGAACGTGATGCGGGGATAGCGCGCCAGGAAATCCGGCAGCGCGGGCGCCAAATGGTCGACGGCGAAGGTAGGAAATGCATGAACTCGCAGTTGGCCGCGCGGCGAGGTGCGCGTCACTGCGATTTCGGCTTCCGCGCTTTCTATGGCCCGAAGAATGTCTCGGGCCCGATCGAGATAGATTTCCCCCTCATGGGTCAGCGCCAAGCGCCTGGTGGTTCTATTAATCAGCCGCACACCAAGGCGAAGCTCCAATCGCGTGATGAGCTTCGAGACCGCGGAAGGTGATACGCCGATGTCCTCGGCCGCGGCGGCGAAGCTTCCGCGCTCGATCACGCGCTGGAAAACGCCCATCTCATTAGGCGGGCTGACCATATTCAAGAATTCTATTCACGAGTGAAGCGAACTCGGGCCTGATTATCTTTCACTTTACATGAATTAAGGTCCGGATGTCGATCAAGCTCTCTGGTTGCGGGCATCAACGCTCTAAGAGGACGTCATGACTTTGGCCCGTCGAGATTTTTTGCGGCTTGTTGCAGCTTCGATGGCTGCTGTCGGGCCTCCGTCCTCCCGTGCTGCGTGGTCGCAAACCTATCCCGTCCGCCCCGTCCGAGTGATCGTACCGGTCGCCGCTGGCGGCCCGGTTGATGTCATCACGCGCACGATCATGCAACAGTTCTTTGAGCAGCCGGGCCAGCCATACTACGTGGAGAATATCCCTACCGGTGCCGGCAACGTAGCGACAGGCATCGCTGCCAAGGCGCCAGCCGACGGGTACACGGTGATGACCGTCACCACCGCCCTGGTGATCAATCCGAGCCTCTACGCCAGTTTGCCGTACGATCCGATCAAGGACTTCGCGCCGATCACCCTGGTCGGCGCTTCACCGCACGTGCTCGTCGTGCACCCCGCGTTGCCTGCGGCCAACGTGAAAGAGTTGGTCGCGCTGGTGAAAAGCAACCCCGGCAAATACAGCTACGCGTCTCCGGGCACAGGACAATCAGGGCAACTTGCGGGCGAAATGTTCCGGCTCGCGTGCGAGCTCGATCTGGCGCATGTCCCATTCAACGGGGCGGCCCCGGCCATCACATCGACAATTGCCGGACATACGCAGATTGCGTTCATGTCACTCGCGGCCGCTGCCGGCAGCATTAAAGGTGGCAGCCTGCGCGCCCTCGCCGTGACTAGCGTCAACCGCTCTGAAGTGTTCCCAGACATTCCTACCATGGTGGAAGCGGGCGTTCCGGATCAGCAATCCGCATTCTGGCAAGGCATGGTTTTCCCGGCAGGAACGCCGAAAGACATTGTCAGTCGCTGGCATCGCGACATCGTCAATGTCATCGGATCGGACGACACAAGAAAACGTCTCGCGGCAATGAGTTTCGAGCCAGTGGCGAACAGCTCGGAGGAGTTCAGCGCCTTTATCAAAGATGAACTCCAGAAATGGCGGAAAGTGATTGATGGCGCGAGCATGAAGAAGCTCGACCATTGATACCCTCAGGAGATTGTCGTGGAGATTTGTTTCGAGGAAGTGATACCAACGCGCCAACGGCTGCGGGAGCTGAGCAAGCAGCCGAGCGCCAGAGCAAGTAACAAGATCATCGATCATATAGATGACATTTGCAGAAGGTTCATCGCGGCCTGCCCCTTCGTTATTGTCGCCTCACGAGGAGCGGACGGGTGCATGGACCTGTCCCCCAAGGGTGACCCCCCTGGTTTCATTGCTGTGCTCGACGAGAGGACGTTGGCAATACCGGATCGTCCGGGGAATCATCGGCTCGATACCTTCGACAACCTGCTGACGCATCCGGAAATCGGGCTGCTGTTCATGATCCCGGGCAACGGGGACACGCTGCGCGTTAGCGGCAAGGGCAGAATTGTGCGAGACAGCTCTTTGCAGACCCGCCTTGCGATTAATGGAAACCCACCCAACCTCGTTCTCGTCGTTACCGTTGAGCAAGCCTTCATGCATTGCCCCAAATGCATCGTAAGGTCTCGACTTTGGATACCCGGAGAGTGGCCGGACCGTTCAGACGTGCCCGCACTGGCCGAAGCAATCATGGCGCACGCGAAGCCGGCTGAGACGGCCGCCGAAGTGCGGGCCATCATCGACGATCACAACACGCACTTATATTAAGAGCTCGCGGACCCACGTCTGCTACGGGTCAGGAACGTCGATTCCGGCCCATTTTGCACATGTCGGCTATTCCCCCGATAGCGTCAGAAAAGGCGACATCACTCGATGTCCGCCCGTGCCATTAGGCGGCATTGGGAAAAGGCCGCGCAACGGCGACGTACGCTTCCTGCGGGAACGTGAATCGTCCCCCGTCGAGCATGGACACAGTTGAAAAGGCTGCGGCTTTGGCGGCAACCGATGCGATGATCGACTGCCGTTCGGATTCAGCCCTGCCCTTCAGAAGGACCGTCATTGGTGTGGCAAGAAGTTGAAACCGGACATAATCGAGCACTGAGGGAAATTGGATCGTCTGCACGAGGGTTTGCACGTCAACCACACCAAAGCCTGCGTCGCGCAGAAGACTGTCGAGCTGCGAGGGGTCGGCGAAGGAATGCTCGCCTCGCTTGATCCGTGAGGCTTCGGGTCCGAGCACCTCATCCAGTGCGCGTACAAAGGCGTAAGCCCCAAGTGTACGTTCGATCGGGCTGTACACACTAAGCGCAATGCGACCTGATGGGCGCACCACGCGGTGCATCTCCCTCAAAGCCTTCGGCTGATCTGGAAAGAATTGCAAACCGAGCTGGCAAAGAACCACGTCAAATCGCGCGGAAGGAAACGGTAGATCAAGCGCACTGCCCTCCGTCCAGGTGATAGGCGCTCCTTCGCTCGCGACAGTACGGGCGACCGCCAGCATTCCAGGGTTTAAGTCCAGACCAATGACATGGCCTGATCCAGCCTTGCTGGCCGCCAGCCGCACCACGACCCCGGTGCCGCAAGCGACGTCCAGCACCTCTTCGCCCGCGCGAACCTCGGCGCGCTGAACGAGGTCGTCCGCCCATTTGATGGTGATCCCGGGTACGAGGTAGCGCTGGTATAGCTCGGCAGCGCTACCCTCCAGCTGCCAATGGCCGTCACTCATCGCCGCCCCCTGGACAGAGGACAATCATGCTATCGCCTAGACCTACCTGCTTGAAGGGCCAATATCCGCTGATGGTCATCCGCGTCGAATTTGGCCGATCCAGGCCACGTCCGATTTGTCCTCCACAGCGACCGTCGAGCGGACATCCTGGATCGGCAGCTTCGTGCCAATCGCGTCAATTCGCTTTTCAATAAAGCAACAAGGCTATTCGATCACGTCGTCAGCCGTCGCCAGTATCTCGGGCGGGACTGTCCAGCCCATAGCCTGAGCAGTCTTGAGGTTGATGATCATCTCGAACTTCGTGACCTGCTCGACGGGAAGATCGGCTGGTTTTGCGCCCTTCAAGATTTTGTCTACGAAGTAGGCACCGCGACGGTACATCTCCGCCAAGTTCTCGCCGTATGACATCAAACCGCCGGCCGTGACCCACTCCCGCGCAACGAACATGCCCGGTAGCCGCTTTACCACCGTGAAGTCGATAATTTCCTTGCGGTGCTGGAGAGTGAGTGCGTCTTGCAGAACAATCAGCGCATCGGGTTTCGCTTCGGTCATCTTTGCAAATGCGGTCTCAATGTCTTTGGGAGATCGCACTTCGAAAGGTTCTACCTTCACATGCAGCTGATCAGCTGCATCCTGAGTCAGCTTCCAGGGATAAGAGAGCGCCGGATTGGCACCATTCCAGAGCACTGCAACACGCGACAGTCGAGGTACTACTTCCTTCAATATTTCTAGACGCTTGGTGCTGAGCGCAGCAGTCTGCGCAGCGCCACCGGTGATGTTGCCACCGGGATGCGCAAGGCTGCCGATAAGACCGCTTTCAATCGGGCTAATGGCGTTGGGGAATACCACTGGAATGTCGGTCGCCGGGCTTTTGACTGCAAAGCCTGCGGGCGTCGTCGAGACAACAATCACATCGACCTTCAGTCGCACCATCTCTGTGGCAAATTCTTTGAAGCGCTCCGAGCGTCCCTCGGCATAGCGGCGCTCCACATTCAAGTTTCGACCTTCTTGATAGCCAAGGTCCTTCAGACCATCGAACAGACCATCGTAGAACTTCTCGTAGCCGTGAGCGAGAAAGCCCATGCGCCAAACTTTTCCGGGTTGCTGGGCATAGCCCGCGTGTGCCCATGCCGCAGTTGCCCCGAGGCCGCCAAGAAATTCCCTCCGCCTCATGTCCATCCCCGGTCAGAACATCGTAGCGGGCCAAACGATTACTTGAATAGGCTGGAAGATGGCTTCGCAGCTGCAACATGGGACGCGAGCCGATGTCGGAGTTGGGTCTTGGCCGTGCAAAAACGTCTGGATACGCGGATTTTAAGCAGAGTCTGTGAGGGAGGCGAGCGTTGGGGCTGGCTATACCCTGATCGCGGCCATCAGCGGCCGGACGCCCATGATGCTCATCGCCCTCGTCATGTTGTAGGCCAGGACATGCAGCGCCATCTCTGAAGCGACCCGTGGCAGCGTCTTCATCAGGAAGTGGGTGGCGCCCATCCGGGCTTTGATCGTGCCAAATGGGTGTTCGACCGTCTCGCGACGCTGGCGCATTTTCTCTGGGTGCTCGTCGAGCCGACGCTGCACGGCTTCGAGAACATGCTCGTGTTCCCATCGGGTGATGCGTCGCTCCTTGCCGCTGGTGCAAGTCTGCTTGATGGCGCAGCCCTGGCAGGCATTGGTCCAATAGCGGCGCAGGAGCATTCCATGTTCTTCGTTGGTGTAGCGGTAAGGCAAGCTTTCCCCGGCCGGACAGATGTAAACGTCCTGCTCGGCCACGTAGCGGAAGTCCTGTTTGCCGAAACGCCCCTTGGCAATGATGCCTGAGGTCATCGGCTTGGGCAGCGTGACCGTGATGCCGGCATCCTCGCAGGCCAGGATCTCTTCGCTGCTGAAGTAGCCGCGGTCAGCGACCGCATCGAGGCTCTCTACTCCCAATGTCGCCTTCGCGGCCTTCGCCATGGTCGAGAGCTGCGATCGGTCGGTTCCGACGTTGGTCACCTCATGCGTAATGATCAGATGATGCTTGGTCTCCACGGCAACCTGAACGTTGTAGCCGACGACCCCAGACCCTCGGCCGCTGGTCGCCATTGAGCGAGAGTCAGGATCGGTCAGTGATATCTGTTGATCCGGAGCCGCCAGCATCTGCGCCCGGAGTTCCCCGAGATTCTGCATCTGCTCCCTCAGCTTCGCGATCTTGTCTTTCAGACGGTTCGTCTTGCTTTGGAGTGCCTCTGATGGCTCATGCCGGTCGGCGGTATCAAGCTGTTGTAGATAGCGGGCAACGCTCTCCTCGATTTGCGCCATGCGCCGCTCCATTTTGGCGCGCGTGAAGTTCTTGTCCCGGTTATTCACGGCCTTGAACTTGCTGCCGTCGATTGCCACGCTGGGGTCCGTCAACAGCCCCATGACGCGGCAAAGCGCTATGAACCGGGCACAGACCTGGCGGATCGCGCCGCCATTGTCCTTGCGGAAGTCGGCAATCGTCTTGTGATCAGGCACCAGCCGACCCGTTAGCCACATCGCTTCAACGTTACGCCCAGCCTCGCGCTCCAGCCGTCGGCTCGACTGAACCCGATTGAGATAGCCGTAGATGTAGAGCTTCAGCAGGACAGACGGATGATACGCCGGCCGGCCGGTGACCTCCGGCGCAACCCCGTCAAATCCCAGCTCCGCCAGATCGAGCTCATCAACAAAGACATCGATCACACGAACCGGATTGTCCTCGCCGATCCAGTCTTCCAAGCATTCGGGAAAAAGCGTGCTTTGCCCGCGAGCCGTCCCCTCAACGAAGCGCTTCATCCGATCCCCCGCAGCCGCCAAGAATCAGCGCCGCAAGAATCTCATGGAGCGGGGCGTTTTCACACAGCCAGGGTCAAACGCACCATTTGCGAACTATTCGCATGTCCGCTTCGCCCCAAAAGCGACCTGGGACGGTCCGCTTTAGCTGGACCCAGCTGTCGCGGCTTGGGTGGTCTGACTCAGAACCATCCGAGCCAACTGAAAAACATCGCCAGCAGTGCCGTGAACACGCATGCAGCGCTTGCACCGAAAAGCCAAAGCCACGTAACCTCTTCGTGCATCCTCGAATCTCCGCAAGAAAATTGCGGTCTGCCTATCCGGAAATCGTTGATCCAGATCAAGGCGGGGTTGGTTCGTTCGTTTGGTTAGGTGCCCGCAAAAAAATCAGCCGGCAAGTATGGCCTGTTGCGCGCTCGACGAACTCGGCTGCGACTCTACCGAGTCCGACGCTCTCAACAACTGCTCTGGCGATGGTCTCAGTGACCTCACGAACCCAGCGTTAGAAGACCCGGTGCTTCGCCCCCCGGGTTTTTCTTTTGGGAACGCTGCCAGTCATCGGACATTGCAACTGAGGAAACGGAGATCGACATGCTCTTCAACCCAATGCTGCCCTTCATCATCCATCAGCGCTGGCTTGAGACCGTGGTGCTCCCGTATCTCGATAGCTTCGAGAGCAGGTACCCGAGGTACGAAACAGAAGCGCTGTCCGAGGAACATGTCCAGGCGGAGCCGGTTTTCTTCGCGCACGCCGGGTGACAACCGGTCGTAACAGGGATTCGCGATGGACGCAGTTATTTTGCCGGTTTCTTGCTGCGACAACAACGCATCGGTACGCGTGGTCATCTAACCTGTTCTCGGCGTGCGCTTTCCGCTTTGCTCAGGTCGTGAAGCGCAAAACACGAGCGCAAAGATGTTAGTTGCCGCTCCGTCGCCCTAAACTCTTGCGGCGTGTGTGAAGGACGAACAGTTGGCTCGCGAGGCTATCGTGCGAGCTGGCCAACAATGACCGCGTATTCCGGCGAAGGCGTTTGCGGCCAGCTATATCGAATGGCGTGAATGCGTTGAAATGCAAGCTCAAGTGCAGAGCTCAGCTCTACCTCGCGCAACCTTCCAGGTTGCAGGCTTCACGTTGCCAGCAGTTGCTCTGGCTTACCTCGAATATTTCTAAATATTCCGACGATCGCTGTTCAGGACAGGACTGCGAACGCCAACGCAGCTCCGCACGGCGGCATCTTAGCGCAGCGACCGTACACATCAGGTGCGGTGCGCGTTGGAGCGGCAACGATGTGGCGTCGCCGCCATGTCGATGGTGCTGCCGGGATTTTCGAGAGTCCTGAAGTCAATGGAACCGACCCCGGCAAATCATGGCGGGCTACATTTCGAGGTTCTTCCTTCGCTCGGCAGCTAGCTTTTCCCAAGTCTTGGCAATTTCCTCGAGCGCTTGCCTTTGTCCGGGAAGCGCCCGCTGCATCATTTCGCGGCATTCCTTTGCGCGAGCCAGGTAACGGCGGGCTGGCGTCTGGGGCCGGATAATGGATGCGCTGGCCACTGCGCACGATGCGTCGGTTCAGATGATCGACACCTCGATTGTCCGTGTGCATCAGCACGGAGCCTGCATCATCAAAAACCGAAAGCAGTCAATGGGGCGGTCCCGCGGCGGGCTGACGAGCAAGATACATGCGGTGGTCGATACCAACGGCCTGCCCGTGCGGCTCGCGTTGACCGCAGGCGAGGCGCATGACAACCGGCTCGCGGACAAACTGTTGTCGCGCTTGAAATCCGGATCGATGCTGCTGGCAGATTGCGGCTATGACGCTGACTGGATCAGAGCCCTTGCTGCGAGGAAGGGTGCGCTGGCCAACATTCCGCCTCGCTGCAATCGCACTGAGCCGATCTGCTTCAGCCCGTATCTCTATCGGGCTCGCAACTTGGTCGAACGGTTCTTCAACAAGATCAAGCACTGTCGTCGGATTGCAATACGCTACGACAAGCTGACGGCGAACTACCTCGCTTTCGTTCAGCTCGCATCGATTAGACTATGGCTGCGCGTTAATGAGTCCACGTCCTAGTAAGCTGATCTCGCTTTATGCGGAAGGATTCCTTAGTACGTTGGTGCTCTGCAACTTCGCCTTGCCGCCCAACTTGCTTCCACGACCAAGCTTGCGGCCCTGGGTCTTCTGGCCGGTGAGTTGTTCGAGTGGCGGTCATCCCAACATCGTGGAGCGTCCAATGGATGAAGCTCTGAGTTACAGGAGGGCTTACTGCACGTGCGGCGAAACGTGCTTAAATTCCGCGAGTGCGAGTGCTAAGCGGCACGGTCATCTTCGCCGCGCAAAGGACCTTCCACGGTTTTGTACGATCCGCAGCTGCCGCATCTAAACCGCTTGAGCTCAGGCAAGCCTGATGCGGCGGGAATTGTGCAGAAGTGCTCCATCCTGTTCTTGCAGACGGTGCACGATAGCGTGAGGTCCCGTAGCTTACTAAGCATATCGAATTGCCGATCGATGAGACGCATCATAACTCGTGAGCAAATCGCGACTACGCGCTTCGCAGCGCGTCGGGCCACTCGACGTTCTTGATCGTGTATGATCGAACGCCGGCAGGAGCGTGCACTTCGACAGAGTCGCCGCGGCTTTTTCCCATGAAAGCGCGTGCCGTGGGTGAGGACACGGAAATTCTTCCGCACCTCGCATCCGCCTCTGGCTCCCCGACAATCTGCCAAGTCCTTTTGACATGGCTATCTTCGTCCAAAACGGTGACGGTCGCACCGAACCTGACAACATCGCCCGACAGCTTCGAGAGGTCGATCACCTCGGCCCGCGTAAGCTTGTCCTCAAGCTCAGCAATGCGGTTCTCGTTTGCGGCCTGATCCGCAACTGCGGCTTGGTAATCGGAGTTTTCGGTGAGGTTTACGTCGTCTCTCATGGCTTGTTGGAGACGCGCGACAATATCTGGTCGCTTTACATGGAGCCGATCTTTCAGCTCTTGCTGAAGAGCTATGTATCCCGCTGAAGTCATCGGCAACGTATTCATTGATCGCTCCAAGGCAAAACGCGCCATCAAAACAGCCGAAAGAGGCAAAACGTTCCCGACGCTGCGACAATCGGACGTCAATGCATCCTTTCCAGGGGAGGTTTGACTTTGTGGAGCAACTCCGGCCAGTGCAGCGCGACCAGGGCGTGTAGCGCTGGCGGTCCGTCCACAACGACAGCGCTCATGACAAACGCGCGCACAGTTTCAAGGTCGGTCAAATCCAACGGCATTTGAACCACGCTACTCATCTCAGCCCCTCTGTGTGGATAGAAAAGGGGAGTCCAGCAGAGCTGGACTCCCCTCGCTGCCTCAATAGTCCATTCCCCCCGGGGCAGCGTGAACGGGTGTTTCCTTCTTCGGCTTGTCCGCCACCAGGGCTTCTGTCGTGATCAACAGGCCGGCCACTGAGGCTGCGTCCTGCAGCGCAGTCCGCACAACTTTGGCTGGGTCGATCACGCCGGCGCCTACGAGGTCCTGGTACTCGCCAGTCGCCGCGTTGAAGCCCCAGGCGTACTTATCGTTCTCCAGGAGCTTGCCGACGACCACGGAGCCGTCCTCGCCCGCGTTTTGCACGATCTGCCGGGCCGGCACCTGTATTGCCCGGCGCACGATGTCCACCCCCGCCTTCTGATCCGGATTGGACGGGTTGATCGCCTGCAGGCTCTTGAGGGCACGCAGCAGTGCCACGCCGCCGCCGGGAAGGATGCCCTCTTCGACGGCCGCGCGGGTGGCGTGGAGCGCATCGTCGACACGATCCTTGCGCTCCTTGACCTCGACCTCGGTTGCACCGCCGACGCGGATCACCGCGACGCCGCCCGCGAGCTTTGCCAAACGCTCTTGCAGCTTTTCACGGTCATAGTCCGAGGTGGTCTCCTCGATCTGGGACTTGATCTGGGTGACGCGGGCTTCGATGTCCTTCTTCTTGCCTGCGCCCTCGACGATCGTGGTGCTCTCCTTCTCGATCACGACCTTCTTAGCGCGACCGAGCATTTGCAGGGTCACCTTCTCCAGTTTGATGCCGAGGTCTTCAGAGATCGCGGTGCCCCCCGTCAGGACCGCGATGTCCTCCAGCATCGCCTTGCGGCGGTCGCCGAAGCCCGGCGCCTTTACGGCCGCAACCTTCAGTCCGCCTCGCAGCCTGTTCACGACTAGTGTGGCGAGCGCTTCACCCTCCACATCCTCCGCCACGATCAACAGAGGCTTGCCGGTCTGCACCACCGCCTCAAGCAGAGGCAGCATGGTCTGCAGACCGCTGAGCTTCTTCTCGTGGATCAGAACGTAGGGATCTTCGAGCTCGACCTTCATCTTTTCTGCGTTGGTGACGAAGTACGGCGAGACATAGCCGCGGTCGAACTGCATGCCTTCGACGACTTCGAGCTCGGTGTTGAGACTTTTGGCTTCCTCGACAGTGATGACCCCGTCGTTGCCGACCTTCTGCATCGCCTCAGCGAGGAAGCGCCCGATCTCGGTATCGCCGTTCGCAGAGATTGTGCCGACCTGGGCGATTTCGGAGTTGGACGTCACCTTTTTGGCGTGGCTCTTCAGATCCGAAACCACCGCTTGGACCGCGAGGTCGATGCCCCGTTTCAGGTCCATAGGGTTCATTCCGGCCGCAACGGCCTTTGAACCCTCCTTGACGATCGCCTGCGCGAGAACCGTCGCGGTGGTGGTGCCGTCGCCGGCGAGGTCATTGGTCTTGCTCGCGACCTCACGCACCATCTGGGCGCCCATGTTCTCGAACTTGTCTTCGAGCTCGATCTCCTTGGCGACCGTGACGCCATCCTTCGTGATGCGCGGCGCGCCGAACGATTTCTCGATTACGACGTTGCGGCCCTTTGGACCGAGCGTCACCTTCACCGCGTTTGCGAGGGTGTCCACGCCGCGCAGCATCTTCTCGCGCGCCTCCGTCGAAAATCTCACTTCCTTGGCAGCCATGTGGTACCTCCTTCCTTGGATCTGTCGGGATTGATGATTTACGCGGCCTTCTTGAGCTTTCCGGCATCGTCGATGATGCCGAGGATGTCGCTCTCCTTCATGATGAGAAGATCCTCGCCATCGATCTTGACCTCGGTTCCGGACCATTTGCCGAACAGCACGCGGTCTCCGGCCTTGATGTCGATCGGGATCAGCTTGCCGGCCTCGTCGCGGCCCCCCGGGCCCACAGAGACGACCTCGCCCTGCGAGGGCTTCTCCTTCGCGGTGTCGGGGATGATGATGCCACCTGCGGTTTTCTCGTCAGCGTCGATGCGCCGAACGAGCACACGATCATGCAGCGGGCGGAAGTTCATGAAATTCCTCCTTGCTCAGTCCATCGATGTCAAAAGGTCGGCCAGCTCCCCCGGCGCAACCGGCAAAACCAGTTGGTAGCGGCCGGCGCAGCGTCAAGAGTTCGGCATCAAAAAATTTTCGACCTTTTGGAATTGGCAGAGCGCCGATCAAGGCCGCGTACGGATACACGCATGCTGCGGACATAACATTGGCGAATGCCAGCGCGAGCACGACATGCGTCAGCATGATCAACTCTCGATATTTGAATTGAAACGCGGGAAGTCCTGCCACCCTCGTTGGCGGGACTTCCGGATGCGGACGGCGCTGAGCCCGCTTGGAGCATCACGTCGTCCGCGTTTTCAGGTGCCGCTGAATCCGTCTGGACCATCATGCGACGCCAGCATGAAGGCGCCCATCGCAAGGACAGCGGAGAGAAGTGCGCCGACCAGCAAGAGCGACATGGCTTGCCTCACTGCGGCATACGTCCGCCATCGCTGCGCGACTTGGCGAGCTCGGCGGCGGCGACCGCAGCCTCACTGACGAGACCAGGTGCTTCATCTTCGATCTGCTTTAACGCATCAAAGATCCGCCGCATGCCTGGCTGACGCAGCTCTTGCAGCTTCATCCATTTTCTATCCTGCATGGCTACATGCTCCGCGATGCAGACGAGGCGTTCGAAGACACCTGGGTGTCCGCGCCGATGGATGGGAGAATGAACGGGCCGGCTGAAGCCGTGTCCCGTCCGAGCGGAAGGTCGACCTTTGGCAGTTTGGTCTTGGTGTTGAGGTTAAGCCACGGCACGGTCGGCTCGAGAGGCGGCAGATAAGTTTCCAGCCCCCGCTCCTTCCAGTCGCTTCTCTGCAGGATGCTTTGCCCTGAGACTTCTGGCATCCAGAGAAGCCCCGCCATGACGGCGATGATCAAGCGGTTCGTCATGGCGCCGCCTCATGCGAACAGGGAGCGATCCCGACCGCTGCTGTGGTACAAGTCCTTCCAGCGGCGGGCGCGGTTGATGAACTTCCCGTAGTTCGGGTTGTCTGCTGCCTCTCCATCCAGGCGCTTGAGCGCCATCATGATGTCGTCGAAGCGGATGATCGGGGCGGATGGTGGACTGCGCAGCTCGGGCGCGGCCTCGACGGCACAGGCGTCTGAGGCCCAGGAGGCCAGGATCGCCCGCTTTTCTTGCGCCGTCATATCCGGATCGTCGACGACCTCCATGGGGGTCCGGAAAGCCCCGGCGGGATGGAGAAGACGGTCGAGTTCAAAGTCCTTTCGGTTCTCGATTTGGGTCATGGCCACATCCTTCGTAAAGCGACATGGGTCAGAGCGGGTATTGCCCGCAACAGGCCCGAGTTGGGCACCTGTCGGCGGACCGATTTAGAAAAGGCGTGTTCAGTTTCAAGAGAGGGACAATAAAATTTTTTAGTAGCGGGATACGTTAACCCAGCGATCCTTTTGTTTCGCAGCGCAAAAACCTTTTCTCGCTGACGACCCTCTTGAAAATTTATCGAGCTGTTCTAATTCGAAACCTGCCGCACATGCGGCGCCGGACGCCCCAGTCGGGGTCCGGCCAACCGGGCGCCCGATCGGTGTCTGGCGCTCCTGATCACCATGTTGCTCATGTGGAGGATATGGCCATGAGGACTACCTTCGATCCCACCCCCTTCTGGCGTTCAACCGTCGGTTTCGATCGCCTCTTCGACCTGATGAACGAATCGTCCCGATGGTCGGGCGAAGTCGCCTACCCGCACTACAACATCGAGAAGGCCGGGGAAGACCATTATCGGATATCACTCGCACTCGCCGGCTTCAAACCCGAAGAAATTACGATCACGACCGAGCACAACGGGCTTACCGTCGAGGGTAGCAAGGCCGAGAGGGCCGCAAGTGATCAGACCGAGTATCTCTACCAAGGAATCTCGGCTCGCCCGTTCCGCCGGGTCTTCAGCCTCGCCGACTATGTGCAGGTGAAGAGCGCGACCTTCGAAGACGGTCTGCTCAAAATCGATCTGGTTCGCGAGGTGCCGGAGGCGATGAAGCCACGCCGCATCGCGATCAACGGCAACGTCTCCAAGCCGACAATCGACCAGAAAAAAGCAGCCTAGCAAGTGTCGAAGTTGGGGCTCCGTGGCGCTTGCAGTCTGCGCCACGGAGCAACCTGTCGATATGCGACGGTCACCGCAGCGAGCGTAGGAGGTTCAGTGTGGATACCGAAGTACGGGACTACCTAATCGGTGCGCACAATAAAGTCATCGCTCACTATCGCAAGGTTCTCCAATCGAATTCCCTTGCACAGCCTGAGCGCGAGCGCATTCAGAATCGCTTAGCCGTCGTCGAGACAGAATTGGCGGCTGTCTTGGGAGAACCATCGGCGAAGGCTGCGTAACCTCCTTCAAGTAACGCGCACATAACGCGCCAGGCGACTCTTGACCCAATTTGCCGAGCTTTCCCTTTGCGTAGGGCAGCGTGGTGCGCACCTGCCACACACAATGCGAAAGCCTCCCCAGGCGGGGCGTTTTCGCTTGTAACAAAACACAACCGACCGTGATTTGAAGTTCTGGGAGTTATCTGATCTTCTTAAGTCGATCGACCTTGGGAAGCCCTCGATCACCACGCGAAAACCCCGCCACTCATCTGGTGGGGTTTTTGTTTGGAACTAAATCTGTGGGAGCTGCTTAAGGCTTGTGAGCGCGGGCCCCTATCCCCCGATGACCGTGCTCCAATAACCCCGCTTCTCCCTGGCGGGGTCTTTTTTTGCCGCACCAAACGCTGGAACCACACAAAATGGTTGGTGTTTATATGCCCGACCAGGTTGGGTGAGCCTGGTCAGGTCTGCTCTCGACCGGCGGGCCGAGGCGCCGCCGTCAACTCGGCGGCGCCTGACTTTTGAGTACGGGCAAGACGATGGCCTCCCCGCTGACCTTGCTCGGAACGAGACCCCGCCCTTGTGGCGGGGTTCTCTATGACAACGCGTCGCGGGAACGCGAATTCCCAGCGTATTGTAGAGCCAAGTACACGCGGGGCATTCACAACCACTCGCCTGTAAGGAAGGCACTGCCGAAAGATGGGGCCTTTTCTTTCGAACACGCACCGCAACGCTGTGTTGGCCTAGTTTCAGAGCCAGACTTGCAATCAGTCGATGGTAGGCATCGCCCTTCTCCGGTTCGGTGGCGCCTTTTGATTAGATCTGAGTGTCCTCCCGCAAAGACAAGTCAACATCACACGCATGAGGAGTAGCTGGGCTGAAGCGATGGACGGTCGCCCTCCAGCAAGGCCAGGAGTCGGACAAAGGGCCTTGCTTAGTTACTTGATCCGGAAGTCTTCCTTCTTAAGCTTAGTGCCCTTCATCTCTTCTTTCATCCAGCGCGGCTCCTGACCACGACCGGACCACGTCAGTTTAGAATCCTTCTTGCTTCTGAATTGAGGGGCGACGGTCCTGCCTGCCATTTTCGACGCCGGACCGCGCTTCGGCTTATCTCCGGTCAGGCGAGCGAGTTGTTTGCGAAGTTCCGAAGCCCGGCTTTCAATCGCGCCGGTAATCTCGTTTCTCAAATCGAACAGAGCATCCATAGTCATGGACGCGTAAGAGGTATTCTTCGATTTAGCTTTAGTTTTACGCTTAGCTTTCTTGGCCATAGCCGCTCCTGGTGGACGTTGTTTGTAACCTTCCGTGTGTCGATAGCAAGTCATGCCCGCAAATCATCGAGCGCGCCTCGTCCGTTAAGACGATCGTTTTGACCGAACGGGTACAAGTCAACGCTCGTTCGGTAGACACAACAGTGCTGATTTTTCGAAATTTGGCTGCGTGTTATTCTGCGGCGACAAAGCACTAAACAGAAGCGTGCGGAACACGCTCGCTGCAGGTGAGCAATTTTGAGTCCGATTATGTTTCAGCGATCGACGCAATCGTCAACGAATGCGTGACGTTTAAGGATCGGCACCTTCTTAACCCGCGCCTGCTTACGACACGCAGAACGCTTCTGACGTAGAGCCATCTCTTTCGACTGCATCCGTTGCCGAGTAGCCGTATCAGCCGTTGTTCGGTCAGGCTTCATACCTGTCACTGCGCCCTTTGGGGTCTCCGATTGAGCAAAAGCCAAGGACGAAGAGAAGACGAGAACAGCAACAGCGATGTTCACCAGAACGTTCTTCATAAAACCTCCTACGGAAGCTCTCAATGAACTTTGGAGGCTTCGACCGGTTCCACCAACGCTTAGCTGAGGAGTCTTAGGGAGAGTGGCGTCCGACTGATTCAACTCCTTCAGGGCCAGATAAAGCCTTTTTTCGACGGATCAAAAGCTGGTGGACTTTATGTTGGACCGCCTCAACCACCCGGGGGTGATCAAACACGCTAAGCAGGTCGTTCACTGTTTCCCAAGCGTGTTTGCCCCCATCGGGATGAAGATAACGGGTCAAAATGGCTTGCGAGAGCACCAGCGCTATAGCAGTCACGTCGTCGTCGGTAAGTTTATCTTTGCCGCGGTAGGTACGGAGGAGCCTCACGCCGTCTTCGGGCAGCCATTGCAGATCGACCCGCGCTCCTCCAATTTCGACCGCATCCTTACCGCTGGTATCCAAAACCTTCGAATCCGAAACCATTCAACGCTCCAACGATACCGCTTCAACCATTCTTGCGCGACCCCGTTCCGCCGGGACGGACGCAGCGCGCAATGAGGCGCAGTTTAGCGTAAAAGTGGAGAACGTTGGATTTCAGTTCGTCTCCCTCCGCCAGCCGTTCAGGGCGAAATTGTCTCCGCCGCCCAATCAGCGCCTCGGAAACCGCCACGGCCATCGCCTTTTCTGCACAGGCCTCCGTACTTCGAGTCAGGCCTGTCGCGCGACATCTCTCTCCGAGCCCCCTTGTCTCCGAACCTCCCGACTCTGTGAATTTGGTACGGAATTCGTAAGCGGTTGAATTAGATTCGATTTTTGCGTCGTGGGATTTTCGGTTTCGATCCAGAATCGGCAGCCAAGATGACCGTCAAACTTGTGTTCAAATTTTTCCGGGCCTGAGGGTCCGGTGAGTTTGAAGGGGCTATGAATCCGCGCCTGTGTTGCCGTCAACCACTTGACCACGAAATTGACTGGCAGGATCACTGTGCCAGGCAGCCGCTGACCATCGCGGAATCGAGGCGAGCCGCGTCAGGCGCGCAAAAAGAAGAAGCCCCGCTTTCGATAAGCGGGGCTTCTCGTCTTCATACATCACACGGATTAGCCGCAGCGACGAATCCGCTTGACGATGGTACGGCCGTGGTATTGCTTCTTAACGACGATCGTGCGGCAGCCCCCGCCGTAGGCATAGTAACCACGATGATGCCGGTGACGGTATCCATAGCCGTCACCCCCGATACGAACGTTCACGCTGCTGCGTTCGCGACGGTCACCCTCGCGCATCGTGCGCCGTTCGCCGTGCTCGCGCATCGAACCACGCTCACCACGATCGCGCATCGTGGTGTCGCCACGAACACGCTGTCGTTCGCCGCTTGGCGCCACCTTGCTTTCGCTCTGAGTGGTCATGTTCTCTGACGTGCCAGTTTGGTTGCTATTTTGGTTCGTGGTCTGAGCCATCGCAGGACCGCCGATGAGCAACCCAGCGATCGCAGCAGTGAGCAGAAGCTTCTTCATCGTGTTTTTCCTTGTTGATCGAGGCGTTGCGCCTCCCGATGAAAGAATGCGCGTCTAAGTCATTGTGTTCCAAGGAATTTTCTGAACGGACATTCAACGGTCGCGTTTCAAACCAAGATCGCATTTTACGGCTAGCCGCCTGGCCTTTGCGTTTGCTCTGACAAAGGATTCGTAGACATCACTCAAGGTTCGATGCTGGCCGTTGGTCGCGTGATGTGACTGAAGATGTCGCGCGATGGGTGATCTCGATGGTAAGCCCGGCGGGCTTAACTCTGATCACAGCCGGTGCAGAATTTGTCTCTGTGGCGACTGAAGATGGGCATTCGTGGTGGCAAGGTCGCCTAGTCGATATGCGGGTCGGACGTTACCGAAAACGCTTCGTAGGAACATCAACTGATCGCGCGTCACGCCGGCTTTACGAATCAAAAGTCGCTTTCGCTCAGTAGTCCGCGAAGACCCTGCCAGTCTCTCTGCGGTGGGTTTTAGGTTCTGGCAAAATTAAGTTCCGCGGATTATTTGGGCGTACGAGCAAGGCCCCAGCAACCACTTGCTCGCACAGCCCCGCAAGGTGCCTTTTGCATTGAGTCGGGGCCATCCCTCAGCTTAGCCGAACGAGCAACAACAGCCGCACGTCCGTTGCGCGAAGCTCACTCAGGACTCTTGCCCGAGCCCTGCCTCGGCAAATTGCGCTGATTACTGCCGCCCCTTCTTGTCAGGTGGCAGCTTTTTTGGTGACGGCTCCGAGTTGAACAATTTCAGGAGCGCGTCCGCTATCTCGCGATTCAACGTCTCCGTGTCATCGGACACAGGTTTTTCATTGTCAGACATCGCCCATCTCTAATGTCGTGTTCGAGCGGCGCAATGCGCCTGCTCCACAGGGCTAATCATAAGGCTTGTGCAGTGTTCCTGACTCGGCAGGCCAAAAAGAACGAATTTGAGTTCGTAGATAGGACCTACTTTCTAGCCATCGCACGTCTATGAAGATCAAGCGCTTCTGGAGACGATTACGAATTGCCTTCAGCACAACGGTCATCAGGCCGGGGGATTTGGTAAGAACAATTTCCAGCTTCCCCAGAGCCTTCCGAAGACGCACCCGAGTGCAACTGCCGCCGGTACGGCAAAAAACACATCCCAAAGTAAATCCCGAACGGGCTAGCTCATGCAGTACCGGACTTACAAGATCCAGGACGGTCACATCGCCGAGCCCGGCCAATACTTTGAGGCCGCCAATGACCGATCTGCGGTTGAGGTCGCACGCGATCAATCAGACGGAAAGTCGTTCGAAGTATGGGAAGGCACGCGACTCGTCAGCACTCAAAAGTCCTGACATCCGTATCAATACGGACGACACGCGCTTTGCACCTTGTAGCATCAGTTCATGACTGATGATCCGTTCGTCTGCCCGAAATGTTCAGAACGCGCCGAATATAACGGACGCATAGGATTGCCGCCGCAGGTGATCTATCGCTGTACGTCATGTGCCCATGAGAGCTGGGTCTCATACCGACCTGATGCGCCGGTCACCCAGCAACAACAACCACAGAAGCCTAAGCCGGTCGATCAAACCTGAATGGCGTTCGCGGCGTGACCTGAAGCTTGATGCCGAGGTCATGTGCCCGCTTCTTGATGCTGCTCTCTGATCTTTTCAGACGGATGGCGATGTTGCGGAGATAAATCCCTTCCGCTGCCATATCCTTCAGCTTGGCTTCGTCCTCAGGGGTCCAAGCGTAGACCTTTCTCTTGAGCATCCTCTTTCGCTTTCTCGTTGAGGAGACCCATGGTGGCGACCTCTGCCTCGCAGACCTGACACTTGAAATGGCTGCGCTGGATGGTGGGCTGTGCCAGCTCGAGTTTCACCAGCCACATCGGAACGTTGCAGTCCGGGCATTTTGGATGGGTAGCCATGGGGTCCCTCCGTTTTTCCCGCAAACGACCATCGGAACGATTTGTTCCAACTTGACTCGATGACCATTTTTGTTCACGTTTTACCCCGTCTATCCACTTAGCGAACGCAGACCCCATGACCTCCAAGTACCTTGAAGCGGGATCGCCCCTGTCCTGTGCCCTCTGTCGTCAGCCTTTTGCAGGAAGAGCCATCCACGCGACGGACGGACACTTCTATTGCTCATCCGGTTGTGCGGCTGAGGGACAGAAACTCGACATGTCAAAGGTCGTGGAATTGAAGCGGTGACCTACACCCGTGGAAAGATGCTGCGGGATACGATCGCGTTCGCTCTGCGCGGAATAAAGCTTCACATGGGAAAGAGATTCGTTCCGCTGAAACTCACCGAGGAGCAGAGATACAAGATCGGTGATGAGGTCGTCCGCAAGCTCAAGGATCAGTGGAAGCTTGACGAGGACATGCCCGAGAACCTTCCCGGTCCGAGGATCTAGAGAGGAAAATAGCTTCCCTCTCCGCATGAAATGACTTCGAGAACTGGTGAAGATTTTCGTCGAGGTCTCAGGCCTGACGATTAGTTTTGACCCAACTCTGGGACATGTTTCGGCGGGTATTCGATCGCCTCTTCGAGAGCGCAATCGATCAGACCTGCAAGCCTAGGCTCCTGCAGATCGTTCGCCAGCATTTGAGCCGTTTTTAAAAGGCTCACGATTTTCTGCTTCTGGTCTGCCATCTATCACCCTCAGAACGCCGAACGCCCTTGTCGGCACGGTACGCTTCGTCTCAGCGTCGCAGACCATGCACTGGAATGTCTGGAGGTCGGCGCAGTCACCCAACTCAGCTTTCATGAGCCACATGGGGACGCCGCAGCAGTGTGGACGATCTGACATGCTTCACCCCTATACCTGCCGGGTTTCGGGTTAGTGAACTTCATCTCGTCTGCGGAAATCGAAGCGATGATACGACGCTGATTGGCGCTCCGCCGAGATTCGGAAAAGTGCTTCCCTCGACGTTCGCTTGGACGGTCTTTGTCCCTTCATCCACGGTGTAAGTACCGGTGGGGCTATGAGCTGCCATCAGTGCTGGCCGGTCACCACCGGCGGCGGCTTATCAGGTGCGAAATAGCCGACCTCCCACATAGCGCTAACGGCGCCTGCCGGCTGAGTGACGCTTTGCGAGGAGGATGTGACCGATAACGCCATCCCCGAGAAGCGAAGCGGCAAATGGACGCCACGGTTGCCATGGTCGCGCGCAACATGGGCGCCTATGGGCGCGACTGTGGGTGACGGGCCCATTGCTTGTTCGCGCTCGATGCTCCTGCCGCAATTGTAGGCCCCATCTCGCTCCGCCCCACCAGCAGACGGATGAATTCCGCCGCGCGCATGGTGTTCTTCAGCACCTGCGCCCTCGTGTTCAGGGGCTTCATTGCCGCCGTTGCGTTTTGCGATGTGCCGGGCTCTCCTGTCGGCACTTCTCCCAACCAATAAGCGGCGTCGGGGCAACCCCCAACCGGCGAGGTCAAACCCGTCGACGAAGGGCCCCGCGAAACGACCGGCCGGGGCGCGCCCATCGGAGCGCAACCGCCCCGGCAGTAATCCCAGCAATGGGTGGTTCTGCACGCGTTGCAAGGCTATGCGAAATACTCTCGTCTTATGTGAAAAGACGCATTCTTGCATTCTGTGATGGTTTCACCATCTGAAACGGATGCGGGTGCAGCCGTATTCACCTAGGTTCAGTTACCCTATAAGCTCGCATGCCGTGCGTTTGGCGCGGCTCGATATGATCGCCAACTTGCTGGACACTGCGCTCGTTATTCCCGGCACAGGCATTCGCTTTGGGATCGACGCTATCGTCGGCATTGTGCCTGGCATCGGCGACGCCCTCACCACCGCGGTTTCTCTTTATATCGTCTACGAAGCTCACCAACTCGGCGCGCCATGGCATGTCGTCTCCCGAATGCTCATAAACGTTGCAATCGATAGCGCCGTCGGCGCGGTCCCACTTCTAGGCGACGCCTTCGACGTGATGTGGCGTGCCAATTGCCGCAACGTCAAATTGTTGCGCGATCACTTCGAAGGAAGAGCTCTATGACCAAGCCGCTCGTGGTTTGCATTCCTCATCGTCTTGGAAAGGATAAAGCCATCGACCGCCTTAAAGGAGGCCTCGATCGCGCGGCGCGGGACTTCAAGCAAGTCATCACGATCGAACAACAGGTGTGGACTGGCGACTCCCTCTCGTTCCACATCCGCGCCGTCGGCCAGTTCGCCTCCGGCAACCTCCAAGTCTTTGAGAACTTCGTGCGCCTTGAAGTCACACTGCCATGGTTGCTGGCGAAGCTGGCTGAGCGCCTTGCCCCGGCGCTTGAGCAGCAAGGTAAGTTATTGCTGGAACACAAGTGAAGCTGCGGGCACTTCGGGCAATTTATTAACCCAAGGCACCTGACAAGCGCGCGCGGGTTAGAGCGTAGCCAAGCGAAGGGTGAGTATTCATCGGCTGAGGCGCTTTCCGTCCTTCACGACGGGCACAGACAGTCAGCGCGATAGCCGCTGAGACGGAACCACTATTATTTGAGCCGAAGGGCGTTGGTCGCGATTGCTTGTCGGTAGTGCTCAATTACTTGGTCGCACGTTCCACCGCGTGCGAGAATTGCAAACACATCAAACCCTACCGAGACTTTCTCGGTCATCATCAGCCGGGTCTCCGCCTGGTCGATCCCGATTTTGGGTACACGGCGGGCGATCACCTCACCAGCTTCAAGCGCCAACATTGCTAATGGAAACCAGAACATGCATGCGCTACCGGGCCCGTTCTGATTTTGTTGCAGCTGAAGATATCAGTCGAAAATTTCGAAGGAAGGACGGCTTTGATGATGCAGGCTTGGTGTCGTTCATTGAACTGGGCCGAACCGACCTGTCGAACTGTTGCATTCGAAGGAACCACCCGTCTTGAGCCGGCAAGATCGAAGCCCGGGCCGAAACAGCAACCTTAGGAAAATTTCGAAATCAAGGGGACGCGCTAGTTGCACGCCAGACCGCGTTGCCAACGTCATCCGCAACGAGCAACGCGCCTGCGCTGTCAATCGCAACGCCCACAGGACGACCGCGAGCTTTGCCATCCGAGTTTAGAAAACCTGTCACCACGTCTTCAGCCTTCCCGGTTGGTAGGCCGTCCTTGAATGGCACGAACACGACCTTGTACCCATTGAACTGATTTCGGTCCCAACTGCCATGCTCTCCGACAAATGCGCCGCCCTTGTATTTCTGCGGAAGAGCGTCAGACGTGTTGAACGCCATTCCCAAAGGAGCAACGTGCGAACTCAATGCGTAGTCTGGCAAGATTGCTTTCTCGACTAGATCCGGACGTTACGGATACACCCGCGGATCGATGTGTTTGCCGTAGTAACTGTAAGGCCACCCATAGAAGCCGGGCCCGAGGAATCGAGCGATTTGAGTCCGCAGAGGTTGAGGTGCAGCTTCGACCCCGGCTGCTTTACAGGATTTTTTCTTCATTGATGAGTCCTATTACGGAAGGTGCGGCCCGCGAAGCCCCGCTCTGCAGATGGTCCGATGGACATCTGTCATTTGACACGTGATGCGCGGTGACGATTGAACGCGCCGCTCGACCGTGCCAGCATCGAACGAGTACTTAAGACGATCCGCGCATGCGTGTTTTCCTCATTGTAGTCCCTGTATGTTCAATGCTCGCGCTGCCTTTAGTGGGCAGCCAAGCTAAAGAAGAATCAGCATCATCAAGCACGACTACACCGTCTGCATCCCCTTCCCCACCCGAAACGACCCCCGCCCCGGCGGAGAACAAAAAACCAAAGGAAGTTCCTGCCGCCGAGCGGAAGCCGATCACCGAGAAGCCGCCGTCGGAGAAACCGGATCCGCATACGGGGAAGCCGAAATCCGCCGCGAAAAAGGACAAGGAACAAGAGCACGAGCCGCTTGATCCTGACACAGGGTCTAGCACTCTGACCCATGATACCCTTGGCGTGTTGCCCAATCCTTGGACCGACAAGGGCGTCAAGTTCGCGCTCAGCTATGTCACCGACACGTTGGGAAACGTGTCGGGCGGCATCCGCCGCCAGCTTACATATACGGGACGGCTGAACGGTGCGATTGACGTTGATCTAGCGCGCATCGCTGGGTGGCAAGGCCTGAGCTTTCACGCCAACGTGTTTCAGATCAACGGCCGGGGGCTGTCGCGCACCGATATCGACAATCTGATGCCGGTCAGCAGCATAGAGGCCTTGGCAACGACCCGGCTCTATGAGGCATGGTTCGAGCAACGCTGGGCAAATGACAAGTATTCGGTTCGTGCAGGACAGCTTGCCGCAGATGCCGAGTTTTTCACGACGCGCTACAGCGACGCCTTCATCAATGCCAGCTACGGCTGGCCGGCGATCCTCGCCGTAAATCTTCCCGGTGGCGCGCCTTCACCGCCGCTATCCTCGGTTGGCGCGCGCTTCAAAGCGGCGATCACTGATCAAATCACCATCCTGTCAGCGGTGTTCAACGGCGATCCTGCCGGACCAGGTCCCGATGATCCGCAATCGCGCGATCGTTATGGCTTGAACTTCCGCATCAACGATCCGCCGCTATTGTTGCAGGAATTCCAATTCGCCTGGAATCAGGACAAGGACGCGAAGGGCTTACCCGGCACTTTCAAGCTCGGCGGTTGGTATCATGCCGGTTTGTTCAACGACCAGCGTTTCGCAGCCAATGGCCTGTCGCAAGCTGCCCCCGGAGCGGCGGCTGACCCCGCGCAGCTTCGTTCCGACTACGGCATCTATGGTACCATCGAGCAGCTGGTGAAGCGGTTTTCGGGCGACGATGACGCACGCGGTATTGGGACGTTTCTGCGGCTCTCTACGACGCCGGCCGATCGCAACCTGGTGAGTTTTTACACCGACGCCGGAATCAGCATCATTGGCCTCGATGAAAAGCGTCCTCACGACAAAATCGCGCTTGGGTTTGCTTATGCGCGCGTCTCAAACCACGCGCGGGATCTTGACCGGGACTATGAGGCAATGGGGGAATTGAATCGCCCTGTCCGTGATTACGAAGGACTTCTCTATGCGAGCTATCTCGCCGAAATAAAGACCGGCTGGACGATGCTGCCAAACTTCCAATACATCATTCATCCAGGCGGCGGTTATGTGTTCGACAATGGCGTGCCCAAGCGTATCGGTAATACGGCTGTTATCGGGGTCCGAAGCGTCTTGAAATTCTGATCCCGGGCGAAAGCCAACGGTTGTGAGCGGCTGGTCGAAGTCAGTTGACCCGGCTTCGTGCAACCCACCTCTAACCAACGGCGCATTGCGTGACCTCGATCACTCTCAATCGCTTGAGGAGGCTTACCCCACAATTGTTGCTGCCCTTGCAGCGGCTCTGTTTTTTATCGTTTCGATGGAGGTACGCGAGGCTCTCCCGGCTATTTCACCGGGTTTGGAAACTGTGTCGATAGATTTCCCCGTAGTTCCCTCCGGGCCGTGAGGGGGCATTTGCGAGCGGCCCGATGCTTGCACTCGCACGGCAGAGCCGCGATCTTCAGGAGCAACTCGATCCCAGAAGCGGCGTCAGTGACAGTAGCGCTACTTGAATTTGACTTCGTGCTGCTGGACTTCTTCACATCTCGGACATTCGAAAGTCCGAAGATCCCAGTCGGAATCGTCAGTCGGCTCAATGGCCGATAGCCACATCATAGTGCCGCACCAGCAGCAAGTGGGATGCCCGATGACGTTGGTTGCCACTAGCGTATGTTTGAAATCGCGCATGCCGACCCTCCCCAGAGCCTTGCGTAAGCGATTGTCTGTGACGTCTTGATCCTGCTCCGTCAAATGTGAACGGGCAATGGCTGTTTCATTAAATCACTGCGACATGGCGCCGTCTAAGTGTCGCATACCACGCTTATCCATTTGGTTGCTGCCAGCTACAAAGAGGTACTTGAAGCTTGCTCTGGCTTGCGCTGCTTTTTTTTTCCGATCGGTCCTTTAGCGTCTGGCATTCCAATAGAACGCGCTCAGTCGCCCTGGTCTTTGCTGGTGTGATCGGACTGTGCTCCTGAAGAAGACGATAGGGATGCCGCGTTTTCGTGGTTCAGCTTCCAAATCTGCTTGTGAGCATTAAAAGCATTGCCGCGCTGACGCAGAAACCAGCGAGAAAGAACAGCAGTCGGGTATCGGACATGTCGCTCTCGTAGAGGAAGCCGGGCGATGTTGCTGACCCGCCCAGCCCCTCGTTGGACGGATGAAAGCCATTGGCTCCCCTTCCTGCCAAAATAACCCGTGACCGAGCCGCGGCGTTCCTGATCTTTCTTTGTTGCGCCGCGTCTAACAAAAGAAACAGAGCGGACTCGGCCGGGCTGTTTCTCATTGATACTAGTACCGGGCTGTTTCTCATTGATACTAGTAGCAGACTCGAACGCGATGGACTCGCGGCCCCCATGGCGTATAGCGGACACGCCGCTGCACAAAACAATCGCCGCCCCAACCGGCTGCGGCATAGTAAGGGCCACCTCCGTAGTAGTAGCCAGGGCCGCCGCCATAATAGTATGGAGCAGCCGCGACCGCGCCGAGCGCAAGGCCACCAGCAAAGGCGGGACCAAAACCGCCGCCCCAGCCATGATGGCCCCACGGGCGAGCGTCTGCGGACGTCGCTGCAAAGGCGCTGGCTCCAAGCGATACGGCAGCAAGTCCGGCGATTTTCCACGATGAACGCATGACATGTTTTCCTTGCTTTTGTCGCCACCGTTTAAATAAGCGAATGGGAAATAGGGCGTTCCGATTGGGAGCGAGAGAATTTTCTGAATAGGCATTCAAAATTGGCCCCGCAATGTACTTCAACACATGAAATCTTCCAGAAAGCGAAACAGAGCGGCGCCAAATTAAAGCTTAAAGGTGCCTAGCCAAACCTTCGTACAATACACGGCCTGTCGAGTCGTCGGGTTTCGTAAGCTAATCCGACAGGAACCGCCAGCGTTACCCGCTGGTTATCGCCGAGTCATGCGCCGCGCCGTCGCCGCTGTTGATGCTTGCCGTCAGCCTTTCGAGTGCCGATGCGCGCCATCGTCACCGCCATCATCGCGGTCCGGACCAGCCGTTAAGCGCCGATCAGCAAAACCAATCGACCTCACGGTCAGAGGTGCGTTCGAGGTTGAGTCTCGCGCAACTGATACCCAGAGATTGGCTTCAACAGAAGCCCGACCATAGTTCGCCCGGAAAGCGGTTCACATCGCCGGACGGATCGGCTTCGGTGGCCGTCTATACGTCGCCGGTCGATCAATCCCAGCTCGAGCTGTTCATGAAAGATTTCGCGTTCGTCGTCGGCGAGAAGATCACCGATTTGCGAGCTCAACAAAATTGGGTTGCCGTAACCGGCAACAAGGGCGACCGCCTCTTCTATAGAGAAGCTGTGATTGCGAGCGCTGGCCGGACTTGGCACCAGATCGCTTTCGAATACCCAGAAGGTATGAAAGCTCAGATGGACCGCTTTATCAGCGATGCGGCTCTCGCCGTTTTGCACAGCGAGAACGACGGCTGTGACAAAGAGCTTTGGTCCGCCCCAAATCGGAATGACGGCGCAAAGGCGCTCGAAGGCCGAGAACAGAAGTGAACTACGAATACAGAAGTGAACTATGACTCTTATGCCGCTTGATGCCAGCCGCCGAGCGCCGTTTTTATGGTGCTCGGCGACTTCGGAAGGCTGACCCGCGCCTGGCGAGAAATGGACGATGAGCAGACGTCGGAACACGATGTGGTCCAGGCCATTATATCGGGCGAATACACTAGGCCGGTGAAAGTGGTTGCCTTCGATCTTGATGAACGTTGGGCCGGAGACGTGACGGAAAACATCGCGCGAGCTGTTGTAACGACCGCAATTGAAGAAGGCTTGACGCTTGGGCGTACCGCGTCAGAATTTGTCACGCGCGTGACTGGTGAGGATTTGCCGGCCGATCTCATTGAAGCGTGATGGGCGACGTCATCAAATTCAGATCGAAGCGGCAACGTGGCCGCGGGCCAGTTCCTCCCTCTGGAGCGGCAACCACGCCGAACCGCCCTGCCCCGGTCTACCGCTCCGTCGATGGGTTTCCGATCCATTGGAAAGACGCCGTCGGCACCATCCATGCCTGCGAAGTCACAGAGCCCAGCCCGGGCGCCCGCGTCGCATGGACGATCTGCGGGAAGGACGTTACCGACAACGCCGCATACGCGGCTGAGAATCCGAACGAAGTGAACTGTGTGAAATGCTCGGAGTGGCGTTGAGGAGCCGAGGTCTTCAAACGAGCATCCGAGCAGCTTCGTAGTCTGCGGAATCGAAAGCGATTTTTTGGAGTTTGGCCGCTTGGGCGAAGGAAGTCCTGCATTCATCACCGAAAAAAATCGCCGCGGCAACAAGGGCTTCAGAGATGCCGCGGCGAGGATGTCAGTCGGAAATGACGGCGGTGAATTCATCAGAGGGGCAGAGTGTAGTTCCGCGGTCGGCAAATTATTTTGAGAACTTTACTGCGTTCGTGGTTCGGCCGTAAGAACATTACGTGAACGGAGCCCAGCCGTGCCGCCTATCGAAACGCTCGGTGAAGCGTGGAATTTCAGCTGGACTAAGCGCCCGGTAATGAGCGGTCTGAAGGCGGCAGCCGTGATATCTTGCCACTGATCTGAATGCCCATGTCAGTCGTCCGACTCTTCACGCTCGCCGGGCTACGGCGCAGCCTCAGTGCGATCTGGAGAAGTGATTTATCTTGGGAGGCCGTCCGCCGCAGCGATGTTTCGTCTTGCGCGGTCCAATAACCATTTCGTCGTCGCATCATGCCGTAACGGATTCTTGCACGCGACGTTCCGAGAGTTTTGATGATAGCTTTTTGCAAATCACTGGTTCGCATATGAATTTGACAAATCGGCAGCGCTCGGGCCACGCGCGTTAGTCGCAAACAAATGCTCGAGCCGGCGCTTTGTGTTTCAGAACTCGGGTCTTAACGCTTGATGCCAGCACGCTCACGGCGCTCTCGATGTATCCGATCTATCTCGGACTCTTCTTGTGGGAGACGTCCACCAAAGTCGTCTCTTGAGCGGCATGTCTCCGCATACCAGAGCAACGCGCGCTGACTGTATGGATCAGAATTTCCTAAGCGAGCCAGGCGCTCGTAGTATTCGGCCGTTTTGGTCCATTCGCTCATGGGAAACGCTCGTTGTTTTTTATTTCCGCGCCCCTTCAGCCACTATAGGGCGAACGAGCCCAGCAACGCTTTGTTTCGCAAGCGACGCCTAAGCGTAGGCGCGGCCGAATAGGAGGCTACGGCCCCTGGAAGTCGTCCGAGGCCCCGCAACAAACTTGAAACAAGTTCAACAAACTTCATCTTGGACGCGTATGGAAATCAGCTCTTCAATCCGATCACGCGACTGGCTGAGCAGCCCCTTTTCAACTCTTTTTGCTTGGTGGCTACCGAAAGCCGTGATCATAGGCGGACTATTCGCCTCTACGGAAATTAGGACCGCGATATGGATCGCCGCACTTGCGTGGATGGGGCTCGCGTGCATTTTCAACGCAAAGCGTTGTGGGCGCACTCATTGCCGCTACACCGGCCCTTTCTACCTTGCGATGATCGGGCCGACTCTTCTGCTGGGGTCCGGCACCCTGCCCGTAGGCATTCTCGGCTGGTCAATATTGGCCTGCGTCATCCTGCTTGGTGGCAAGATCCTCTGGTGGGTAACTGAGCGCGCGTGGGGCGAATTTTCGTAACTTGCCGGCCAATCCAGAAAAGTCTCGGCCGTTCCTATTCCCAGCTACGATGGGCGCGTGTTGGGCCAGAGCTGCGCTCTGATCGGCTTCTGGCGCTAATCGCAGCGACGGGGCCTTGGCGGGCGAGATATTCGAGATAGACAATTGCTAAATCGGCTGTGACAGCGTGACGCGTCCTGGCGCAAAGCGACAGGCCCTAAGCTCGCGCCAGCAATAAAGAAGTAGGAGAGGAACGAAAAATGCCAACGATGCTGGCGATGTTAGCCTTTTGCTTGGTGATTGCCCTTTTCACCCTCGCCATGGCGAATGAGCTCCGTGCCTTCTATTGCAAGGCTCGCCAGTCTTATGCGACGTCCCGTAACCAAGCGATACGCTCGCACTGGTAGACATTTCCCGGCTGCGCTAGCGTGCGGCCATGTTCACCATTGCATCACCGAAATCCCGCAATGTCGCACTTGGCGGGGTGGTCGTATCTTCGGTGGTCATTGCATCAGGCCTGGGCCAACTTGCGACCTTTCCCAATCTGGGTTGGTACTCCACCCTGGTGAAGCCCGCATTCAACCCGCCGAATTGGATCTTCGGTCCAGTTTGGACGACGCTGTACGCTCTGATGGCATTTGCCTCGTGGCGAATCATGAGGCTTCCAGGTTCGAGCCAACGATCGTTAGCGCTCCTGTTGTTCTTCGGCCAGCTCGTGCTGAACGCAGTTTGGTCTTGGATGTTTTTCGGCCTCCACAGCCCCCTGCTCGGGCTCATCGATATCATTCCCCAGCTATCACTCATCGTGCTCACCATCGTCGCGTTTTCCCGGCTCGACGTTATAGCGGGCTGGCTGCTCGTTCCGCTCGCTGCGTGGGTAAGCTTTGCAACGATCCTCAACGTTGCAGTCTGGCGGCTGAACGCCTGACGCAAAATTGCGGCCACCGCTTTCCGCGGTGATGGATATAGGGCTTTCGACTTTAGATTGGTCAACGATTGGATGACTTTATGAGTCGTTGCAGTTGCTTGCGGCTCGCTTAGAGATATTCCCTACATCCAAGAACGCTCCGCAAGGGTCTACCGGAGCGGACCGGGCTCGCCCATCGTGCCCCACACAAACAAAATGAGATTGGGCCCCTTGAACAAAATTGGCGTGAACGTGTTCGATACGCATGTTAGCAATTGGTCGACTCCTGGCTGCTGCCGTTCGTGCAAACCCGGCCCTGGCTACAGCTCTCGCGTTCGAAGCCGGGATACTGGTCATGCGGGCTATCCAGAAGAACGCCGGCAAGAGTCCCGTCGGTAGGTCGGCCAAGCAGATTGAGGCAACCCTACTAGCCCACAAGCCGGAAAGCTTTTCGCAGCTCACCTTATCCCAACCTCTTAAGAGGCGACGAACGCGAACTCGCCGCCGCCGTGCCTCGTAGTCCGCGCTCGAATCGGAACGTAGTAGGCGCTCGGGTGGTTGCTCGTGGATAAATCCAGGAGGCGTCCAATGAAACTAGCAACGATTGTAGCGCTCGCAGCTCTGGCACTTCCTCCGGTTGCTCTCGCTGAGACCGGCAATGGACCGTCCAGCAACGGTGCGGCATCGGACTCCAATGGTTTAGCGCCGTCGCCCGGAGTTACGCAAAATGCGCCTGGCCAACAGCGTCCCAGGAACGGAAGCCCTGGCGATCCGGGAAACACCGGCAGCGACTCAGGAATGGAAGCCTCCGATATGGGCGGCTCGGGCGCGGCCAACACTGGGCAGAAAACTACGACCTCCCCCGCCACGACAGGACAATCTGAACCGCAAACCGGCGCCCCGCCATCGCGCTAGCGCATCGGGCAGCTATAAGGCCGAGCCTATCCGTTATCGCACGGGTGGGCTTTTCCTTGGATCGTGGGCAATTGTCCGTGGGTTACGACGCCGCGCGCCTTTTGCTGTGCAACACGCGTTGAGCAATCTTGTTGCTTGAAAAACAGCAACTTAGTTGCTCAGAACTCGGCTACGTACAATCCGCAAACGGTGGTATGCCGTTTGTACATGGAGCGGGCTGTCGCATATCTTCGAGTTTCCACGCAACGACAGCAGCGCTCTGGCCTCGGCATTGAAGCACAGCGGGCCGCAATTGCCCGGTTCGCTGAGGCCGCGGGAATCGCCATCATCAGCGAATATGTCGAGGCCGAAACTGCTGCGGGCTCTGACGCGCTGGACCGCAGGCCGCAGCTGGCTGCCGCTCTGGCTGCAGCCAAATCGGCCAAGTGCTGCGTCCTGGTGTCCAAGCTGGATCGGCTGTCGCGTGATGTCGCGTTCGTCGCCAGCCTGATGGCTCAGCGGGTGCCCTTTATCGTCGCTGAGCTGGGACGCGATGCAGACCCATTTATGCTGCATCTTTATGCGGCATTGGCTGAGAAAGAGCGCCGGCTTATTTCCGAGCGCACTAAGGCGGCCTTGGCTGCCAAGAAAGCCGGCGGTGCTAGGCTGGGCAACCCGAGCAACATCGCGCAAGCGGGCGAATTAGGCCGTATTGTTCAGACTAATGAATTCGTCACGGGCTTGGTGCCGATCATCCAGGCTATCCAGAGCGCCGGTGCGACCACGTTGCGTGAAATGAGCGACGCATTGAACCAGCGCGGCATCCGATCGCCGCGTGGCGGCAGATGGCACGTTTCGTCAGTTTTGAACGTTCTGACTCGTGCTCACGAGTTGGAGCGCAGTCTAGCGTAACATAAGCGGCACCATGCGCATGGCGCTTCGTGCGCTGCGGTAAAGCGCGGCTCGAGCAGGTCCAGTTGCAACAAGCTCGCACGGTAATCGGGCCTAGCGACTCGTTGGTCAATGTGAACCAGTCGTACCGCTATCTCTCTGCAGCGTTTCGGCTCGCTGAAGATGCTTCTGCAGGGTGGGCAGCGCTTCGGTCGCATACTTGCCGGCAGCGTCCTGCTTCTTGGCGGCCGTCTGGTACTCGGCGATGTCCTTCTTGTGATCCATCACCATGTGCTCAGCGAACTTCTTGTCAAAGCTCGGACCGGTAAGCTTGGCCAACTCGTCATGATCAGCCTTCTGTTTGGCAGTCGGCTCAGTCGGAGGTGTTATGCCCAGCGTTCTCGCTGCATCGGTCGCCTTCTTGTTGGACTCGGTATGGTCGGTTTGAAGCATCTCCCCAAAGGTTTTGACCTGCCCGCTCTGACCGTTCTTTTGAGCCAGCTCACCCATCGAAACCTCGGCGAGATTCCCCTGGATTGCTTTCGTAAGGAACTCCTGACCCGGCTTTTCTTGAGCCATTGCCGCCGTTGCACTTAACACCAAAGCCGCAGTTACGACCGATACGCGTTTCATTCTACACCTCCGCTACTCTGGCGGATAAGCGCGTAGCGTCAGGTAAGTTCCGAATGCAGCTTCAATAGCCGTTTGCGTCCGGCAGCCGTCATTGCATGGCAGCGCGCCGCGCTGACAGGGATTGTCTGCGCTGGAAAGCCCGCTGCCGATCTGCAGGCACGGGCGCGTAACGCTTCGTGACATGACTGCTGCGCTGAACCAACGTGGCATCCGATCGGCGTGCGGCGGCACGCGAAGCATGGCGACGCCGCGTAAAACATGAAGCTCGTCCAAATCTTTTTGCCGCGATACGACAACAACCGTCGCCGAGTCCCTGCAAGCTGGTGAAAAGTTCGGCGGCGTGACGGCATATATGCAGGCGCCAGCGGTCGATCTTTTGGAAAGATGGTCCGCGCACCAAGCGCGACGAGATTGTGATCTACGAAGTGATGGCGAACCCACACTTGCGCCGACGGTCGAAAGATTATCGTCGCGAATTCGAACGCGTCTTTCGGCAAGAGGAGATCGCGATCCGCGTCACGGCGGTCTAGCTGTGGCAACGTTGGGCCGTCCAAGTCGGTGAGCCAATAGGAACTCGCCGAGAAGCCATACGTTGGGCTTCGAGGAGAGCCAATGTCTCGGCTCGTAGCACCCAAATTGACCGTTCGGGCGACCGGCCCAAGCGCCCGCACCGCGAGACGGCCCTCCTCTCCCGCACGTTCTATCCCAGCGCGAAAAAGCCGCAGCAAATTCCTCCGATATTACCCAGGTGGCTTCAAGGATGCTGACTACATTGATCTTGAGCGGGGCTACAAGTGGACGGCACACGAACGCTGGATTGAGACCCTCAGTGATACGCAATTTCGCGCCTTGCTTAGGAGGGGAGACTTTGCCGGGATCGCGCAGCGCGCGGTAGCAATAGAGTCTCGTACAAATTTGCTCTTCTCGTTCGAGAAAATGGCGCTAAGGGACGCGGTGAAATCTTCCGCTGGAGCGAAGGCCTTCGCGAACGGCTTATGGGCTCTTCTACACGGCGACAGTGCAATGTCGGTCCGCTTCGAGGCTTGGATCGATGCCCTGTCAGGTCTACCTCGTCGTCAGACCCGCGTACTCACGTGGCCATTGGCGACCGTATTTGGCTTCATCGCGCAACCGCGGCTGCACTTCTTTCTGAAGCCGATGGTGACGCGGCGCGCAGCGACGAACTACGGCTACGACCTTCATTATCAGGCTCGACCGGATTGGACCGCATACTCGGGCGCATTGCGATTTGCACGCGCTGTCGGCTCCGACATCCGGGATCTGAGACCCCGTGACATGATTGACCTTCAATCCTTTATTTGGGTCCAAGGGTCGGACGAATATCCGGACTAAATTTGGGGGCTGATCCGGTTCGCCAGCGCAGCGAAAGTTTTACGCGTCTCTTCGCGCGCACGTATCAACAGCTGTGAATCAGCATGGTCCCGCTGAAGCGTCAGCCGAAGTGAATCGGCGCTTTAGGAGTTCGCGAATGGCGGCAGCGCAGCTGTGCATCCTGCGCTCGAAGCGATTTGTGCGGGAACCAGCTTTGGATGAATCGGTTGCGCTTTTCCATCGGTTGAGCATGACGTCTGTGATGAATTCGCCCCAGCGCGGCATCGTTATTGGATGCTTGATGCTCGGCTTCGCCCTAGCAGCGCTCGCCGCCGGCTATACGACAACCCATTGGACTGATGCAATTGAAGGCGCAAGATCACGCATCGGGCATTTGAAGTAGTCGTTCACGGCTTGCGAACGAAACGGGCCGGCGCCATTTCTTCGCTCGTGCGCCGGCTGTTCGTTCTTCTCTTCCCCTTATCCGGCTCGGGCGTGATGGGTCCAAGACGAAGATCGTCCAAGGACATGTCCTACTAACACTCATGACCGCGGCTTCTACCAGCAGATGGACAAGTCTTACGACATTCAGGCAGAACCCGGAAATCGATGGCGTATCGCGTACCATAGCGTAGGAGTGTCCCGACAAGCTCGCGCCTACCAACGCAGTGAGAACGGTTCAGCGCCTTCACGCCAAACGGAGGCTGTTGATAAGCCGCGCCTGCCGAGCCATTAAGCGCCACACAGCCGCTATCTCAAGGTAGCTCGCTCGGAACAGTGGAAATTGCGAGGCCCGCAGTTCGGCTTCGTCAGCTTTTTCGTTCAGCACGTCAACCCTTGACATCGCAATGTCCCACGCACAACCGCTCCCACCCGCTACAAACCTCTCCGTAAAAGCTTAAGACAATTCCAAGATTGCAGAAGTGCGAAAATTTGCTCTGGGTGCTTGGCCGCCCTCGTCCGTCGTTTTCATAGCATTGGCCGTCTCGTTGTCTCGTTGCCATGTATCCACGCTGTTGCCCCAACTGCTGGCGGCTGCAACCGGGAAAACGTCGGCTCCTCCTCACAACACGTTTCGTTTCGTAGAAATCGTTATCGAAATCAATTGGAACGAAACGCTTTCTGTCCGAATGCATCGCACAATGAACACACTTCGTGGCGAATAGGTGCATCGACTGTGCCATTGGCTAAGTCGATCAATCCCACAAGAATGAGGTTCAAAGAATGAAGGTTCGGGGAGCGCTGTTTGCCTTGTCGTTGGTTTTCGTTTCTTCGCTTATATTTGCCGCGCCTAGCAAGGCAGGTTCGTACTCTGGAATCGCCTCGGTATATGGCAATAGGGATGGGTACGCTTGGCGGAAAACGGCGAATGGCGAGCGTATGAACCCGGGCGCGTTAACGGCTGCGCACCGGACGTTGCCGTTCGGAACTCGGGTTAGTGTGGTAAATCGACGGAACGGCAAAAAAGTCGTTGTCCGGATTACGGATCGCGGTCCCTTCGTCCGTGGACGCATAATCGATCTCACACCCGCCGGAGCTCGCGCTATCGGGCTTTCGGGCCTGGCGCCGGTGAACCTGAGCGTTCTTTGAGCAGTGCAGAGCCAGTTAAGCGCGTTTTCGCTTTGCGGTCCGGCTAAGGGTGTGAATTGATTTAGGAGGAGGACTAATCGCCCTCCTCCGCAAACCCAATTCCGGATTGGTAGCCATAGAAGCCCGAATGAGCTTCTAAATCGCCGTCAGCATTGTTCGTTTTTGCACCGGTCTCGGCATAACTTTTCCGTTGCGTCCTTTCGGCGTAGCGCCGAGCTTTGGAGTGCGCGAGAGCAACTTGTTCGCTCCCGCTAAGGAGCACTCGCGTGTTGGCCAAACCTTCCTGCTTCACCAGTGCAAACAATTTGGCTGCATTGGCTGGGGCAAGCCGCACGCAGCCATGGCTCACGGGCGATCCGAGGCGCCTGGTATCAAACGTGCCGTGTATCGCGTGGCCCCTTTGAGTAAAGAACACTGAGTGCGGCATTGGCGCATCGTCCCACTCCTTCGAAAAATGTTCAGCCTCCATCCTGGTTGCTGTGAAACTCCCAGACGGCGTTCCGAAGCCCGTCCTTCCGGTAGATACCGGCCAACGATGCAATACTTCACCGTCGCGGCTCACAGTGAGCGTTTGCGTGGATTTGTTGACGTTGATGAGCAGAGTAGCAGAGGCAGGGGATACCGCGAGGCGCAGACTAATCGCCAATAGGCCGAAGAGAATTGTGAGCTTCTGCATGTTTTCCTCGGACGGACGAGTCTGCTGGCGGACACAACACCGTTGAAGGTGATCCGTTCCGACTGTGTCAATTGCCGTACCAGCGCATCAGGCCAACCGATTGAGCTGTTCGCGGCGCAGGCAGCGGAAACAAAATGCGGCCGTGAGTGTTCGAAGAATCTGTGCAGCCGAAAGGTCTAAATGCTCGTAAATCCAGCCGTCCCTACTAATTGCACGGGCACTCGCATTGTCGTTTGCCTAATTGTTACGATCAGCGCCCTCTGCTTTCTATGGGTATACAGCGCGGTTGCACACCGGGAGCCAATCGTATTCCCAGGCAAGCAGCAAACCGCGACCTTGATTGACAGACCCGCTTCCGGCTCCCAACAGGCGGTATCTCCACCGACACCATCCACGGCCGCTGTTGAAACTGCAGCCGCTAAAGGACCTGTCCCTTCGGAGCGCAAGCGCAAGATCGATCATCGGAAAAGCACAACCAAAACTGCCACTAAGTCAAACAGACGCCCCGTCCTCGCAAGCAAATCGCGTTTGCGGCCTGACGTTGGTCGCACCTACGCGCAGGCGCCAGCTCCAGGGCTTTTCACCCCATTTTGACCTCGGTCCTATCCACTCGGCCGCTTGGAACAGTGCCGCGGCGCAATCTGGGGCCTACCAATCAGCCCGGCCGGGGAAATTCCGTTTAATGGATAATGTGCAGAGGTTAGCACTATAGAAAGTGTGCCGCCGAGTGGCCGTGCTGTTTGGCCGCTCTACCGTGGAGAGACGAAGTGCTGTGGCCGCGCGTGCTTACGATTGGAGAAGTTCGGATGAGAGTGACGATTGAGAACGAGAAGCTCGAACAAGGCTCGCCTTACTTAAACGCAGACGCCCCGAAACAGTACTTCTTGCCGCGGTGCCGAAAGCCCTTCAGCGAGGCATGCGCGCACGGCGAGGACGGCCGCTACTACTGCTCATTCGTGCGCGCTGACGAGGCTCGCAAAGTTGACCTCGTGCAGGAGCTTCTGCAGCGACGCGCATGACGGAACGGGCTCTGCTGATTATATTCCTCAGCTGCTCAAGCTGAGGAGATTAGAAATGGCTAAGAAGCGAAAGCAGACCCCCGGGGCCGCAAACAGGACCGTGCACGCGTTGGCCAGTGGCCAGCGGTACGAAGTGAGCTACGAGGCGAAGAAAACCGGACGCAACGCCAAGTCAGTCAAGCGTGCGGTCAAGAAAGTCGGCAACAGCCGCAAGAAGGTTGAGCGGCGGCTAGCCGCAATGTCGTTTTACACATCGCCCCTGATTTCTCGGGTCTGAAACCTTGCCGATGTAGAGCCGTTCCAAGTCTAATCCCTGCTGCAGCACGCGCTTCCCGCCTCCCTCAGCGTGTTGCGGCGGGGGAAGCCCCGGCGCATCGCCGGGGCTTTTTGTTTCAGCGCCGCATCTCTGTCAGTGTGTCCTAGTAATCCCTTGACGCCACACAGCGACCTATAAGTGCGCAAGTACCCTGGACACTTGCGCAGCAGATCACGCCTAATTGGCGGGCCGTAGGATCCCGCGGATGTTCAAGCCCTCGGCGATGGCGAGCAACGTTGTCGCGCCCCCTGCTCTGATTTCCGCGATTGTAAACCCAGATTTTTGCGGGACGGTCCCTGCAAGTCTTCAGCACTTAAATGGCGATGAGAGACGGCGAGCGATTATCGGCGCTGTCAATCGCGGCTGGTCGACTGCGAGATTATCAACGCCGCGCGCAGAAGATAGGCAGTGCTCCTGACCAAAACAGCATGCAATGGCCGCGGCCCGGGTTGGCCGCAGGGCCGCGCAAAAAGTTGTCGCCAATTTTTAGTACCATTTTTGGATTGTAAATTTCCTCTCTAAGTTGTTGATTAGGCATACGAGGTCGCTTGGCGTCCACCTTTTAGGGACAACGGAATCTCCTTTTTTCAAGTGATCTAACAACGTCGCGCTGTCCGAACGAATTTAAAATTTCCGAAACGAGGCGGTACCATTTCCCCTCAAATCAATATAATGAGCGCTGGTTTGGACCAGACCTTGCCATCGCGGGTCGAATGGATTGATAGCGCTCGTGGGTACTGCCTAATCCTTGTCGTGATCGGCCACGCCACGCGCTCTCTTCTAAGTTCCGGCATTATGACTACCAGCTTCGAGAGGGACTTGATCGATACGTTCATATATCTGTTCCACATGCCGGCCCTATTTGCCTTGTCCGGCTTTGTGTCGAACGATCAGAACAAGCCGCTACTCCCGTTCATATCTTCACTTTTACAATGGATAGTTTGGCCATACTTTTTGTGGTCTACCGCATATATTGTACTTCAAAGTCTTTTTGAAAAAATTAGCAATCACCATCCTGACTCCAACGCCCTGTTCTCCGTTCTGGTCGAACCAAGCAGTCTATTTTGGTTTCTATACGTGCTCGTCGTCATCAAAATCATAGATCGTCTATTGTGTTTCATTGTTGATGATGGAGCAAAGTCGGCGGCGGTCATTGCTGCCATAGGTCTTGCAGGCGACGCTTGTGTCGAAATGTCCGGAGTTCGGGTCTGGCTAATACATCCGATATGTTTGAGCTTGTTCTTTTATGGCCTGGGGAGAGCGCTGAGATCCAACCCGACATTAGGCCACTTTGTTGGCAAGCTATCTGCCATCTCCACATACTCGCTTGCTGCAGCCATCTCGTTTTGCGTATCGCTGCTTGGATGCACAGCCTTTCTCGTGTTGTCGCAAGGTTGGTCCCGCACTGCGGTGACCCCATTAGCTGGAATTATTGGAACTGCACTGGTCGCTGCAATGGCAATCATTAGCACTCGAACGACTATCCTTCATAACGTGCGCTGGATCGGGTTGTTCGCGATGGTGATTTATGTTCAACACGTTATCTGGGGCACAGCCGCGAAGACGATCGTTACCATGGCTTTTGGCCGATTGGGCTGGCAAACATATTTTATAACGATGACACTTGCGGGCTTGGCTGGGCCAATTGCGTGGCAAATAATTTCGCAAAGAATGAATATTTCGAATTTCTTCGGAATACGGCCGGTGCCTCTAACCCACGGCGTTGTTGGGAGGACTGCAATCAGAATGTAGCGCAATAATCGCGACCGCAGCGGCAGGAAAATTAGACCTGCCGGATCGCACAGCCATCCAATAGTTCAAGGCCCTGCGTCTCACCCTGGTCAACCGCAGTCGCGCCCATAAGCGCCCATGTTGCGAGCGACCATGGCAACGGTGGCATCCATCTGCCGCTTCGCTCCACGGGGATAGCGAAACTCAATAAGATTCCACCGTGAACCTCGGCAGGCCAAGTTGCCCTTCCGGTAGTAGATCTCTTCACCTCGGTATCCCGAGACGACGAACCATGACTCCCCGCCATCCTGGTAAGTGACCCGTTCACCCGGTCGGTGGATGTACCGGTCTGGGCTTTGCGCCGGCTCGTGACCGAAACGGATGCGTGCCGAGCCATCCGGCGAGACGAAGACGCGGCCCGTGTTACCTGCTGATCGAACCTGATGCCACCCAGGTGGCACTATTTGCGGCGAGGCTGCCATAGCACCCGCACTAATCACGGTGGTCGCAGCCACGAGAATAAGGGCACGAAAGATCAGCATACGTGCCCAACGAACTTGGACCGAGTAAGTTGCTCAGCCGCCAGAAAAGCCGTCGAGGTGTCTGCCGACCAGGAACGACAGCCGGGCAGCGGCATTTATCATGCGGATCGCGTTTCGTGTATGGGTGGCACCGTCATGAACACAGAGGAAACTCATAGGCTTAAGGCCACTGAGATCCGGCGTCAGGCGCGCGCAGAGGGAAACGCCTCGACTCGTCTTGAGCTTGAGCTTTTGGCGCTTTCCTTTGACCGGCTAGCCGATCAGGCAAAACGCAACGCTCAGAACAACATTGTTTACGAATACAATCCGGAGACAACTGCCGAGCACCGCCAGAGGAAGCGCCTACTGGCCCAGAGACAGCAGCAACAGCAACCACAGCCGCGAAAGCGACATCGGTGATACCAAGCGCATCTGGCCCGGGGACGGAGTCAGGACAAAGCGAGCCTGAATTCGGAAGGCCGCTCAGTAGCGAGGATATCTAGCAATACCTCTCAAGGGTCAAACATCGCGTGCTTGCCGGCAAAGGACACACAAGGTTCGACTTGGCGTTCGAGTTCAAGGCGGGTTAATAGGCGTGCCGGCCAGCAAAGCCGAGTTTGCACTCGACTGGCACCTCCTCTAAATGGCAAGCCCGCGGTGACCGGGGTGGCTACGCTGGTCTACAGCATCGCAGTCGTCGCATCTTGTTGGCCGCGAAAGACTCCGCCGCTGAGATAATGGATGAGCTTAACAATTTCGGTCACCACAAGGACGGCGGACTCTTTGTCCTTCCACCACCTTTTTTGCACCTTGTCCTTTTCAGGCCAAACGATTAGGCAACGCACATTCGGCAGTTCTCGCTCGAATATGATCTTGGCCCGTCGAGCTTGGTAGGGAGACGTTACCAGCAGAATGGTCGCCTTCCGCTTCCCTAAAAACATCCCAAGTGCCTCGGCCTCTTCTGCCGTCGATAGCAGGTTCGATCCATAGGTTGAAACGCGTGGCTCGGGTACGCCGAGTGCTGTCAGAAACGCTACGCGGCTGTCTTGCGCTTCGAAGTCGGCTGCTACTTTCGTAGCAACTGAGACTGGTTGGTGCCATTCGTTGCTCAGCAGAACAAATGGAGCGAGTCCCGCTTGAAACAATTCTGCGGCCTTGGACAGGCGTGCTGTGTCACCAGCAAGCGGCAGAATGAAATCAGCGGCCAAAGGATGGTCCCGGTATTGAAGCCAGTCCGAAACCGAAAAGAAGAATGCTCCTGCCGAAACGATAGACGCCAAGGCCAAGAGGCCTAGAGCATCTAGTAGCAATCTTGCGATCCGCATGGGTTTTCGGCGCCAGAGACACCCTGCCAAACACACGGCTCAAGAGCGAGTTCCGCCGTTGTCGTGAGTGGACCCGAAGCCGATGCAGTCTTTAGCGCGCTGAGAGCATTACGACAGAGCGAGGGGGCTTCCCCGTCACTTAATTTCGCCGTGCGGTCCATATCCCTGAACACTTGGAAGTCTCCGAATGACCTGACCACCGGCCGCAGCCGCTGCTGCCATTCACCCGACCTGAGCCCGCCGCAAACTTTCCAGGTACGGCGACAGATACACGGACGGCACCATTGGGCTTTACCCGCCCGTTAAGCCGCACAATATTTGGATGCGAGATCACCCCATTGCGCACGTCCAGCTGGATATCGTAGCTCGCGTCGCAGTCGCCGCGTTGCGTAATAACCGTAAGGCTCCAGCTTCCGTCATAAGCCGAGGTGGCGCGCGCAGCCGTTGCCCAAATGGTGGCGATTACAAATGCAATCAAGCACGAACGCATCATGTCGGTTGCGAATTGCACAAACCACCTCGACGCCTAGAGCATCCCGCCGACGCTGTATGGCGGGACGCAGCGTGTCGTGCCATGGCTCGTGTACGAATTGGTTGCGTCAGGCCACGATATTACGTTATTCGCGATAGGCGACTCAGTCAGCAGGGCATGTCTCGTTCCAGCCTTGCCTGGTGGACTCTGTCCGGGTCGTCCGAAATCTGATCCGATGGCTTCACATACCGCGTTGCTCGAATCCGTGGCTGAGCATGCAGAAACGTTCGATGTATTGCATTTCAACATCGACTGGATTTATCCACCGCTCTTGGCCCGCCTACACGCCGATGGGTAGAGTGATCGCAACACCTCTGGAGCACCGCCTCGAGCCGAATAGGGAACTCGAATAAGGTCATTACTGAGAGTCGATTTGGTAGCGGATCGGCTCCTTCAGGCGCAACGTTCGCTGCCGCTCTTTTTTACGGGATGTCGTCACAAATGTTCGAATTTCAGAAGACGTATGCTGTATTGGCATTGGCCCTGTTATCAGGGTGCGCGAATACGAGCTTGGATCGGGTCACCAATAGCCCCCAGGTGGAGGGCGACTCAAACGGCGGAAAAATTGCGCACACTCTGGAAACATCGGACAAGCAGACTGCAGCCTATCAGGCCGTCACGACGCATTGCGAGAAGTTTGGCAAGAAGGGTTACATCACTAAAATGAATTACGACACTGGTTTAGTGACATTTGACTGTCGTCTGATCAGTAAGACCAAGTCCGCAAATTAGCTCTATAGGTGGCTGTCGCAGTACGACTACCGGGCTGCCAATGTTTGCGCAATTTTACAGGTCGATGCATGGCGCAGTGGATTCGATCCACCGGGGCTCCGAGATAGAAGGCGTGTGCAGCGGATGGGCAAATTATTGGCGATTATTTTGAGCTTCAGCGTAAACACGGTCACAGCCACCGCCGAGAGCTGCACGTAGCGGGCGGAGAGTCTAACGACAAAGCAAAGGGCTGCGACGTCAGAGTCAATTGCGCTGTGCGGTCCATATCCCCGAACACTTGGAAGTTTCCGAATGACCTGACCACCGGCCGCGGCCCTTCCTGCCATTCACCCGACCTGAGCCCGCCGCAAACTTTCCAGGTACGGCGACAGATACACGGACGGCACCATTGGGCTTTACCCGCCCGTTAAGCCGCACAATATTTGGATGCGAGATCACCCCATTGCGCACGTCCAGCTGGATTTCGTAGCTCGAATCGCAGTCACCGCGTTGCGTGATGACCGTAAGGCTCCAGCTCCCATCATAAACTGAGGTCGCGCGCGCAGCCGTTGCCCACATGGACGCAATCGTGAAAGGAATCAAGAACGAACGGATCATGTTGGCTTCGTCCAGACAAACGCTACTTATGTTCGAAAACCAGCATAACTTGGGATCGGCCCATCTTCCATCAGCCAGTCTGCAGAAATGGATTGATCGAGAAAGAGGTTCGGCTGGAAGCAGTCCCAAACGATACGATGACGTGTCATTTGACAGCAAAGCGGCTGTTGACGCCGATTTTTTGTCGAAAGCCGCGAGAATCTTTCTTGCTGTGGTTTTTGGGCACTAGGCCCGACCAGCCGTCGAATGCTTCTATTTCGGCGCATACCTACCTGGACAGGGGCACAAAATGAAAAAGTTGGCTTTGGCATTGGTTTTGGTGGTCGCGGGCGTGAGCCTGGGCGGCTGCTTCGTGGGTAAGTCACCGGCTCCGGTGATCACGAAGGGCTAAGCTCACCACTTAAACACGAACAGGGGCATCGGAAACGATGCCCCTAATCTTTTGTGCACGCCTTGCTGCCGTGGTGATGAGCAGTTTTGTATAGCGGCCTTCGCTCGCCGGCCTTAAAGAAGTTTGATGGCGGCGCAATCTGTCCGACGAAGGAAAGTATTCTATATCGCAGGTTACGATCCGGGAGCGGCGGCCGGGTTTTATCGGCGCTTCCTCCGCCAATTGGAGATTTTCAAGCGCACTTGGTGCGTTGAAAGCAAGTGCAGCGAGCGATCCATTTTCGAACAAGGCTCAACATGGTCCGTGACGACATCGTGCCGTGATTGGTCAGTTCAGACGGATTTTGTGCTGCTTTCATGGGACGACCTCATTGCCAAAGAAGCTTCCGGTCCGGCGTTAAGACGATTTAGCCGTGGTGCCGCTGTGTATGCAGATTTGATCCTGTCCGGCACTTTGCATAGTTACTTCAAAGCCAATCCGCGATATTTTGCGTTCGCGATCGCTCCGTTTTTCCAGATCGCTGCACTGCTCATCCTGTCCTTTGTTGTGGGCTTCGCTGTGAGTTCGGGCCTACCCCCGCCCTGGTCTTCATTTAGCGGGGCGATCGCTGCAATGGCCGCCTTTATTGTCTTCCAGCACTGGCTTGGCCGCCGCTGGCGAATGCATCAAGCGCTCGACGACTGGATCATGTCGCTGGACTACATCCGCAAGAGGCGCGATGAACTGGAGACGCGCATCTCACGGTTTGCTAATCTGATTTCGGCGGCAACATGTGACAACGCCGCAGACGAAATCCTTGTCGTGGGCCATAGCTTGGGCGCCACTTTCGCCGCGGATGCCCTAAGCCAAGCGCTTTGCTTGAAGGGCGTCGCCGTCGCATTTGCTTCGTTGGGAGCGACGATTCCCAAGTGCACATTGCATCCAGACGCATCATGGTTGCGCGACAGGATCGCTGGTGTCGCGCGCAACCCAACGGTCAGCTGGGTTGAGATCCAGACGCGTGCTGATCCGATCAGTTTCTTTCGCGTTCATCCGGTTTCGCTCAAGCGGGTTCATGAGGCTAATCAATTGCCTAGTGATAACCCGGTTATCCGCCGGGCTCGGCTCCAGCAAATGCTGGAACCGGCCACGTATAAAAAAATCCGATGGCGGCCGCTCCGACTTCACTATCAATGCGTCAGCGCCAATGAACGAAAAGCGCCGTACGACTTTTTTATGATGATCTGCGGGCCCGCTCCCGTTGCGATGTGGAGCAAGAGCGAGTTCGGCCTCATGAACATCGGCCACGACCCAGAGGCCGGCGATCCAAAGCGCGTCGTCGGATGACGATTCTTTTGGCCAAATTGATTTGGATTTGTGGTGTCATCTCTTGGTACCTAATCCGATATCCTTTTGCACGGCGAAGCAGGAAAACCAAGATCGTTCGCCGCGATTACAAGGTGCGTGAAGCCATCTTGCTGACGATTTCAGCCGCGGGATTGGGTTTTCTGCCGGCGCTTTACATGTTTACGCCAGTTCTAAAAGTTGCCAATTATCCGATACAAATCTGGCAACCGTGGATGGGCGCGATCATCTTTGGTCTGGCGCTTTATATGTTTCGCCAGACCCATCGCGCCCTAGACCGATATTGGTCCGTCACCTTGGAGGTCAAGGAGCGACACATTTTGATGACCGACGGCGTGTACAAGCGCGTACGCCATCCAATGTACGCGGCGTTCTGGCTCTGGGCGCTGGCCCAGGCCGTTCTCATTCCGAATGCGATTGCCGGACTTGCCGGTCTCGTCGGCTTCGGAACTCTATACTTCCTCCGCGTGAGGAAAGAGGAAGCTTTGATGATTGAGACATTTGGTGATGAGTACAAACTCTACATGCAACGGACACACCGCGTCATTCCGCACGTATATTGATTAGGTTTGAGGTGCTTGCGGCTTTGACGAGCGCTTGCTTGTGGAAGCACCATCCGGATGGTTCGCGACATTAAGCGCCTTCAACGCCGGCACAAACGCGTACGAAACTTGGAACGACCCGGGCACCGTAAGTCCGATTGCCTCGGCTAGCTCGCCGATGAAGTGATTGCAGTTATTTGTCACTGCGTTCCAGGTTGGTGACCGGTTTGTTTTTGCTTTCGCAATTGCAGCAGTTAACCGGGCGTATTGCGCGTTGGTCAACGAAACACGATAGCGCGAGGCGATCGGCAATTTCAGGACGTCTGGATCCCATTCGGTGTTCGCCGGCACGGGAAGAACATGACCGATGGCCATGATGGCGTAATTTCCCATCGGATGCAGATCGGTGTACTTCACGCGCGATCCGGCACCATAAGCCGCATAGCTGTGACCATAGGCGCCGATCGTGGCCACCCTGAACTCGATGAAATAAGAGTGGCCCTCCGAAGCAGTGGCGGTGGACTTGGCCGGCTGAGCTAGGCTGACTGATACGGTCAGCCCTGCCAGGATGAAAGACAACGCGACAGCAATGCCAACGCGCTTCGCCCGATGAGCAAACATCCAGCGCTCCCCTAATGCATTACAACAACTTTGGTGCCCACGCCCACACGTTCGTAAAGGTCCAGTACGTCCCTGTTGTACATCCGGATGCAGCCATAGGAGACGTAACCGCCGATAGACGACGGATTGTTCGTCCCGTGGATTGCATATTGACCATCGGCTAGCAGCAGAGCGGCCGCCCCCATCGGATTGCTGGGGGAGCCGGCGGGTATCACATCAGGTATTGATGGCCGGTCTCGCTTGATTTCGTCGGGCGGTGACCATGCGGGCTTCAGCCGCTTGCTGTATATGAAGGACGTGCCGGCCCATTGTTTGCCTGCACGGCCAACTCCGACCGGATAGCTCAACGCATGCCCTGGTCCTGTCATTAGATACAGGCGGCGTTGCGTTGTCTTCACGACAATCGTACCGGCGGAAAAGTCTAAGTTGGTGGCGACCTGCTGGGCGGCCCCCGCGGCTGACGGAGGGAGCACCGCAAGCCACGAGATCAGCAGAATCGGTCCAGCTAGTCGAAACAATTTCATGAGGGCTCCCATGCTATGAACCAATTCTTGAAGAGAGTGCCTGTGAACAACAAGAGGCTGATCCCGGGGCAATCGCAAAAAACAGTGGTCATGTGGCTTTTTGGCACTAGAGCACCAGTTCGGCGGGCGGCAAAAATAGGTTGCATCTCCCAGCATGATTTCGAGGTTCAGGATGCAGAACGCCAAGGGTTCCGACGGGACCACTTTTCGGTCCGTATTGCGCCCTTTGGTCGGCGCTTTGTTCTCAAGTGTGCTGTTGGTTGTCAGCGCGCCGGTTTGGTCGCAGGAGCAACCGGTTGTTGAGCAAACAGCTGCGGCGAAGCCCAAGCCTGTCGCCGAGGCCACCCACGGTAGACCGGCGGACAAACCATATTACATCGAGTTCCGTGCGCGTAACGCCGACAGCTACGGACATACGTTCTCCATTTATGGAAAGGTCAACGCCAACGGCAAGGTTGGAAACTTCACCGTCGCCGGCTTGCATCCGATTTCGGAAAGCCCGTTGCCATGGATGATCGGGCACCTCGTCGTGGTGCCGTCGGAAACGGGAGCCAGTGATGGCGATACCGACGATCAGTATGTTCTGGCGCGTTTCCACGTGGCGTTGTCCGCCGAAGAGTTCAAAAAGGTTGTAGCGTACGTTAAGCAGCATCAGAAGAATTCCCCGATGTGGCACGCGGTCCTCTACAATTGCAACGCCTGGGTTGGCGACGTTGCCAAGTTCATGGGAATGGACACCCCCTCGTCACCACTGTTGATGCCGGCTGACTACATTGAGAGCCTGAAAAAACTCAACATGGGTAGGATCGGCATCATCGGCACCCCCGTCGAGGTGGCGACGCCGGCGCAGTTGCGTCAAGCCAGACTGAAAGCTATTGCAGCGCAGGGCAGAAAATCTGCTGACGGGCCTGCTAAGAGCGCCGAGCACCCAGATGCTAAGGCACAAGGCGACAAGCCCCTACGGGAGAAGTCGTCAATGGCGAGGCCTCGAGACACAAAGCCACAAGCGGTCAAGCAACAAGCGTCCGCGACCGCAGCGGGAAAATTAGACCTGCCAGATCGCACAGCCGTCCAATAGTTCAAGGCCCTGCGTCTTACCCTGGTCAACCGCAGTCGCGCCCATACGCGCCCATCTGGCGAGCGACCATGGCAACGGTGGCATCCATCTGCCGCTTCGCTTCACGGGGATAGCGAAACTCAATGAGATTCCACCGTGAACCTCGGCAGGCCAAGTTGCCCTTCCGGTAGTAGATCTCTTCACCTCGGTATCCCGAGACGACGAACCATGACTCCCCGCCATCCTGGTAAGTGACCCGTTCACCCGGTCGGTGGATGTACCGGTCTGGGCTTTGCGCCGGCTCGTGACCGAAACGGATGCGTGCCGAGCCATCCGGCGAGACGAAGACGCGGCCCGTGTTACCTGCTGATCGAACCTGATGCCACCCAGGTGGCACTATTTGCGGCGAGGCTGCCATAGCACCCGCACTAATCACGGTGGTCGCAGCCACGAGAATAAGGGCACGAAAGATCAGCATACGTGCCCAACGAACTTGGACCGAGTAAGTTGCTCAGCCGCCAGAAAAGCCGTCGAGGTGTCTGCCGACCAGGAACGACAGCCGGGCAGCGGCATTTATCATGCGGATCGCGTTTCGTGTATGGGTGGCACCGTCATGAACACAGAGGAAACTCATAGGCTTAAGGCCACTGAGATCCGGCGTCAGGCGCGCGCAGAGGGAAACGCCTCGACTCGTCTTGAGCTTGAGCTTTTGGCGCTTTCCTTTGACCGGCTAGCCGATCAGGCAAAACGCAACGCTCAGAACAACATTGTTTACGAATACAATCCGGAGACAACTGCCGAGCACCGCCAGAGGAAGCGCCTACTGGCCCAGAGACAGCAGCAACAGCAACCACAGCCGCGAAAGCGACATCGGTGATACCAGGCGCATCTGGCCAGCGACGGAGTCCGGTCAAAGCGAGGAGCCTGAATTCGGAACGCGCTCAGCAGCGAGGAGACCTAGCAAGACTTCTCAAGGGTCAAACATCGCGTGCTTGCCGGCAAAGGACACACAGTCTCGCCCTAACCGGCAGGGCTCATCAATCGTGTGTCGAGTTCTCCGAGGCCCTAAAGGGACGTCCGACCTTGGGAAGCCCTAGATCACGACACACCAGAACCTCGTCACGCATACCGCGGGTTTTGTTTGCGGAACCAGAACCTGATACCGCCCTTGCTTCTGTGTCGATCCCCAGACCGACGGTGACGGCCTCCACCCAATCCCAGCCTCCCCCGGCTCAGGTGGGGGCCGATCATTTCTGCTTAGCCGCGAAAATCTGCAAAGAACGTCCTCCACTTATCAACCAGATGTGGAGGTCTTTTTCTCGTCGGTATGTCCGAAAGTGCTCGCAACAAGTTTTCATCGGGAATGTTCATCAGGTGGCAGCTTCGGCTGCCGCGGTAGACGGCCCTCACAGCCCCCAACTCCCCCGGGGGCCGTCACATCTTGGCAGCCAGCCCCCGTTCGCTCCGAGAGACCTCACCTTCCATGGGCGAGGTCCCCTTGTTAGATGCGGAAGTCATCCTTCTTCAGCTGACAGGGCGCTTCGAAGCTTCTAATCTCAGCAAGGGGCAGCATGGGGCGGCACAGCACACGAATAAGGGATCTGTGGCGTAGCTTGCGCTTCTCAGCGCTGCGTCGCGTTCCGCCCCTATATTTCGCTTGGCTATGCTGGGAAGAGGCGCGGTTGCGGTCGGCCAAGAACGGTGGGGGCGAGCGGTCCCTTCGGCAGCCGACCCTGCAAGACCGCGAATATGAGAGCCTTGATAGCTTACGTCGCTACACGATCGTCGATGGAAGCAAGATTGCGATGGTCACGCGCCGGCAAGAGCGCCTCTGTTGGCTCGAGCCTGTATTTAACTCAATCGATCAGCTACTCTGCTCGCGCGATCGCATAAGCGTCCACGAGGTGGGTTGCGGAAGCACGATCAATCTAAGGCTGCTCCGCGACAAATACGGTAATCGGGTGACGCTGTCGGGGTCAGATGTGGCGCCGGTTCAATCGAGTGAGTTCGATGTGCTGCGGGTGTCATTCGATGACCCGGCATATGTCCCCGAACACGCGTTTGACATCGTTTTCAGCAACACAGCGCTCTGTCTTTCCAAAAACCCGAACGTTGCGTTCAGAAACGTGCTCGCCTTATCGCACGATGTCGTCGTGCTGGTAGAGCCTATCGAGCATCTTGCCATGCAACATCAAAAGATGTTTCTCCGGCGAGCGGGACACTCTGCGTCGTGGGATGAGTTGGCAGCGGCAGATAGCTCAAATGCGATTGTGGCAACAGGTCGCTGTCGATTGCCGTTTTCAATCAAGCATCCGGCAGCATTCATCACATTGCGGAAGCGGGATCGACTTACGAAGTCAGAACGCTAAGCGCGCATTCCGTTGCTGACCAAACCTATATGCCGCAGCAATCCCGCCGTAACCGCCTCCGGGGATAAGAGGAAGAATCGTTGCCGAGCCGGCCTTGGCATTTGCGTCAATCGACTTCCCGTCAGGAGTCTTTTTCGTCGAACAATCTGTCACGTGACGGTCGGAAACCGGACGAGCGTGCACCGTATTTCTTTCCCGGGCCGCGCTAGCCTGGAAAGTAGGGTGCCTGCTTGAGATTCGGCGGGAAGAGCGCTCCCGCCCTCGCTTCGTCAAGAGCGCGCTCGATGTAGTATTCAAGTGCCCCCTCTCCTAAGTCATTCGCCAGCATGTGCGCCGTTTCCAGCAGGCTAATGATCTTCTGAAATTGATCGTTCTCGGCCATCCTGCCACCTGTTCGCTACGACCGTCCCGTGGTCCATCGCAATGGATTCAAATCTGCTGTTTGAATGATACGCAAAATTCTGCCTGTCTCCAGCAACATGTTTCTATGTCAATCTATCGCGTCGAGACCGGGGGCTACGACCCCGAAGCCAGCACGCAAGCAGTATCACGCATCCGCGCCGCGGAGTATGTCCGCATGTCGACGGATCATCAGAGATATTCGATAGATAACCAATCCAATGCCATTCGAAGCTACGCAGACCGGCGGGGAATGGAGATCGTGCGGACTTATACCGACGCTGGGCGCAGCGGCCTCAATATCAGTGGGCGTACAGGCTTGCAGCAGTTGCTTGCTGACGTTCGGTCCGGAGCAGCCGACTACTCTGTTATCCTTGTCTATGACATTAGCCGGTGGGGCCGTTTTCAGGATTCAGACGAGCCTGCGGCTTACGAATATGCATGCCGAGTAATGGGCGTCCACGTCGCTTACTGCGCCGAGCAGTTCGAGAACGATGGAAGCATAGGCTCCGACATCCAAAAAGTGGTCAAACGGCGTATGGCCGCCGAGTTCAGCCGCGAACTGTCGGTCAAGGTTTTCAGCGGTCAGGCCCGTCTTATCGAACTCGGGTATCGTCAAGGCGGTCAGCCGGGGCTTGGCCTGCGGCGGCAACTCTTCGACGAGACTGGCGCAGCGAAAGGCGAACTTGCCTTTAAACAGAAAAAGAGCATCCAGACCGACAGGGTCGTGCTCGTTCTAGGCCCGACGAAAGAACGCGCCATCGTCCGGAGCATATACAACGATTTTGTGAACAGAGGTTTGAACGAAGGGGAGATCGCGGCGCGTCTCAACGAGCGCGGCGTCCTGAACGGCAGCGGAAGGGCATGGGAACGCGGCGCCGTGCATAATATTTTGACCAACGAAAAATACATCGGCAACAACGTATGGAACCGCGGATCGTCCAAACTCCGACAGCGCCGTGTACGAAACACCCCCAACCTTTGGATTAGGGCGGAGGGCGCGTTTCCAGCGATCGTCGAACGGTCCTTGTTCGATACCGCGCAGGACATGATTCGCGCGCGATCGCATCGGATGACCGATGACGAACTCTTGCAAACGCTTCGCAATATCCTCCATAGCCGGGGGCGTCTTTCGGAACCGATCATTAACGCCACTCTGCAAGGGCCTTCTACCGGTACATACAGACGCCGGTTCGGCTCACTACTCCGCGCCTACCAACTCATCGGCTATTCGCGCGAATGCGACTATCTCCCTGTCACGAGAAAACGGTTCCTCCAGCGCTTCCGTCCGAAGGTGGTTGAGCAAGTCATTGAGGGCATCGAGCGAGTCGGAGGCAAGGTTACGCTAGGCGGTTCTAATCGGCTGCTGGTCAATGGAGAATTTTCAGTGTCGATCGTGGTGGTGCGCTGTCGCACGTACCCCGGAGGCTCCATGCGATGGATGATCCGGCTTGATCGCAGCGTCCTCTCGGACGTGACGATTGCTGTCCGGATGAACCATCTCAACAGCGCGGCGCGCGACTATCTCATTCTACCGACCGCGAACATCGACAGCGATGTCATGCGCGTGGCCGATTACAACGGTATCGCGCTCGACGGTTATCGATTCGACTCTCTTGATCCGTTCTTCGAGATGGCTGGGCGCGTCCATTTGAAAGATGTGGCGTGATGTCGGGAAAAGCCGGCGGTGTCGTTCGCCATTTTCGAAAAAACAAGAGAGTTACGGTTGCAGAAGCCTATCGCGAGGCTACCGAGCGCAAGCGGCTTTTGATCCGTAACGCGGGTGAGACACACAACCGGCTGACGTTCATCGCGCATGCCATGCGTGAGTTGCTCAGAGACGATAAATTCATCTTGCTTCTGATGACCGAAAACTTGGACACCATCCCGCGGAAACTGGCGGCCCGTATGGAACGAACGGGGGCTTGATGGCGAAAAAATCGAAGCCCCGGCCCGTGATAAAGGCGTTTCAGCACAGGCGGGTAAACATAAAACGCCGCACGCTAAGCCTCTGCCCCGAAGCGGTCGAGTTACTTAAAAGCAGATATGTGTCCCGCTACGCATTCGCTGAGCTGAAAAAAATGCTGCCGGCACGGCAGATCGAGGCGGCGCAATTGATGATCGCGATGAACGAATTTTCGGTCGGCTTCGCGAGGTTGCTCGTGAGTGCCACACCCTGCGATCGACTTGTGGAACTCAAAAAACCCAAGTACGTCGCGAGACTCGCGCTCAAGCAGATCGCGAGAATGGAGCAAGAATCCACCAATCTGGATCACCAAGTCTGCCTCATAGCACAATCTTATGGAGATGATCATCTCGATCTGGTGGTCGTGGTCGGTTACGTCTTGCGGCTACTCGAAAACGCGCGTGTGGTGCGGTTTCTTGCGCAGAATTATTCCGAACTACTCTCTGAGTTTCAGAAAATCGCAGAATCTCATTAGGCAACGACTTAGCGCGCTAGCACACGGTTGGAACTAGCCAACACGCTACGGTATTTTCCCACTGGCACTCGACCAACAGACGCCCTCCCACGCATTTGACACAAACTCGGCAAATTTCTGTACCGAATGAAACCAACGTTCGTTCGATTCTCCCGACATCGTTCAGAACTGCATCGAGAGTTGGTTGGGGACGGCAGTGCTGCGTGCGTTTAGGCCATTTTGGAAGATATTGACGGCCGTCTGTTCTGCGACAAACCGTACGCCACAGAAGATCGCCGCTCGTACCACCACGCCAAAACGAAGACGCACGCTAGTGCGGATGCGCAAGCCGGTAACGGAAATAGCACTTGGCAAAATTTCGCAAACGAGATGATGCTGTTTAGTCGCAATCTAGCTGATTGCTCAGCTGGCGAACTCCATGTCTGCGCGCAGCATTCGAGGGCGAGGCGACGGCCCTGAAATTGTAGAATATTATTTTTATCCGGGGCGCGGCCGCCGAGAAAAATTTCCTGGGAGACCCGGGTGGCGCCAGCCACAAAAAATATTTCCTACCACTTGCCTATGATGCGATTCAGCATCACAGAGGATCTGGCTCTTCCTTTTTTGTATGGAGGAGTCCATGACCATCGATCCTAAATCTTCTACGACTTGGCGCGATCGGCTGCAGGTGTTCGCACAGATGGCCGCGATTGGTTCATTCGCTGCCGCACTGATCATCGCCAGCCTTGCAATAGCAAACTACCGGAGACTTCCGACGGAGGCCCCTTCTCCTGTGTCGCGAAGCCCGTGAGACAGAAGAGTGGGTCCTGCGATTTGCGTCAGTTACGACGGGGCTACGCCTACCGTACTAGATAGGCCGGGTGTGCCGAGCTTGGAAACCCCGGAACTGGCGCTCCCAAAACTGTGCCGAGACGGGTAGTGGCCGGGCGAAGATGTGCGTAAAGTGGAGAATGTTGGATCCCAGTTCCTCTCCCTCCGCCAGCCGGCCCCGGCGAGATATTCTCCGCTGCGAGAGGAGCCCGGAGAAAGCCCACGTTTATCGGCTTTTCAAGGAAGACCTCCGCACTTTCCATCTCGCAGACAGCCCGGAATTCTCTCTCTTGGCCCGATTGTCTCTGAAGCTCCGCACTTCGGCGTTTAGTGCGGAATTCAGTTGAGGCCCAATTTTGCTGGCCTTCAGAAGCTAAGCGGCCTCCGAGTTGGAATGAGCGGATCGGCCGAGCGAGGACCGCAAAAACCGTCGACGAGGTCTACGTCGGGTAAAAGCAGACATGGCCGCAACGGGTAGGGATATCGGCCTATGACTCAAGGCCGACATCGGGGGGACCTTCCAAGGTGTCCTTTTGAGCAGCTACGATGCCGTCTTAAACGATGAGGCGCGGAATGAGGCGGCGAGAACTACTGGGCCTTATTATCGGTGGTGCTGTGGCGTGGCCCTCATGCACGTTTGCACAGCCGCCCACACAGCCGGTCATCGGCTTCCTGCATAGCGGCTCACCCGGCCCCACGTCGAACTACGTGACTGCATTCCGTGCAGGCCTTGGCGAGACCGGGTTCATCGCAGGTGGCAACGTGGCCATGGAGCATCTCTGGGCAGAAGACCAGTTCGATCGTCTCCCCGCATTAGCCAAAGAACTTGTCCAGCACAAAGTCTCACTAATACGCGCTCGATGTCTTTAGCGACGCCTATGAGGAGCGGCAATCACGATTGAGATAGGATCGCTAGCTGGAAAAGTCTCCTCGAGAGCCTCATCGAGACGACGCTCCAACTCGGCATACGTGTTAGAATGATCAGCCGATGACACGGTCTCCTCCGTACGATGTTTCCAGGAGCTCTCAGATTTTGCGAATGTAGTCATAATTTAGTCCTGTCTTTCCGGTCTGCAGCTGAAGGACCGTGTTAGAAAACGCGCAGCCACCCCCAACCGTTCGGTGTGCTCCTGCGATACCCTCGCCGCATGGGCCGGCCGATCCCATTTAATCCGGCTGGGGTTGCGGAATTAACAGGACGGTCAATTGGCGCACCTCACCGTTCGGGGTTTCCCAGGTGATAGAGGAATCCTCTTCAAGTCCGATGAGTGCTGTTCCAACTGGCGTTAAAACCGACACCTTCCGTTGTAAGATGTCTGCGTGCTCGGGATAAACGAGCGTCACCCGCTGGATCTTACCCGTGGTGTCATCACGGAACTCCACCTCGCTGTTCATGCACACGACGTGCTGTGGGTGCTCGCCCTTGGCCAGCACGCGGGCGCGCCCGACCTCGTCAGCAAGCTCATCCGCCAGATCTGGCATCTGTTTTCGAGCCGCATGCGCGAGAACCGACAGCCGCTCGTAGTCATCAGCTGACAGTACAATGGACGGCTTAACTCGATGTGGCGACGTCGTGTTCTCAATGGACATTTTTGCCTCCAACTGTTCGCCGCGTTTACGCGGCGGAGGGACCTGGATCGTCATCGTGATCGTCTACATCGTCTCAGTTCACGGGAGCCTGCTCGATCTTCTGGGGGCGCCTCGGCAGGAACGGGCGCACGTTTGTCGGTTCGCGATTCATTTCCTTCACTGGCTCATGGAGCGACATACGGTCTTCCTGTATACGGTCTTGCAAAAGCTACGGGAGCAGCCGGAGACGCTGCTTGTTGAGTCACAGCGCTCGCCCGAATCGCTATCGGAAAAGCTGCCAACTCGATTTTGTGGTGGTCCCCGAGCTCGCGCGAATGCGCGCCAAACTCGGGGCTAATTGCCCGCGATCAGATTACCGGCACGAAAAAGGCCGCGTTGGAATGTCGCAAAGCTCAACATCCGTCAAATGTAAGCATTGAATCGCAAGTTTCAATCGGCGCTTTGTCGCACTGGGCTCCTGCCGCTTGCCGCGAGATCTTGAGTCTCCTCGTAACCGCACAGTACGGCGTATATCGAGTCACGGCTTTCCGCGCCGCGGAGAAGCTTCCGCACGTGAACGTCTCGCAGCGTGCGCGCGACGCAAGCAAGCGCCTGCAAATGCCCCCTGGGATTATCCAGCGGACTGAGAAGCAACGCCACCAGATCCGTCTTGGAGCCGTCGGTGGAGCCGAAATCGACCGGCGGATTCAGCTTGGCGAAGATCACGAAAGGATCGCCAAGGCCGGGTATGAAGGCGTGAGGCAGAGATATGCCGGTGCCTGGGCCAAAGGCAGGCATTTCGGCCCCATCGAGCACCGCGCTTACGACGAGGTCTGCTGGCGTCGCACTGTTGGTGGCGGCAACTGCAGCGAGTTTGCGAAGTGCATCACTCTTGTCGGCCGCGTAGAGGTTCGGAATGACCCGCTCGATGCTCAGCAGATTCCGCATCTTCATCTTCGTATTCCTATCAATCTGCGAGCACCTTTTGTCGCACGTGCGCGGCAAATTCGCTTCTGCTCAGCTGCGTGCCGTCTTCTCCCTCGATCGAGATGACGGTCGTTCCGTGTCGTACGACGGCGCGCGCCCAAAGCAGCGCCTCATCTAAAGTGGCGAACTGATTGTTGGGCCATTGGTCTTTTTCCATAGGTGGAACGGCTGCGCCGCCCCCGCCGCCGTAGTAGGCTCGGTACATATCAACCTCCATTATCGTTCGTCTCGTGTTGCGGAGCGCGCCCGGGCTACAGCCACTCTGGCCTCGCGAAAACCGTCGGGATCGCAGAACCAGATGAATGCCAGCCACACCGCGATGACCGTAACCGTTCCAATTAGCAACATTGGTTCCTCCAATTGGCGCTCATGACGCGCTGAACCCCGCCGTGAGGTATCACGGCGCGGTGAATGCTCAAATTGTAAGTTGGGACCCGGACGGCTAAGCCGGCCGGGTTACTGGCCAGCGCGCAGGAGGCCGGCGCGTAGCTGCGATCGTTGAGCCTTCGTCATCATACCTGGGACGTAAGCGCCAAAGTTCCTGAGTCAAGCGGGGCATTGCGCCACAGGATTTGCTGCGCCGCAGGACGGGTTGAGATTACCATGCCACAATGTAAGTCCTCCCAACGCGGTGCAGCGAATGGCGCTTATCTCTGCCGTAGTTTTACTTACGCTCATCACGCTGCCCTTCTGCGGCAGTTTGGTCGCTGCTCTTTTCCCGCCAAATGCCCGCAATACGGAGACCTATGTCGCCGGCGGAATAGCGCTCACAGCGCTCCTACTCGTCATCGCCTGCTATTCCCAAGTCGTCGATGGCGGCGTGGTGCATCACTGCATCCCCTGGATGCCCGAGCTCGGACTGACCTTCGACCTGCGGATGGATGGGTTCGCATGGGTGATGGCCGTGTTGGTTACAGGAATCGGGTTCCTGGTGGTCGTCTATGCCCGCTATTACATGTCGGCCGCCGATCCCGTTCCCCGGTTCTTCGCTTTTCTGCTCGCATTCATGGGCGCGATGCTCGGGATCGTGTTGTCGGGCAATCTCATCCAGTTGGTCTTTTTTTGGGAGCTAACAAGTCTCTTCTCGTTCCTCCTGATTGGCTACCGGCATCACACCGCGCAAGCGCGCGATGGCGCACGCATGGCGCTGATCATCACCTCATCGGGGGGACTCTGCCTGTTCGCTGGCGTGCTGATCCTTGGGCATATCGTCGGCAGCTATGACCTCGATCGAGTATTGGCATCCGGCGCGCAGATTCGCGGCCATTCCCTTTACGTGCCCGCGATGGTTCTCATCCTTCTCGGTGCACTGACAAAGAGCGCACAATTTCCGTTTCATTTCTGGCTGCCCCATGCGATGGCGGCGCCGACCCCGGTCTCGGCTTATCTGCATTCCGCTACCATGGTGAAGGCGGGCGTCTTTCTTCTGGTACGGCTGTGGCCGGCCCTGGGCGGCACCAACGAATGGCTCTGGCTCGTCGGATCGGCTGGGCTCGTGACTTTCATTCTCGGTGCCTTTATCGCCGTGTTTCAGCAGGATCTGAAAGGATTGCTCGCCTATTCGACCATCAGTCATCTCGGGCTGATTACTCTGCTGATCGGGCTCGATACCCCCCTCGGGCAAGTGGCCGCGATCTTCCACATCATGAATCACGCGACGTTCAAGGCGTCCTTGTTCATGGCGGCTGGAATCATCGACCACGAAACCGGGACACGCGATATTCGCCGTCTCAGCGGATTGAGAAAATTCATGCCGATCACCGCGGCATTGGCCATGGTTGCGGCAGCCGCCATGGCCGGCGTCCCACTGCTGAACGGCTTTCTGTCGAAGGAAATGTTCTTCGCCGAGACCATCGAGATCCACGACAACTCTTTCGTCGACCAAGCGCTGCCCTATATCGTCACCGCCGCGAGCATGTTCACAGTCGCGTATTCACTGCGCTTCATACGTGACGTGTTTTTTGGCCCGCCGCCGACCGCTGTTCTTCGGACGCCACGCGAACCACCGTTCCTGATGCGCTTTCCGGCGGAGTTGCTTGTGCTCGCCTGCCTTGTGGTGGGTATGGTTCCGGCTTTCACGATTGCTCCGCTACTTGCGACCGCGCTGCATGCGGTTCTGGGTCCCACGCTGCCGCAGTACAGCCTCCAGCTCTGGCACGGCTTCACTCCTGAACTCGTGATGAGCGCCGTGGCGATCTTGGGCGGTGTGGCTTTGTACATGATACTCCGATCGTATCTCCAAGTTCATGAGGGTCCGCCGCTCTTGCGTCACATCAAAGGGCAGCGAATTTTTGATCTCGCGCTCTTCACCCTCTCGTGGCGGATAGCCAAACGGTTGGAGCAATTGTTCGGCACACGACGGCTGCAGCCACAACTTCAGCTCCTCGTCTGTGTTGCATTCCTTGCCGGCTTTGCTCCCATCTACCTTCGTGGAGTTCACACGCAGCTCTCTTGGCCAGGAAACATCGATATTGCGCTCAGCATCGTCTGGGCTGTGGGCATATCCTGTGCTGTGGCTGCCGCCTACCAGGCAAAATTCCACCGTCTTGCTGCGCTGATTCTGCTCGGCGGCGCAGGGCTGGTGACGTGCGTCACTTTCGTCTGGCTGGCAGCGCCGGATCTGGCGTTGACGCAGCTTGCGGTCGAGACCGTGACGACTGTTTTGCTTTTGTTGGGTCTCCGCTGGCTACCCAAACGAATCCGAAATCCTCAATCGGCCGGTAGGGTTATTCGATGGTACCGCGCCCGTGACTTCCTCATGGCCGTCGCCGCAGGGTTTGGTCTGGCCACGCTTGCGTATCTGGTCATGACCCGTCCTGGACCAGAGAGTATTGCGGGATTCTTTGCCGAGAATGCCTACACCAAGGGAGGGGGCACCAATATCGTGAACGTCATCTTGGTGGACTTCAGGGCGTTCGACACGCTCGGTGAAATTTCAGTGCTCGCCATTGTAGCGGCCAGCGTCTACGCGCTGTTGCGTCGGTTCCGGCCGGCCGCCGAAAGTATCCGCGTCCCCGAGCAGCAGCAGATAGGCGCCGCGGCGGGCGATAAGCAGCCCCAGGGGGCCCGGCACGCAGCTGTCGACGATGTGATGGCGGTGCCAGCGCTACTGGTGGGAATGCTGTTCCCGGTCGTGGGAGCCGCGGCACTCTATCTTCTTCTGCGAGGCCACGATCTGCCTGGCGGAGGGTTCGTCGCTGGGATCATCATGGCAGTGGCATTCATCCTTCAATACATGGCGCGAGGCACGACGTGGGTCGAGTCCCATTTGCGCGTGCTGCCGGTCCGATGGATGGGCTTTGGCCTTCTTCTCGCGGCCGGAGTGGGAGCTGGGGCTTTTGCGTTCGGCAGGCCATTCCTGAGCTCCTCGTTCTCTTATCTGGAAATTCCACTGGTCGGGTCCACTCCTCTGGCCAGCGCTTTATTGTTCGATGTCGGCGTATTCGCGCTGGTCGTCGGCGCGACTGTCCTGATGTTAATCGCGATCGCGCACCAGTCCCTGCGAAGCCACAGGATTTCCATCGCCGCCGATACCACCGCTCCTCAGGTGTCACCAGAAACTGAGGTGCGATGATGGAAATAATAGTTGCCGCGGGAATCGGTGTGCTCACCGCCTCTGGCGTCTGGTTGTTGCTTCGACCGCGCACATTCCAGGTGATTGTCGGCCTGTCGCTCCTATCCTACGCAGTGAACCTCTTCATCATCGCCATGGGGCGGCTCCATACCAGATCACCGCCAATCCTGTCCGAGCGCGCCGCCGGGATGGCGTCGGACTACGCTGATCCGTTGCCGCAAGCGCTCGTCCTGACAGCCATCGTCATCAGCTTTGCGACGACTGCGCTCCTGCTGGTGGTTCTGCTCGCTTCGCGCGGACTGACCGGCACTGACCACGTGGATGGACGGGAGTCGGAGCAGTGATCCGATTCTCCGACCACTTAATCGTGGCGCCGGTATTGCTGCCGTTGTTGGCCGCCGCCGTGATGTTTGCACTGGGCGGCGAGCGCCATCGCAGCATCAATGCCGCGCTGAATATAGCCGCCACTCTCGGATTGATTGCGATCTCGATTGCCCTCGTGTGGGCGGCCGACGGTGCGACGAGCGGCGTGGCTGGCGTTTACCGCCTTGGCGAGTGGTCGGCGCCATTCGGGATTGTGCTCGTCGCGGATCGACTCTCCACCCTCATGCTGCTGTTGACGAGCGTCGTGGCCATGGCGGCCGCCGTGTTCTCATTGGCTCGCTGGCACCGTGTCGGGGTGCTCTTCCATCCGCTCTTTCAATTCCTGCTGATGGGGATCAATGGAGCGTTCCTCACCGGTGACCTCTTCAACCTCTTCGTTTTCTTCGAGGTGCTGCTGGCTGCGTCGTATGGCCTGGCGCTGCATGGCTCGGGAAGTCCGAGAGTGACGGCCGGACTCCAATATATTGTGGTCAATCTCGCGGCATCTCTGCTTTTCCTGATCGGCGTTAGTTTGATTTACGGCGTTGCCGGTACTCTGAATATGGCCGATCTTGCAGGCCGCATCGCTTCCATCCGCGAGCAGGATCGTGCGTTGTTAGAGGCAGGGGCGGGTATCCTCGCCGTGGCCTTCCTAACCAAGGCCGGGATGTGGCCGTTGTGCTTCTGGCTGCCGGGGACCTATGCCGCCTCTCCGCCGCCCGTCGCTTGCATCTTCGCAATCCTTACAAAGGTGGGCGCCTATATCGTCCTGCGGTTATGGCTTCTTCTGTTCGGCGCCGAAGCAGGTGCATCAGCTCAATTCGGAGGGGAGTGGCTGCTGCTGGGTGGTATGGTGACCATCGCATTTGGTGCGATCGGCAGCCTGGCCTCACAGGGCATGGCGAGGATCGGGGCGTTCTCGGTGCTTGTGTCCTCCGGTACCGTTCTTGCCGCCATCGGTATGGGACAGGCTAGTGTGACGGCGGGTGCCTTGTTTTACCTCGTAAGCTCGACACTTGGTCTAAGCGCCTACTTCTTGTTGGTCGAACTTGTGGAGCGCGGCCGTGAGCCGGGCGCGGACGTGCTCGCCGTGACGCGCGAACTTTACGGCGAAGAGGACGAATTGGAAGAAACGGAGGAAAGAGGGATCGCCATTCCAGCGACGATGGGCATTCTCGGTCTGGCTTTTATTGGCTGCGCTCTCGTGATCTCTGGCCTGCCTCCTTTCTCCGGATTTGTTGCCAAATTCGCGCTGCTGACTGCGGCGCTGGGTCCCCCTTCGAATTCTATCTCCGTTGCTCAATGGTCCTGGGTTCCGGCTCTTATCTTGTCTGGCCTGGGCGCCATTATCGCCATGGCGCGAGCCGGCATATGGGCTTTCTGGAGCTCGACAGACCGAACGGTGCCGCGGGTTAGGGTGATCGAAATCGCGCCTGTTGTGCTGCTTTTGCTGCTGTCGGCATGGCAGACCGTGCAAGCTGGGCCAATGATGCGGTACATGCAGTCAACGGCGCAGGCTTTGCACTCGCCTGATGTCTATATCCGCGACGTGCTCGGAGATGGTTACAGGACGATCCGTGCGCGGGGGCCGTCATGACAAAATTGTTTCCATATCCGCTGGCGAGCGTCGGACTCCTCGCGCTTTGGTTGCTTCTCAATCAAACCGTTTCGCTTGGGCAATTTATCATCGGCGTTACGATCGCTCTGGTCGGCGGTTGGATACTCTACGCCATGAAACTCGAGAATGCGCGCCCGAAGAAACTTGGCGCCATCTTATGCTTGGCTGCTGTTGTCGTTGCAGACATCGTGCGTTCCAACATTGCGGTCGCGCGCATCATTCTCGGTTCGCGGGATAAGCCACGAACATCGGGCTTTGTTGAAATCCCTCTCGAACTCAGCAACTCCTACGGGCTCGCGACTCTTGCCTGTATCATCACATCCACCCCTGGGACGCTTTGGGTGGCCTTCGACAGCGCCAGCGGAATTCTGACCATTCACGTCCTTGATCTCGTCGACCAGTCGGAGTGGGTGCGCATCATAAAACAGCGCTACGAGCGGCGGTTGCTGGAGATATTCGCATGAGTGACATGCTGACTTGGGCAGTCACGACTGCCCAGATACTGCTGAGTCTCGCCCTGGCGTGCGCGACCATCCGCACTCTGCGGGGCCCAAGAGCGCAGGACCGGATCGTTGGGTTTGATAGCCTTTACGTGAGCGCCATGCTGCTACTTGTCACGGTCGGCTTCAGGTCGGGAAGCACGCTGTATTTCGAGGCTGCTCTGATCGTCGCCCTTTTGGGTTTCGTCAGTACGCTGGCGCTCGGAAAATTTCTGCTTCGCGGTGAGATCATCGAATGAATGAAGGATCCATTCTTTTTCCTATTGCCGAAGTTCTGTCGGCTGTATTGCTCGTTATGGGCGCTGCGATCACGCTGATCGGCTCCGCAGGGTTGCTTCGGCTTCACACGTTCTATGAACGGGTGCACGCGCCTACGCTTGGAACGACTCTGGGCACAGCCTGCGTCGCTCTCGCATCGATGATTTATTTTTCCGCACTTGGAGGCAGGCTCGTCCTGCACGAGCTGTTAATCGTTATTTTTGTAACGGTGACGACGCCAATTAGCTTGACGGTGCTGGTGCGCGCCGCGGTGTTCCGCGGCACATTTGAAAGCAAAAAGCGCTAGGCGAGAATATGCTTCATCGTCGGGCAGGCGGTACGGCCAAGATGTCCACGTTTAGAGAGCGAAGCGCCTCTTCCGTGACGCTTCCGATCAGCGCTTTCAGCAGTCCGGAGCGGCCGTGCGTGCCCATGACCAGCAAGTCGGCCCCCAACTGTGCCACGGCACGCGAGATGATTTCCATAGCACCGCCTTCCTCTACTCGGAGTTTCCATCGGCTGCGATCTCCCAGGTCCTTGCTGACCAGGAATGCTACCAACTCGTCCGTGACCCGCTGACGTTCACTCGCAATGTAACTATTGATGCTGGCCTGATCCGTCCCGACCAAAGACATCTTGCCGGCGGCGAGAGCCGTGAATGCGTGAACCAACGTAGCGCCCTTATCAGTCAAAAGGCCCCTGGAGAGCGCCACTTGAATTGCATGGGCCGATGGATCCGACATATCCACCGGCACAATAACCTTTTCATATTTTCGCTGAGCTTCGTGATTCACCATCAGGACCGGGAAAGCCCCCTTGCGGACCACCCGTTCGATGGTAGTTCCGATGAAGATGTCGAGGAGCATTTGCTTGCGATGCGAACCTAATACAACAAGGTCAGCCTTTACGTCCTCGGCCGTCTTCAAAATTGCAGCGAAGGGATCGCCTGTCACCACCATTAATCGGACGTCGACGCCCTTGAGCTCAGGCATTGATGCTGACTGCTCCTCGAGGATGCGCTCGGCTTCTTTCTTTTCAAGGCGTATCAAATCTTCAGGCTGATCGTCATCGACCACGTGTACGACGTGGAGCTGTGCGTTGACCGGTGATGCCAATAAGCCGGCCTGTCGCAAAGCGCGATTGGACCGGGTCGAAAAATCCGTCGCTGCGAGAATTTTCATGATCGTTCTCCCGGGCAGGCTCGTCCATTGTAGGCTAAGCGCAGACCGTTGTCGGGTTCACGGTCGGTAGATGGCCTCTTAAACAGAATTCTGGGCGGCATGCCGATTGCGACCGGTGGCGGTCGCTATCGTGTCGGCGTCACGCGCCAAACCACATTTGCAAGGTCGTCGGCAATTATCAGAGCGCCCTTCGGGTCGACGGTCACTCCAACCGGTCGCCCACGGGTCCTGCCGTCCGTCCCACGAAAGCCCGCGACGAAGTCGACGGGCGAACCAATAGGACTGCCGTCGCGGAACGGTACGAAGCTCACCCGGTAGCCGACCGGGACACTCCGATTCCAGCTCCCATGCTCCCCAACAAACACCCCATCTGCGAACTGGGTTCCCATTTTAGGCGTGGAGAAGGCGACCCCCAGCGCAGCAACATGTGATCCCAGACTGTAGTCCGGGCGGATAGCTGTAGCGACCTTCTGCGGATCGGGAGGTCGCACGCGAGTGTCGACGTTCTGACCCCAATAACTATACGGCCATCCGTAAAATCCGCCCTCCCGGACGGCGGTGAGGTAATCAGGGACGAGGTTCGGTCCGATTTCATCCCGCTCGTTCACCACCGCCCATACCTGGCCTGTGCTTGGCTGGATAGCCAGCGCTGTGGGATTGCGGAGCCCGGTGGCGTACGGCTTATGTGCGCCTGTTTGAGCATCAACCTGCCAGACCATTGCACGATCGGCTTCGGCCGGCATTCCACGTTCAGTGATGTTACTGTTGGAGCCGATGCCGACATACAGAAAACGTCCATCCGAGCTGGCGGCCAGCGCCTTGGTCCAATGATGATTGAGGTGCGAAGGCAAGTCCGCGATTTTGACAGGCGGTCCGCTTGCGCGGGCTTGTCCATCCGCATAGTCAAAACGCACCAGGGCATCCTGGTTAGCTACGTAAAGGTGGTTGCCAACCAAGGCGAGCCCGTAAGGTGCATTGAGGCCTTCGGCGAAGACCATTTTTTCGTATGTACCCTTACCTTGGCTATCCCGCAGCAGCGTCAGGCGGTTGCCACCCACAACAGGGCTTGTGCCGAACGCCTTGATGAATCCGGCGATAATGTCCTTCGGGGTAAGTCTCGGCGCGCTTCCGCCTCTACCTTCCGCAACCAGGATATCACCATTCGGAAGGAGCAATGTCTGGCGCGGGATCTGAAGATCGGCCGCGATGGCCGTGATCGTGTAGCCCTCGGGCACGGTGGGCCGTTGGTCGCCCCATTCCATCGGGTTCGCGATCTTCATGGCCGGTAAGAGTCCGCGCTGCGGCTCCGGAAGCTGCGGGTCAGGCCCATATTGCGGCTCGGGATCGCGGCCGCAGGCAGCTACGAGGGTGGATACGGCCAAGATCAGCAGCAGGTCTGCGTACCTCATATCAGCCCTCCCTCTTGAGGGCGTTGAAGCCGAACCCGGTGGCGATGATCGCGAGCGCGGCAACAATAGCTGACAATAAGAGGGCTTCGGGCATGGCCTCCCATGCATCCATCGCGTGAACCAATGCGTTGATAAAGCCGAGCACCCATGTGGCCAGCAGGAGAAAGAAGAAAAATGCCGACCAGCCACGCGGACCTGCACGGAAAAGACCGATGAATGCCCACAGCATGGCAAAGCCTGCAAACACCAAGCCCCCGGCGATTAGCCAGGAAGCAAAATTTTTCCATTGCACCTCGTAGCTCAACGCGTACGCGACGTCATTGAGCAGCGCGCCCAAGAATAGTGGAACGGTTCCCGCCAAAATAGCCGCGTGAAGCGGATGAAGCGATTCGGCATGAGTTCTGCGGAGGACTGTGACAGCCACAACATACTCCGTGAGCGCATCAGCAAGCGGCCGATTAACGGTGTCCTCGTTTCGACCCGCGCCAAGCAGATTAAACTCATGCGGGCAATTGTCGAGGGCCGAGAGCAGCGACCCGCAGGGGCGCTCTGCTAGACGGAGGCGAATCAGATGCCCGTGGGAGCGTATTTCAAGGCAACATGCTGCGAGACGTATCAAGCCCGAAAGGTGAGCTTTCGAGAGTGGCGATTAGAAACGAGTAAGTGCCATGTCTGCTATAGACCCATTGGGACCAAGTTCGGGGCCGCAACTATCTACTTTCATCTTCCTGGTTGCATCGATTGAGCGCATGTCCGGCCGGCTTCGCGGCCGGCAAGTGCCAGCCGCGATGGATGGCCATAAGACGCAGCGCGAAACAAAGAAGTGCGCCTACGGCGGTGTAAACCGTCGCCGATATCGCTAGCGCGGAACCGATCACAACCACCGCGGCTCCCGCCAAGGCAGCGAGCGCATAGATGTCGGCCTTCAGTACGGTGGGAATTTCGTTCACAAGGACATCGCGTACCATTCCGCCACCAATGCCAGTCAGCATCCCTAGCAGCGCTGCCATAACCGGATTCAACCCAAATGCGAGCGCTTTGTGCGTACCGGACACCGCAAACAGGGCCAATCCTGCGGCATCGAACACCAGGACCGAGTTGCTCAGTTTTTCCACGAGCGGCGACCAAAAGAACGTGATGACGCCGGCCAGCAACGACGCAGCCAAATATCGCCAGTCGCTGATGGCGGCGGGCGGTACCGAACCGATTAAGACATCGCGCGTGATTCCACCAAAATTCGCCGCGACGAAAGAAAGAACAAGGATGCCAAACAAATCTAATTGTCGTTTGGCTCCTGCGGTCGCACCGCTAATCGCAAACACAAAGGTGCCGAGAAGGTCCAACAAAATTTGCAGCGACATCCATAGCCCCGTCTAAAAGCAACTGTGCTGGATCTGCTCGAGATTTAGTGCGCTCCCTGCTGTGCAAAAAACCACGCCTGGGCCGCGACAACCAGAGCCTCGACCCCCGTCCGCAACGTCGGATGTATGACCGGGGCAAACATGGGACTGTGATTGACCGGAAGCTCGTTAAGCCGCCCGGCTTCCTTCGCCTTCGCGTAGACATCGGGATCGGTACCGCCAACGAACCAAAACACGGAAGGCACGTGCCACTCGGTCCCGAACGATCCGAAGTCCTCGCTTGCGGGAGCCGGGCCGGTAAGCCGAACCCTTTCAGCCGAGAAATGCCCCCGAAATGCTTCGGCGACGCGATGGGTTGCCTCGGCGTCGTTTACGTTGAGCGGATAGTGGTCCAGGGTCGTGATCTCTGGAGGTCGAGGCGAACCCGAGGCGGCTGCTTCCGCATTCACGATTCGGTGGATAGCCGAGAGAACGCGTTTTCGGACGCCTTCGTCGAATGTGCGAACGTTCAGCTTGATGATCGCCTCATCCGGAATGACGTTTTCTTTGGTGCCCGCTTGCAACGCGCCGACGGTGACCACGGCCGCCTCGGCGGCGGCGAGCTCGCGCGACACGATCGTTTGCAATCGCAATACCGTCGATGCCGCCATAACCACCGGATCGATGCTTGCTTGAGGCATCGAGCCATGCGCGCCGCGCCCGAAGAGCCGGATTTGAAGGCTGTCTGCAGAAGATGTAATCGCACCCGCTCGCCCTGCAACCGTGCCTGAAGGCCCTACCATGACATGCTGGCCAAGGACCACGTCGGCCTTTGGAAAGCGCTTGAACAGCCCGTCGTCGATCATGGCTTGGGCGCCTTCAGCCGTCTCCTCGCCAGGCTGAAAGACGGCCATCAAGGTCCCGCGCCAAGTCGTCTTCGCTTCGGCAAGCAACTTGGTCGCTCCGACAAGCCAAGTCACATGCATGTCGTGACCGCACATGTGGCTGACGGGTACGATGTTTCCCTCGCGATCCTTCGCCGTGATCTTGCTGGCATAGGGAAGGCCGGTTGCTTCCTGGACTGGTAGCGCGTCCATATCCGCACGTAGCATGACGGTGGGACCGTCCCCGTTACGGAGGAGCCCGACGACGCCAGTCTTCCCGACGCCTGTGGTCACCTTAAAGCCTGCGGCGCTAAGGCGATCCGCCGCCAAGGCCGCCGTGCGTGTCTCCTGCATCGACAATTCCGGATGCGAATGCACGTCTTTATAGAGAGCCTCCAATTCCGGGAGCAGCGGATCAAGCTTTCGCAATACGGGACCGAGAGAAATAACCGGCTTCGATGCCATGGCCTACTCCATCGCGATCGCCCCTACTTCAGTCTTATCCCGCGCGTGCTACGGCGCAAGAGCCGCCACGGTCGTCACACGCACCATGCGCGGACCGGCAGCGTTGGGATAATTACCCTACTTGCACCGCGAGCATCGAGATCGACCCGCCGTCGACGCCTTCGACCGGGAAGTGCACTTTCTCGCGTTGTTGCATAGTAGCCAGCACATACAGCAACGGCAGGTAATGCTCCGGTGTCGGTATCGACAGTGTGGCATCGCGTCCGAGCTTGTCGTAGTTGATCAGCTCCTTGAACTCGCCGGCCTTCATCCTCTCCCGTGCCGCAGCTTCGAAGCGAAGTGCCCAATCATACGGCTCCTGGGGGTGCCGCCCCCAAGCATAAGTATGGAGGTTGTGCACGATATTACCGCTGCCGACGATCAGCACGCCTTCCTCGCGCAATGGGGCCAGCTTGCGCGCAAGTCCAAAATGAAACGAAGCAGGTTTGGTTTCGTCGATACTCAGCTGAACCACCGGTATGTCGGCAGCCGGATAGACATGCTTCAGGACGGACCAAGTGCCGTGATCCAGTCCCCACGACTCGTCCAGCCTCACTTCTTGCGGCGCCAGCAACTGCTGCACGCGCCTCGCCAACGCCGGGTCGCCTGGCGCCGGATATTGTACCTGGTAAAGCGCCTCCGGAAATCCGCCGAAATCGTGGATGGTGCGAGGGTTGGTCGAGACGGTCACGCCAGTCTCCGGTACGTACCAGTGTGCCGAAACCGACAGGATCGCTTTCGGGCGCAGCAGCTGTTTCCCGATCTTGTGCCATTCCTTCGTGTAGGCATTCTGCCCAATCGCGTTCATGGGGTTGCCGTGGCCAAAGAAGATTGCCGGCAAAAGGTCCGTCATAATTGAGCCCGCTCCAAGACCCGTTGGGTCATCGACCGCTCCTTTACCCGCTCATGTTTGTGTCGCCCCGCAACACTTGCAAATTACGCGACTAGCCGGCGTGCTTTTTCACGAAGGCAACGTACCGTCCCATCCAATCCGTGAGGAATTGCCGCCTGCCGGCACCGATTCCGCCGTCGGCATCGAAGAGGCCTTCTTTGGCCTGGATGAACCCTTCGGGCTGGCCGAGCGTGGCGACGTCGAGATAGGCGAGGATGTTACGTAGATGCTGTTGCGCCAATGCCGTACCGATTGCGCCGACCGAAACGCCGATGACGCCGGCGGGTTTGCCGGCGAAGGCGCTCTGCCCATAAGGGCGCGACGCGTTGTCGATGGCGTTCTTGAGTACGCCGGGAATCGAACGGTTGTATTCCGGAGTAACGAAAAGCAGCCCCTGAGCTGCTTTGATCTCCGCTTTCAGACGCTTGACCGACTCCACCTGATTGGCATCGTCGTCCTGGTTATAGAGTGGGAGGTCGCCGATCTGCGAATGCTTGAAAGTAAATTCGGCCGGCGCAAGCTTCTCGATCGCCTTGGCAAACTTCGCGTTGAAGGAGTCGCGGCGTAGACTGCCAACAAGCACGGCTATGTTGTACTGACTCATGTTTACTCCTTCGAGCATAGAGCCTCAGCGTGAAGCTAGGTCCCCGATGATTCTGCTGGCTCCAGCGCTAGTTACGACGGCCCGCCGCATTAATCCTCATCGTGGTCACGATCATCAACTCAGCATGCGCCCATCTCTGGCGGCGAGCCAGCCCCTCACAAGGGCATCAAAGCCCCTTTGCGCAATGTCGATTATCGGTCTTGGCCGTGCAAAAACGTCTGGATACGCGGATTTTAAGCAGAGTCTGTGAGGGAGGCGAGCGTTGGGGCTGGCTATACCCTGATCGCGGCCATCAGCGGCCGGACGCCCATGATGCTCATCGCCCTCGTCATGTTGTAGGCCAGGACATGCAGCGCCATCTCTGAAGCGACCCGTGGCAGCGTCTTCATCAGGAAGTGGGTGGCGCCCATCCGGGCTTTGATCGTGCCAAATGGGTGTTCGACCGTCTCGCGACGCTGGCGCATTTTCTCTGGGTGCTCGTCGAGCCGACGCTGCACGGCTTCGAGAACATGCTCGTGTTCCCATCGGGTGATGCGTCGCTCCTTGCCGCTGGTGCAAGTCTGCTTGATGGCGCAGCCCTGGCAGGCATTGGTCCAATAGCGGCGCAGGAGCATTCCATGTTCTTCGTTGGTGTAGCGGTAAGGCAAGCTTTCCCCGGCCGGACAGATGTAAACGTCCTGCTCGGCCACGTAGCGGAAGTCCTGTTTGCCGAAACGCCCCTTGGCAATGATGCCTGAGGTCATCGGCTTGGGCAGCGTGACCGTGATGCCGGCATCCTCGCAGGCCAGGATCTCTTCGCTGCTGAAGTAGCCGCGGTCAGCGACCGCATCGAGGCTCTCTACTCCCAATGTCGCCTTCGCGGCCTTCGCCATGGTCGAGAGCTGCGATCGGTCGGTTCCGACGTTGGTCACCTCATGCGTAATGATCAGATGATGCTTGGTCTCCACGGCAACCTGAACGTTGTAGCCGACGACCCCAGACCCTCGGCCGCTGGTCGCCATTGAGCGAGAGTCAGGATCGGTCAGTGATATCTGTTGATCCGGAGCCGCCAGCATCTGCGCCCGGAGTTCCCCGAGATTCTGCATCTGCTCCCTCAGCTTCGCGATCTTGTCTTTCAGACGGTTCGTCTTGCTTTGGAGTGCCTCTGATGGCTCATGCCGGTCGGCGGTATCAAGCTGTTGTAGATAGCGGGCAACGCTCTCCTCGATTTGCGCCATGCGCCGCTCCATTTTGGCGCGCGTGAAGTTCTTGTCCCGGTTATTCACGGCCTTGAACTTGCTGCCGTCGATTGCCACGCTGGGGTCCGTCAACAGCCCCATGACGCGGCAAAGCGCTATGAACCGGGCACAGACCTGGCGGATCGCGCCGCCATTGTCCTTGCGGAAGTCGGCAATCGTCTTGTGATCAGGCACCAGCCGACCCGTTAGCCACATCGCTTCAACGTTACGCCCAGCCTCGCGCTCCAGCCGTCGGCTCGACTGAACCCGATTGAGATAGCCGTAGATGTAGAGCTTCAGCAGGACAGACGGATGATACGCCGGCCGGCCGGTGACCTCCGGCGCAACCCCGTCAAATCCCAGCTCCGCCAGATCGAGCTCATCAACAAAGACATCGATCACACGAACCGGATTGTCCTCGCCGATCCAGTCTTCCAAGCATTCGGGAAAAAGCGTGCTTTGCCCGCGAGCCGTCCCCTCAACGAAGCGCTTCATCCGATCCCCCGCAGCCGCCAAGAATCAGCGCCGCAAGAATCTCATGGAGCGGGGCGTTTTCACACAGCCAGGGTCATTAGGCGACGTCTGAGGAAACCAGCTTTACGGGCGGTGGTCGGCGCAAAAGTGGGTAACGTCGGATTTCGGATCGCCCTCTGCCAGCTCTGCGGGTTCAGCCCAGATACCGACGACCACCGTAACAGCGATCGAATCCGGAAAGCGCGTGATCCGTCGCGTATTGATGACGGAGCCGGAGTTGTTCGGGATTGCGGGATAGATGCCAGCCAAACGCCTGAAACTTCCGGCCGTCAACTACGCAACGCAGCGAATTTGTGCGCAAAACTGGAGAACGTTGGATTTCAGTTCGTCTCCCTCCGCCATACACAATTGCTGCTGGCAGATCGCGGTTATGATGCCGATCACCGCAAGTCAACTTGAGGCCGTCCAACCAAGGGGGAACGACGATGGCCTAAAGGCTGGAACTGCCATCCCGTAGGCTCAGCGGGTGACTCGAAAATGCGGCGCCGCTGACCTCCCCCGGCAAACCGAGCGCTTCTGGTAGTGCCGCCCCCGTTCGAACAGATCGATTGCCTCCGCCTTTCCATCCGAAGCCCCGTTAACCTCCCAGACGTCCGGCGCAGCCCAAGGAATTGAGTTTACCACTGGTTGTACGGTAAGGTCGCGCACCCGCTGGAAAAAGGCGAGCTTTGGGGGAGACGGTGCGTAGGCCAATTTTGACAGCGATTTGCGTAGCTGCCTTCACCGCGACCGCCAACGCCCCTGCCCACGCGCAACTTAATGTCGGAACTTTTATCAACGAGATGGCGCGTCGGGCGCAAGAGGCCGAACGACAGCGGCTGCAAATCGAACAGCAACAGCGAGCCGAGCGTGCTCTCGCCCTTGAACAGAAGCGTTACGAGGCCGAAGTCCGAGCGCAGCAAAAGCTGGATCAGGACAGGAAAGAAGCCCTGCTGGCGGCAGAGCAAGCCGACCTCGACCGAATAGCAAAGGCAGCCGAAGAAGCGAGACTTCGGGCCGCATCGTTGGAGCGCCTGCTGCCGGAAGCCCGTCAACTCATCGCAGACGCTACGGCGTTTCTCAAAACCAATCCGCCGCGAGTTATCGAACTGGTCGAGGCAATCTCCAATCTTGATGCGGCCACCAAAGGCGACGACCCAAACAAAGTTGCAAGCCTTATCGAAACTCTGAAGGCGTCACTACGTACTCGCGCCGGCTTTGACAGATTCGCCGTGGAACGCGAAGGGCTACGCCAGCGCGAGCTTGAACAAAGTCGCAATCAAGTGAACAAGCTAGCCGGTCAGCAGCGAGAGTTCTTCAATTTTTACTTCAGGGAATTTTCGGTCACGCCGTCCACGCAAGCTCTTGTGCCTGCTGCTGCAGAGCTAGAGCGTGCGTTGTCGAGTTCAGATTTCCGAAGAATCGAAGAAGCAAGCAATCGCGCAGCAGTCGCCATTCGCAACGCTGGTCTCGTCAACGAATTCAACAAGAGCCGCGATGTACTTGAGCACGCAAGCGACGACACAAACGCAATTCGCCGAACCGAGCGAAATGCCTTCCTAATCGATGGCAGCGGCGAAGATTTTGTCACTTTGGTCAACTCGTCGCCCAAAGCTCCGCACGTTTCTCGAGCATTGGGCGGCGGTGTGCAATTTGAAAAGGGCCTAGCGAAGGCCTGCATTTATGAACCGGGGTTCGACAAGCGCCAGACGTATCTCTTGAAACAACTTCTTCTCGATCTTCAAGCCCGCAGCATCGATCTCGATGCCGCGGAGTGCACACGCTCCGATCTCGGCAATTATGATGTGATTGGTATCAGGAGAAGCGGCTTCGCTCGCCTCAAATCCAGCCCTGCCCTCGCTCTCTTGTCCGAAATTGAAGCCGATCGATTTAGACCATTGAAGACCGTTACATCCGAAGAACAACTTCGAGCCAGGGAGATCGAAGAGCGAGAACGCGAACGAAACCGCGCGGCGATAGCGAGCGACAAAGACGACGGCTATGGCATCATCATTTCAGACGCTAAAAATTCTAACCTATGTTTGGTCGTGGATAGCCGCCTCAGAGCCCACAAGACATGGCTGGACGGCAGCGTAGACCGTCTTTCGTCCGAGGTCGTTGTCTCCAATGCTATCGAAAAGACCGGCATGGACGATGCTTACCGATCGATACAGCGACAGGAGTGCGGGTCGGTTTATAGCTCAAGCAAAGAATTGAAGAAATTGAACGAAGCCCTCGTTCGCGATCGTCTTCCAGATGTCATTTCCGTTCCGTGGGCCACAAGCGCCGAGATTCAGGCCATCGAAAAACGCCTCACCGATGAAGACGCTCGAATAAAGCAGATTGACTATGATCGTCGGCAGAAAGCTGCGATCGAGAGAGAAGCCGAAGACCGAAAATCGAAAGAGGAAGCGGCCAAACGCGAGAACAGGCAGAACCAGTTGAGAGCCCAGTTCGGTAATCTGGCCGCCTCCACGGCAGCGGCAGTTGCAAAGGATGTACGTGAGTCCTTCGATACAACTGATTGGCAAAGCACAGTCGGCTTTGCCCAGTTCCCTTGGGCGGTCGCCGCCTATCACAGACTGACTCAGACCAGGTGGGAGCTGCAAAGCTTCGACTCCCAGGTAGAGGACTTCGGCACGGCTTATTGGGGCGGCCGCCCATTAGAGGCGGCGATAGCTAGAGTATCATTTCGAATGCGAAACCGAATCTTGGGCCAGTACAAGGATGTATGTTTTATCTTAGCCCGCGTTAACGACACAGAGTTTGGAATGCGGCGCGATGGCGTGTCAGCGGATTGTACTGATTTCCGTGAGATCGAATCGTGGAAGGCCAACCACAAGTTCGAAAGCCGCTGGGTCGCGGAATGATACCGGCCTTCAGACTGACGCTCGTCGCGATAATGACCATCCATGCTTGGGTCGCTCAAGCAGCTGACAACAATATCCGTTTTGTCATTCCCGGTTCAAAGAGGATTGTGACGATTACTTGCGATACGACCGCAGGGTTGCGCATGCTTGGCCCTATTCCAGGAGGGTCGATCTCGCCCGGACGAGCTGTGGCACTGATCATCGCAACGGAAACAAACGAGGGTGAAATTCTCACAGGTGTCGCCGAGCAAATTGACGGAGAGCTCGAGTTTGTCGTCTCTTTGACTGGGAAACAGAGCCTATTATCGCGCCTCGCCCAGGACGAGCCCATGAGAATCGCTCGGCTGACCCAAGCGTATGTCGTCCCCGACCAAGGATTGGGCGCATCGATCATCAATCTATCACGCGCTTGTCGACCAACGGCGCCGAGAACTGCAGCAGTGAGCAAAGGTAGCTACTGGCGGCACGACAATTCGATTGTACGACTTGAGGCGACCGGGACGGAGCGCAAGTTCATCTTCTACAAACCAAGTACTGGTATGTCGAAGCTCAGTGCGAAGCCAGGAGACGTTCGGTTCCAAGGGCGGGTCGTTGGTAGCACATACTCAGGAACCGCAACATTATTCACTGAGAAGTGCGGCAGGCGGCCATACCAAGTGCAGGGGCCGATTGAAAATGAATCCCGAAAGGTCACGCTAGTTGGTCGGGCTCCGCGATTGGACGGAAATTGCAGGGAAACCGGTTTGCGCGACATGACTCTCACTTTCGATTTTATGGACGATCCACCTGAGTAGTTCGAGATCTCGCGCCCCCCGCGAATTGGGCTACGGGACCGAGCTGCCGAACGGCTATCGCTGAGGCCGCAGGTCTTGAAATGCCACCTCAGGCCGAGGCAGCACGTCATCGAGCACCGCTTGCGGCGCCGTGCACCCGTCGCGGCCCTCGCCGCAATGTCTTTTGGGCGGCCGCCGCGTGCCCGAAAAATCGACCCACGTCAGGTAGGTGCCGTCGAGACGCATCGATCGTGCGCCAGCACAGCGGCTTCAATTCGCTTGTCGAAGACATCGCAGTTTGCGGCGAGATATGACAGCAGTGCATCCGGCTACGCCTGCCTAGCGCTTCATTCCTTTGTCAGAGAACAGGTACCAAGCGCGCAATTTGCGAGGATCCACTGCAACGTCCGTCTTCCACCCAGTTGCGATGAGCGTCGGCGCATCGCGCTCATTTGAGGCGTTTCGTGTTCGTGACGCGGTGGAATGGAGTGGCTTCCAAAAGGGTGCCGTTGGGCCATCCGCAGACGTTCGGCGGCGTTCAAATTTCGCTTTGCCAGCAGAACCTTATATAGCGTCGCGCTGCAGGCTGGCCTTACGCCGGCGTTGCTTCCGTTGCCAGAACGATGTCAGACTCGACTGCACAGGGTGGCAATACTCGGCTCGGTTTGACGCCGCGTCTGCTGACGCGGCCTCAGGCTGCGACGTATTGTGGCCTCTCGCCGACGGGGTTCTCGATGTGGATTAAGCAAGGCCGACTGCCTGGACCGATCGCCGGCACCAGCCGATGGGACTTGAAAGCAATCGACGCGGCGCTCGACGCGCTGAGCAATCTTCAGCCTAGTAGCCCCGACTCAGCACTCGATACGTGGAAATCGAATCGTGCGCGTGCATCTTAAAGGCATTCATTGCGTTGAGATGAAGCTCGCGACCGGGGCGACGCGTATCTATTACTACGCGTGGCGTGGCGGTCCACGCATCACGGCTCTGCCTGGGACGCCAGACTTTGTCCGCCAGTATCAGGAGGCGCACGCTGATCTTCGTGCGCCGGCGGCCGGCACCTTCATGACGTTGATCGCAGCGTTCAAGGGATCGGCCGACTACCTGAAGCTTGCATCCTCCACCGTTCGAGCCTACGCCGCCTATATCAAGCTCATCGAAGAAGAGTTCGGTGATTTGCCCTTGGCCGCGTTGAAGGACCCGCGTGTCCGTGGCGAGTTCAAAGCTTGGCGCGATCGTTTCGCCAACACGCCGCGCAAGGCAGACTATGCGTGGTCAACACTGTCTCGCATCCTCTCGTTCAGCAAAGATCGTGGTTTGATCAGCTCCAACCCCTGCGAAGGCGGCGGCCGCCTGTACGCCGCAAACCGCACGGACAAGATTTGGCAAGACACGGACGTCGCCGCGCTTCTCGGGGTGGCGCCGCCTGAACTGGCGCTCGCAATGATGCTCGCCCTCTGGACCGGCCAGCGCCAGGGCGATCTCTTGCGGCTGCCGTGGTCGGCTTACGACGGCAAGCACATTCGCCTGACCCAGTCGAAGACCGGCCGGCGCATTGTTGTGCCCGCCGGCCAGCCGCTGCGAACTCTTCTGGACAGAACCGAGCGGCGCGGACCGCTCGTGCTGACAACCACCCGAGGGCGGCCGTGGACGTCCGATGGGTTTCGGACGTCGTGGGGTAAGGCTTGCGACCGCGCCGGCATCCGGGGCCTCACCTTCCACGATATTCGCGGGTCGGCGGTGGTGCGGCTCGCACTGGCGGACGCCACCGTGCCGCAGATCGCGACGTTCACCGGACACAGCTTGAGGGACGTCGAGGCGATCCTCGACGCTCACTATCTTGGCCGTGACGTGCAGCTCGCCGAGATCGCGGTGATGAAGCTCGAAGCGCGAACAAAACTGTAAAACGGGCTGTAAAACGTGCCCGGTTTGTCCAACCCGTGATCGGCTAAGTGATTGATTGGATTGGTGGGCGCACCAGGGCTCGAACCTGGGACCCGCTGATTAAGAGTCAGCTGCTCTACCAACTGAGCTATGCGCCCGGGCCACCGTCGCGGGGCAAGCCCCGCAGGCCGGGTCATGTAACAAACGAAGGCCGGGCTGTCCAGCAAGCCCACGGTAAAACTTCAAAGGAAAAGCCGCCGGACCTGGGTCCGGCGGCTTCCTGGCAGCGACCGTTCGTCGGGGGGCTGGATGCGACCGGTGCCGCCGCTTCGGTTCCTGAGGCGGGGGGTGACGCTCAGGTTCCTGAATTCAAGCGGGCGTCAGCCGCGCCGCCAGTGGTGGTGCTCCATCCCGCCCCGGCCGCCCATACGGATCAGCGCGGAAAAGCGGTGCTTCTGGCCGTCGTCGAGGCTCTTGTAGAGCGGCTCCGAGGCGTCAGCGAGTTTCTTCAGGCCGGCGGCCCGGGCGGTCATCGCGTCGGCGCGGTCGCGCATGCGGGCGATCGCGTCCGGCGCGGGCCGGGCCTGATCGTTGCCCTGGACGTTGGCGCGGGCGGCCTCGCGGCGCTCGGCACGGGCGTTCATCTGCATAGCGCGGTCCTTGGCGAGATCGCGCAGCGCGGTCTCGACCGCAGGCCAGTTCTTTTCCTGGTCGGCGTTGAGCTTGAGGCCGGCCTTCAGCGCAGCGATGCGCGCGTCGGTGAACGCGGCAACATCGGCGGCGCGATTCTCACGAAACTTGGCGCGGTCCTGAGCGCGGTCTTGCATCCGCATTTCCGAACGCGCGTGATCGCGTGACGGCGCAGATTGCGCGAGCACGGCGCCCGTGCTGGCGCCCGCAAGCAGAAGAGCAATCGTACCGGCAGCGAGTGTTTTGTTGATCATGGCCACCTCCTTGATGGCGTTGCTGGTCGCTCTGATATTGATCCACGCCATCGCGACAGCAAGTTAAGCTTTGGTCATGACATCGAAGTAATCCGCGCGCGCAAACGCAGCAACTGAACGCGCGTTTATCGACGTGGCGCAAATGTGGCTGACAAGAAACCTGACAGACAAAAAACGACAGGCAAACTGACATGAAAAATGCCGCGCCCTTTCAGGTGCGGCATTTCGTTGTTTTGAATCGCTCGTGTTTATCGAAGGCTTCAACCAACGTCGGTTGAGTGCACGCGCGACTCGCTGACCGCGACGCCGCCGCGCTGACGGCGCACCATCAGCTTGTTGAGCGCGCCGAGATAAGCCTTCGCCGAAGCAACCAGCGTGTCCGGATCGGCGCCGCGCGCGGTGACGGAGCGACCTTTCTCCGCGAGACGCACCGACACCTCGGCCTGCGCGTCGGTGCCTTCGGTGACGGCGTGCACCTGATAGAGCTCGAGCACCGCCTCATGCGGCACCAGCGTCTTGATGCAGTTGAAGATCGCATCGACCGGCCCGTTGCCCTCGCACTCCTCGAGCATACCGCGACCGTCGATGTCGAGCTTCATGGTGGCGCGTTGCGGCCCGCGGGTGCCGGCGATCACCGACAGTGACACAAGCTTCACGCGGTCCTGGGCGTGCGCGATCTCCTCGTCGACCAGCGCCTCGATGTCCTCGTCGTAGATCTGCTTCTTGCGGTCGGCCAAAGCCTTGAAGCGCGTGAACGCGTCTTCGAGCTGGTTGTCGCCGAGCTTGTAGCCCAGCTCCTCCAGCTTGTGCACGAAGGCGTGGCGGCCGGAGTGCTTGCCCATCACCAGCGAGGTCTGCTTCACGCCGACCGTCTCCGGCGTCATGATCTCGTAGGTCTGGGTGTGCTTGAGCATGCCGTCCTGGTGGATGCCGCTCTCGTGCGCGAAGGCATTGCGTCCGACGATCGCCTTGTTGAACTGCACCGGGAACGAGGTCGCGGCCGACACCAGCTTCGAGGCGCGCGTCAGCATCGTCGCGTTGATCCCGGTCCAGAACGGCAGCACGTCGTTGCGCACGTTGATCGCCATCACGGCCTCTTCGAGCGCGGCATTGCCGGCCCGCTCGCCGATGCCGTTGATGGTGCATTCGATCTGCCGCGCGCCGCCGTTCACGCCGGCGAGCGAGTTCGCCACCGCCATGCCGAGGTCGTTGTGGCAATGCACCGAGAACCGCGCCTGGTCGGAGTTCGGCACGCGGTCGCGCAGCATCTTGATGAGCCGGAAGTACTCCTCCGGCACCGTGTAGCCGACGGTGTCGGGGATGTTGATGGTCGTCGCGCCGGCCTTGATCGCGGCCTCGACGCAGCGGCAGAGGAAATCGTGCTCGGTGCGGGTGGCGTCCTCGGCCGACCACTCGACGTCGTCGGTATGGCCTCTCGCGCGCGTGACCTGCGCGATCACCATGTCGAGCACTTCGTGCGGCTCTTTCTGCAGCTTGTACTTCATGTGCACCGGCGAGGTGGACAGGAAGGTGTGGATGCGCTTGCGCTTGGCGGGCTTGATCGCCTCGGCGCAGCGGTCGATGTCCTTGAAGGCGGCGCGGCTCAGCCCGCAGATCACGGCGTTCTTGGCGCGCGTCGCGATCTCATGGACGGCGGCGAAATCGCCCTCAGAGGCGATCGGGAAGCCCGCCTCGATGATGTCGACGCCCATGTCGTCGAGCAGTTCGGCGACCTCGAGCTTCTCCTCGTGGGTCATGGTGGCGCCGGGACACTGCTCGCCGTCGCGCAAGGTGGTATCGAAGATGACGACGCGGTCCTTCTCGGACTTGGCTGTCGTGGTCATGGAAACGGTCCTTCTCGGTTTGCGCCCGGCTGATCGGTCCTTGCAGGCGCTCTGGGTTTTCTGGTTTCAACCGACCCCTGAGTGCCCAGGCGCAAATGCCCAGCCGGCCCTCAGGGGCAGCTAAGAAGCAGGAGCCCGAGAATGAGGGCGGCAGCCGGCCGGGCGGAAACCGCCCCCGGAGCGAACGCGCAAGTGAAACGGCGCGCAGGCATTGCCAAAAAGCCCTCTCAGTTGACCCACCCAGGATGGCGAAACACGGTAAATCGCGCGTTAACCCGGGCGGCCCGATGGCGCTTATGTAGCGGATGGGATGGGCCGCCCGCAAGGGGGAGCCGAACAGCGGCCTATCCACCCAAATCGAAGCATCGGAATTCGCGGCCCTGGGTCCCCGCTTCCGCAGGGACCCAGTCCTAATGCAAGGCGATTCGATGATGTTGATCCCGCTCTAGGCATTGCGCAGCGCGGGCATCACCTCCGCCGCGAACAGCTCGATGGAGCGCCTCGTCTCGGCCAGGGTCAGATCGCCGAAGGCGAACTGACCGACAAAATAGTCGGCGCCCGACTCCGCCATCTGCTTTCTGACGATCTCGGTGACGGTGCGCGGCGAGCCGCAGAAGCCGCGGCTGTCGGCCTGGATGGCCGAAAACTCCGATGGGCGCGGATGCCGCGGCATCCGGTCGTAGACCTTGAAAAGATGCAGGAAGCTCGCGTTCCACACCGGGTAGGCGCGCTCGGCAAGCCGTTGCGCCTCCGCATCGCTATCGGCAACCACCAGCATGCGGCCGATCCCGAACTTCGGCATCGGCCCGGCGCGGCCGGTCTCCTTCCAGTCGGCGCGATAGTGCTCGCTGAAACCGCGCGTCGCCTCAACATCGTCGAGGCTGATGACGTTGAGGCCCTGCTTCGCTGCGCGCACCGCGCTGTCGTTGGCATGCACGCCATACCACAGCGGCGGATGCGGCTTCTGCAGTGGATGGATCTCCATCGGCACGCTGTCGTAGCTGAAGTGCTTACCCTTGAAGCTAACGCTCTCGCCAGCCAATCCCTTCATCACCACCGCAAGCGACTCGTCGTAGATGTCGCGGGCGTCGTCCGGGTTGACGCCATAAAGCTCGAGCTCGATCGGCGAGGCGCCGCGGCCGAAGCCGACATCGAGGCGGCCGCCGCTCATCTGATCGAGCATGCAGATTTCCTCGATCATGCGGATCGGATGGTAGAGCGGCAGCGCGAAGATCATTGGCCCGAAGCGAAGCCGCTTGGTGCGCTGGGCGACCGCGGCGAGGAACACGCTCGGCGACGGCGCCATGCCGAGCGGCGTCGCGTGGTGCTCGGCGAGGTGATAGCCATAGAAGCCCGCGCGATCGAACAGCTCGACGATCGCGAGCCGCTCCTCGTAATAGTCCGCAAGCGATGCCGGGCTGCGATCGAGGTGGTCGAAGATTCCGAATTCCATCGCGCGTGACGCTATACCAACGCGCCGCGAAGGCAACTTCAGCGGCGCGCCTGCATGGCTGTTCAGCGTTGCTGGCCAGTACCCGCCCATTGCTCGCGGAGAAATCCGGCCACAAAGGGCAGCATCATCGGCTCGAGATCGGCCGGGCCGCGCACGATGCGGATGTCGGCAAGCTCCGGCGGATTTTGCCGCGCCAGGAACGCCATGATGCGCTTGCGCAGCGGCACGGCGTCTTCCCGTGCCTGCATGATCTTCAGATGCGCGATCTGCGGACCCGAGAACACCGAGTACCAGCCGGGCTCCGCCTCGACATCAGCCGCGGTGAGTCCGGTCTCCTCCTCGATCTCGCGCCAGACGCTTGCCGCGAGATCGACCTTGTCGCCTTTCACGTCGCTCAGATCGGGCGTGCCGGCCGGGAAATAGATTTTTCCGGCGTTCGCGGTGTGCGAGCCCATCACGCCCAAAAGATAGGCGCCGTCCGCCGAGCGCAACGCGCCCTGCGAGAAGGAGTCGCGCACGGTCGCATCGGGATGCCCCCAGTCCATCCAGGAGAGGAAGCTCGCGTAGTCGGTCTTCAGGTACGAACCGCGAAACACCGCACCGTCGACGGCATGTTCGTAAAGCACGAGGACCTGGCCGTTCCACAACGCGGGCCGCGCAGCCTTGCGGCGCGCGAAATGCGCATCGATCTCGGCGCGGCGCGTTTGCGCAAAGGGCCACGGACGCGGAGCGTATGCCAAATCGAGCCGCTCGATCCGTTCCACCCGCACATCGGTCATGAGGGGGACATGGACCGCACCACAGCGCGAGCGTCAAGCTTCGATTGTGCCCTCCGCGACCAGCACGGCGTCGCCGCCGACCGTAGCGCTGGTCAGCACCCCGCCGCGGATATTCAGCGCCAGATGGATCAGGCTCGGCCGCTGCATCTCATAACCCTGCTCGATGGTGAAGCCGTGCTTGCCGTCGCGATGGCCGGCCGCAAGCGGCCCGGCGAAGGCTGCGGCCGCCGAGCCGGTTGCCGGATCCTCGAACACACCGAGCCCCGGCGCGAACATGCGGGCGTGAAATGAATGCTTCGGATCGGTCACTTCCTGGCAGAACACATAGGCGGCCTGCGGATCGTTCGGACCGAACACCTCGCTCCAGCGGCCCATGTCGGGCCTCGCGCGGGCAACGGCATCCATGCTCTTCACCGGGACAAAGGTCATGGCATTGCCGGCGGTCCAGCGCTCGGCACTGAAATCGCCGGTGCCGATATCCGCCGGTGCGAGACTCAAAGCGGCCGCGAGCTTGTCGAGATCCGGCACAGGACCGAGGCGCTCGGGCAATTTTGGGATGTCGAAGCTCGCGCGCCCGCCGCCATGGACTGGGAGAACCGAGCAGATGACAAGACCGATCTGCTCTTCCAGCACGATCTCGCGCGTGGTCTCACCGCCGTCGAGATGAGCCAGAAGCACCGCGGTGCCGACCGTGGGGTGGCCGGCGAATGGGATTTCCCGCCCCGGCGTGAAGATGCGCAACCGGGCGCGGTGCCCGGGATCGGCCGGCGGAAAGACGAACACGGTCTCGGGCAGGTTGAACTCGCGGGCGATGGCCTGCATCGCCACCGTCTCAAGCCCGCCGGCTTCAAGCACCACCGCCAGCGGATTGCCGGCGAAACGGGTCGTCGTGAAGACATCGAGCGTGAAATAGCGGCGGCGCATCGGTTCCTCTCAGAATGACGCTGCCTAGAACGACTCGGCACGAAACGTCGCACTGGGTTTCACCAGTTCGTCCTGGGCCTCGATCAGAAGAATTTCGCGCGAACCCGCCTCTGCGGTGCGCTTGAGAATGCCGAACACCGACGACGCCGCGCATGACAGCGCTTCGGGCGCGGAGCCGGTGCGGATGAGATGAGCGAGGAACAGCGCCGAAATCACGTCGCCGGCGCCATTCGCGGCGATCGGCAGCTTTGGCGTGCGCAGCCGGTACGAGCCGGCGTCGTCGCAGGTCACGAGTTCAATCGCGCCGTCCGGGGTTTCGTCGCTCATCAGCGAGGTCACCATCACGATGCGCGGCCCCATATGGCGCAGCGCATGCGCCGCCTGCAGCACCTCGCCGGTGTTGCGCGTCGAGCGCCCAGTGAGATGGGCAAGCTCGAACAGGTTCGGCGTCGCCACATCCGCGGCCGGGATCGCCTGCTGGCGGATGAAGTCCGCAACGCCCGGCTGGACATAGACCCCGACGCCGACATCGCCGATCACCGGATCGCAGCAGTACTGCGCCTGCGGATTGGCCGCCTTGACGCGGGCCACGGCGTCGAGGATCGCAGGTCCGATCTCGGCCGAACCGACATAGCCCGACAGCACGCCGTCGCAGGCGCGCAGCATGCCGCGCTCCTCGATGCCCTGCACCATATCGTGGATGAGCCCACCGTCGAAGGCGCGGCCCCGCCATCCGCCATAGCCCGGATGGTTCGAGAATTGGACCGTGTGCACCGGCCAGACCTCGACGCCGATGCGCTGAAGAGCGAACACCGCGGCGGAGTTGCCGACATGGCCGAAAGCGACGTGGGACTGGATCGAGAGGATGTTCATGGCGACGCCGGTGTCCGTTGAAGATCACCGCTAGCGTGCCACGCCCAGCGCGGCAAATGAATTGGATTGACGGGTCCAATCGAAGCCGTTGATTGGATGCTTCTTGAGACGTGGGCTCATTCAGCCGGCTGAGGGCCTGCGTAGCCCTCAACGATCGCCAGATCCATGACTGACTTGCCTTGCCTGAGCGCCATGGCTTTGGCGTACTCCGGCGACCGGTAGCAATCGAGCGCGGCCTGATACGTCGGAAATTCGATCACCACTGTGCGCGATCTCGGCTTACCCTCGGGTGTTTCGGATTGACCACCGCGCGTCAGGAAGCGTCCGCCGAATTTTCGAAATGCCTTGGCGTTCTCTGCGATGTAGAGCTTGTAGCCTTCGGGATCGTGCACGTCCGCAAATGCCACCCAGTACCCTTTTGCCATGGCAAGCTCCTCCACCTCTTTGCAGGCGGACCACGCTAGCAGAAGCGCGGCTGATGGGCGACCGCGCAGGGCAAAGGCAAAGGGCCGCAGAATTCCTGCGGCCCTGAGACCTGCTATCGTCCAATCAAGACTATTTCTTCTCGACGAAGATTTGCTTGCAGTCCGTACCGCCCGTGTTCTCAGCCGAATGCGAGGCGATGACGGGCACCGCCGTCACCGTTCCGGCCTTGGACTCCCGCTCCGATGTCTTGCCATCGGCCGCATACTGCTTGGTCTTGCAGTCCGTCACGTTGTAGACAATCGACGGCGCGGGGTGACCATGCACCTTGTCGTGAACCCCTTTTTTCCTGTTGGCTTCGATGACGCGAAAATTTGCGTCTTCGAAAATCACCTTATAGACGTCAGGATCTCCCTTGTAGGACGGTTCGGCCGTTTGAGCCGTTGCGTTTGTCAACGCACCGACCATCACAACCGCGGCCCCGAATATCATCGAGATTTTCATTCTCGCTCTCCATGCGAATTCTTCGACTTCGATACAAATTTCTTGATTGCGCCGACGAGGTTAAAGCCGGACCAGGGCGCAAGCAAATCGCCTCAAGGCAAAGGCCGCAGGAATCCTGCGGCCTTTTGATCTTGTCGCGAGCCGGCTGTCCCGTGCAGCTATTTTTCGCCGGTCGTGCCCGCCGCCTCGACGAACTTGTTGGTGTAGGTCTTCGACAGGTCGATCTTGGCGTTCTTGACCTCGGGCGACGACTGGCTGAACACGTCGAGCACGGCCTGGGCGCCCTTCGGGTCCATCTTGCCGGTGGTCGAATACATCGGGATCGTGTTCTTCAGCGCCGCCAGATAGAGCGCCTTGTCCGGGCCGACGAGGTTCTCCGGCATCTTCGCCATGATCTCCTCGGGCGTGTGCGAATGGATCCATTTCAGCGTCGCCAGGATGGCGTTGGTCAGCGCCTGGATCTCCTTCGGATGCGCCGCGATCCAGGCGCTCTTGGTGTAGAGCGCGCCGCCCGGATACTCGCCGCCGAACACCTCGAGCGTGTCGTGCTGGGTGCGGGTGTCACTCAGAATCTTCAGGTCCTTGTTGCGGCCCTGCAGCTGCGTGATCGCGGGATCGAGCATCACGGCCGCATCGACCGAACCTTGCTCCATGGCGGCAACCGCGGTCGCGGCGAGGCCGATGCCGACCACGCCCACGGAGTTCGAGTCGACGCCGTGCTTGTTGAGCAAATACTTCAGAAAGAAATCTGTCGAGGAGCCTGGCGCGCTGACGCCGACCTTCTTGTCCTTGAGGTCCTCCACCGATTTGATCTTGCCGGTCTGCTTCGGCCCGACCACGAGCGCCAAGCCCGGATAGCGGTCGTAGACCACGAAGGCTTCCAGCGCCTGGTTCTTGGCGGCGAGATTGACGCAGTGGTCGAAGTAGCCCGAGACGACATCGGCACTGCCGCCGATCACGGCGGTGAGCGACTGCGAGCCGCCCTTGAAGTCGACCAGTTCGACGTCGACGCCGGCCTTTTTATATTCGCCGAGTTGCTCGGCCAGCATGGTCGGCAGGTAGCAGAGGCAACCCGCGCCGCCGACCGCAATGGTGACCTTGGCCGCGGCGGCCGCGCCCACCGTCAGCGCCAGCGCGCCGAGCGCCGCCAGCATGGTCCGGATCGATTTGCCCATTGGATGTCTCTCCCTCAATCGAAATTTTGCCGCACCATAGGGCAGCGGGGAGAGCCTGCCTAGCGGACTAAAGGCTGATCAGGTGCGGGTTTCGGCCACGGCCGGGCGCCAGATCAGGAGGCGGTTCTCGACCAGCGTCACGATCCAGTCGATTGCGACCACGAACACCGCGAGCACGAACATGCCGGCGAACACGCCGGCGACGTCGAACACGCCCTCGGCCTGCTGGATGATATAGCCCAGGCCGGCGGCCGAGCCGAGATACTCACCGACCACGGCACCGACCACCGCGAAGCCCACCGAGGTGTGCAGCGAGGAGAACATCCACGACAGCGCCGACGGCCAATAGACATGGCGCATCAGCTGCCGGTCGTTCATGCCGAGCATGCGGGCGTTGGCGAGCACAGTCGGGCTTACCTCTTTCACGCCTTGATAGACGTTGAAAAACACGATGAAGAACACGAGCGTCACGCCGAGCGCGACCTTCGACCAGATGCCGAGCCCGAACCACAGCGTGAAGATCGGCGCCAGCACCACACGCGGCAGCGCGTTGATCATCTTCACGTAGGGATCGAACACCGCGGCGGTGCGCGGCTGCTGCGCGAACCAGAATCCGATCAGCACGCCGCCGAGCGAACCGATAACGAAGGCCAGCATCGATTCCAGCAGCGTGATCCAGAGATGCTTCCAGATCGTGCCGTCGACGAACCACTTGACGATGCGCTGAACGACGTCGACCGGCGTCGAAAAGAAGAACGGCGGCAACAGCGTGACGCCGCCGATCGGGAACGTGGTGAGCACGTACCAGGCCGCGACCGAGATCACGGCGATGAGAAGCTGCAACGAGAGGAGCGTGGCTCGCGACACGAACTAGGCTCCCCTCGTCAGCTTCATTTTTTTCCTCAACTGGCCGTTACGGTTTCGAGAACGTGCCGACGAGCCCCGCCGCAGTCTTGACGTGGCCGTCGAGGGCCTTGATCACCTCGTCGCGGGTCATGCCGGGCTGCAACGCGGTCGGCTCGAGGTCGGTCGCCATCAGCACGAACGTGTAGTGATGCGGCGAGCCGGGCGGCGTGCAGGGGCCGAAGTAGTGCGGCAGGCCCATCAGGCTCTTGCCGCCGACATACTTGTCCGTCTGCTTGCTCACCTCGCCTTCGGCGAAGCCGGTCACCGACACCGGGATGCCATAGGCGACCCAATGGCTGACGCCGCCCGGCGGCCGGCCTTCGGGATCGAACATCAGCAGCGCGTAGCTCTTGGTGCCCGCGGGCGGATTGGCCCACGACAACGCCGGCGAAACGTTCTCGCCGACACAATTCGGATTCTGCTTGTTGTTGCCCGCCATTTTGGTGGGCAGCCGCTCGCCGTCCTTGAAGCTCGACGACGTCAGCGTAAAGGCGGCCTGCGCGTTCGCGCCTCCGCTGCTCAACGTCAACGCGATCCCTGCAGCCAATACAAAACTACCGATCCGACTCGATGTGGACATGAGGTTTCCTCTTACTGGGTTCGACAATCGTTTTTTGTTTTTGTGCGCGGATTGTATCGGGGCGTGCATAACGGGCGCAACGGGGCTGATGGGATCAGCCGCCTCCGGTCTGCGCATAGCCTTTCATGACCTCGTCCTTGAGCTTGTCCCAGATTTCGCGATGCAATTTGTGAAACGCGGGATCGAGCTTCACTTCGGAAATGTCGCGTGGCCGCGCCAGCGGCACCTTCCAGTCGCCGATGATGCGCGCCGCGGGCCCGGCCGACATGATGACGACGCGATCCGACAGCGCGATGGCTTCCTCCAGATCGTGGGTGACGAACATCACCGCCTTGCGGTCGGCGCTCCACAGCTCCAGCAGCAGGTTGCCCATGATCTGCCGCGTCTGCGCGTCGAGCGGACCGAACGGCTCGTCCATGAGCAGGATCTTCGGATCGCGGATCAGCACCTGCGCGAGACCGACGCGCTTTCGTTGCCCGCCCGACAGCATGTGCGGAAAGCGCGGACCAAAGCTGCCAAGGCCGACCCGACCGAGCCATTCCTGGGCGCGGCGGCGCGCCTCCTCGCGCGGCGTGCCGGCGGTCTCGAGCCCGATGGCGACGTTCTCGATTGCGGTTTTCCAGGGAAACAGCGCCTCGGACTGAAACAGGTAACCGGCCTGACGATTGAGGCCCGGCAGGCTCGAGCCGAAAATCTGCACGCGGCCCTGCGACGGCGGAAACAGCCCGGCCGTGGCGTTGAGCAGCGTTGATTTGCCGCAGCCGGTCGGGCCCACGATGGAGACGAATTCGCCGTCGGCGACGTCCAACGACGCGTGCTGCACCGCCGTGTAGCTGCCGCCATCGGCAAGCTTGAAGCTGATGGTCACATCGGCAAGGGAAACGGCAGTGGAAGCCGCGGTGCTGCGCGCCTGCGCTGCCGTGGCGCCGTCGGTCATGGTCTCTCCCCTCGCCGGCCGTCCGGCCGCGGGCAAATTAACGGGACACCATTCCCTTGATCAACCCGGCATCGATCAGGAGCCGGTTGAAGCGCCGGGCCTCGTTTCCGTTGGCGCATTCGAAGAACAGGCCGTTGCAGCGGAGCATGATCTTCTTCTGTTCGGCGAAGGTGGGATCGAGCGGCAGGCCGGCGGCCTCCTGCAGCACAATGGGCAGATAGACAGCCTCCAGGCGGCCCAGCGCCGACGTGAGGTTGGCCGGGCGGTAGTTGACCCCGTCGATGGCGTAGTAGGTCGTGAAGTAGCGCGGATCGTAGGTCAGCATCCGCTGCGTCATCACGGCGTCGCTGGCGCCCGGCTCCAGGATTTTCGACGACAATCCCGGCTGGTGATCGCCGAACCGCAGCAGCAGGAAACGGTCGTTCGGGAAACGCGTCTGCAACTGAGTCTTGAAGTCGGCATAGTCCCGCGCGCTCAGCATCTGGCGGCGGAGATATTCGTCGACCTCCGGATGATTGCCGAGATCGCGCCAGTCCGGCGTGAGTTGTGGCTGCAGCCGGTTCCACCAAGGGAAATGGTTGAACAGCGTGTAGACGAAAATGAACAAGGGCTGGTCGCCGCGGTCGTTCTCGATCATCCGCAGCGCCTGATTGTAATAGAAGCGATCGGGCTCGACGCCGTCGCCGGCCTTCATCTCGGCGGAATCGACAAATTGCTCCACGCCGGTCGTCTTCTGGAAGCGGCGCGCGTTGAGAAACGCGCCATAGGCCGGATAGAGCGTGATGGTCTTGTAGCCGCAGCGCCGCAGCGCCTGCGGCAGGCCGCGCTCGACATGGCCGGCTGCGATGCGGGTGACATAGTAGCTCAGCCGCCCGTAAGAGCGTGCCGACAGTCCGGTCAGCACGTTGTATTCGGTGTACCAGGTGGGACCGCCCGAGCCCTCGACCACCAGCGAGCGCGTCTTGCCGTCGAGCGACTGGAAGTGCGCTTTGTAGTTCGGCGGCACCTTGACGCCAGGGGCCACGGAAATGTCGAAGCTCGCCTCGTCCAGCACCATGACGATGTTCGGCGGCTTCCCGGCGGGATGGCACGCCGCGTTGACGGTCGAGCGAAGCTGGTCGGTCGTGGCGGTGTCGTAATCGATCCAGCCCTTGGTGCTGAGCTCGTGCAGCGTCGTCACCCCGGAGCGCACGAAGGTCGAGACGTGATTGACGCCTTGGAACTGCTCCCAGGGCTCCTCGGGGAACCTCAGCGACAGAACCGTGACCGCGACGCTGCAGGCCACGACACCGCCGAGCGAGACGAGCCGCGGCACGCGGAACGCGTCGATGCGCCACAACACGATCAGCAGCGGGATCGTGACGGCGGCCACGATCAACAGGATGGTTTTCAGATCGGGAAAGATCGACAGCAGGAAGCTGACAGTGTCGGAATCGACGATCAGCACGTCGAAGAAATTGATCACCATCCAGAGGATGGTGAACTTGAAGTGCGAGAGCGTGATCAGCAGCGTCACCAGCAGCAGCGACAGCGCCGCGGCGACGCCCGGCCGCGGCAGCAGCAGAAGGAAAGAGAAGTTCAGGCAGGCCCAGGCCAGCACGAACAACAGCGACGCCAGCCAGCCGTGCTCGGTCCACAGCATGACGCCAAGCGCGGCCGTGTGAGCGGCCGCAATGCCGCCGATGGCGATGAAACGCGCGCGGCCTGCCGCCGCGACGGTTCCTCCCCCCGGGAATGGGTTGTCGAACGACATGGTCAGAGCTGCTTGATCAGGCCAGCGTCGATCAGCAGCCGGTTGAAGCGGCGTGCCTCGGCGCCGTTCGAGCACGAATAGAACCGGCCCTTGCAGCGGGCGAGGATGCGTTTCTGCTCGGCGAAGGTCGGATCGAGCGGGACGCCCGCCGCCTCCAGCACCATCAACGGCAAATACGCCGCATCGAGACCGCTCGTCGCAGCGCTGAGATCCGCCGGGCGGAAGTTCAGCGCGTCGATGGCGTAATAGGTGGTGAAGTAGCGCGGATCGCCCGCGTCGATCTGCCGGCCGATCGATACGTTGTCGAGGCCCGGCTCGATGATGCGCTTGGCGAACAGCGGCTGATGGTCGCCGAACCGCACGATCAGGAAGGGCTCATTCGGGAAGTCGCGCTTCAGCCGCTCGACGAAGCCCCGATAGGCCCGCGCGCTCATCTCCTGGCGGCGCAGATATTCGTCGATGTGATGGCCGTCGACGCTGACATTGCCGAGGTCGCGCCAGTCCGGCGCAAGCTCCGGCCGCCAGCGCTCATTCCAGGGAAAATGGTTGGCCATGAGATAGCTCAGCACGAACAGCGGAGCCTTGCCCTTCTCGCGCCCGATCAGATCGGCGGCGGCCTTGTAGTAGAAGTCGTCGGTCTCGACCGTCTTGCTGTGCAGGTCCTTGGCATCGAGGAAGTGATCGATGCCGAGCGTTTTCTGAAAGTAACGCGCGCTCAGGAAGGCGCCGAGCCAGGGATAGATGCTGTAGGTCTGATAGCCGCACTGGTGCAGCGCGTTCGGCAGGCTGCGGGTGACGCGGCCGGCGGCGATGCGGGTGACGAACTCGGCGAAGTGGCCGAATGAGCGCGGTGAGAGCCCGCTCAGCACGTTGTATTCGGTGTACCAGGTAGGTCCCCCGGCGCCCTCGATCGTCAGCGCACGGTTCTTGCCGTCGAACGACGTGAAGTGACTCTGGTAGTTGGGCGGCACCTTCACGCCCGGCACGGTGCTGATGTCGAAGCTCGACTCGTCGAGCACCATCACGATATGCGGCAGCTTCTGCGCCACCGGACAGCTTGGCGGCAGCACCGCCGGCAGCCGGTCCTCGATCAGGCCATCGGAATCGAGAAGGCCCTTCGTCGTGAGGTCGACCATGGCGACCACGCCGGAGCGGGCGAACTGCGACACATAGTCGACCGACTGGAACGCCTTCTCGCGATCCATCGGGTTGATGAAGGACAGCACCGTGAGCGCGCCCAGGCTTGCGGCTGCGCCAACGGCGGCCCAGCGCCGCCGCGTGCGCAGCGGATCGAGCCACCAGAACAGCGCGATCAGCGGCAGCACCGCCGCCCCGGTGCCGGCCACCCACCATTTCAAGTTGGGATAGACCGTGAGCAGGAACGACACGGTGTCCGCGTCGATGATCAGGAGGTCGAGGAAGTTGGCGCTCATCGCCAGCACGTCCTGCTTGAACTGCGACAGCAGGATCAGAACGACGATCGTGACCAGCGAGATCGAGGCCGCCACCACCGGGCGGCGGATGAGCGCGAGCCAGCCGCAGTTCAGGAAAGCCCATGCCAGCACGAAGGCCATGCAGGGGACAAGGTCGTCCTCGGTCCGTAGCAGGATACCGAGCGCCGCCAGATGCAGCAGGCCGAGCACGCCAAAGGCGAGCGGCCGCTGCTCCAAGGCGAGCATAGCGAGCCAACGGCGACGGAAATAAGCGAGAGCGGGCGGCATGTTACGGGCGCCGCACCCCGGATTATGCACAGTCAACGGCCGGCAGCGGAACCTTTGTCATCATTCTGCAATAAAATCGTCAATGCAAGGTCAAACAAGCGTCCGAGCCTTTGAATTCGTTGGACTAAAGCGCGCGGGGGCTCGTGTTGCGCCGCAGCGCCCTGCCCCAAAACAAAACGGGCCCGCCGAAGCGGGCCCGTTGGCACCCAAGACGCGCTTGAACTAGTTCTTCGAGCGGTCCACCAGCGCCCGCTGCTTGATCCACGGCATCATCTCGCGGAGCTTGGCGCCGACCTGCTCGATCGGGTGCTCGGCGAGCCGGGCGCGGGTCGCCTTGAACGAGGTCTGGTTGACCTTGTTCTCCAGCATCCAGTCGCGGGTGAACTTGCCGGACTGGATGTCGGACAGGACCTTCTTCATCTCGGCCTTGGTCTCGGGCGTCACGATCCGTGGGCCGGTGACGTACTCGCCGTATTCGGCGGTGTTCGACACCGAGTAGTTCATGTTGGCGATGCCGCCTTCGTAGATCAGGTCGACGATCAGCTTCACCTCGTGGACGCACTCGAAATAGGCCATCTCGGGGGCGTAGCCAGCCTCGACCAGGGTCTCGTAGCCGGCCTTCATCAGCTCGACCAGGCCGCCGCAGAGCACCGACTGCTCGCCGAACAGGTCGGTCTCGCACTCTTCCTTGAACGTGGTCTCGATGATGCCGGCACGGCCGCCGCCGATCGCCGAGGCGTAGGACAGGCCGAGGTCATGGGCATTGCCCGAGGAGTCCTTGTGGATCGCGATCAGGCACGGCACGCCCGCGCCGCGCTGGTACTCGCCGCGCACGGTGTGGCCTGGGCCCTTCGGCGCGACCATCAGGACGTCGAGGTCGGCGCGCGGCTCGATCAGGTTGAAATGCACATTGAGGCCGTGGGCGAACATGATCGCCGCGCCGTTCTTCAGGTTGGCGTGCAGGTGGTCGCGATAGATGTCGCCCTGGAGCTCGTCGGGGGTCAGCATCATCACCACGTCGGCCCACTTGGCGGCCTCGGCCACTTCCATAACCTTGAATTTCTCGGCCTCGGCCTTCTTTACGCCCGCCGAGGTCTTGCGCAGCGCAATGGCGACGTCCTTGACCCCGCTGTCGCGCATATTGAGCGCGTGGGCATGGCCCTGGCTGCCATAGCCGACGACAGCGACCTTCTTGCCCTTGATCAGGTTCAGGTCGGCGTCACGATCGTAATAAACACGCATGAGTCTATATCCCTAGGAGGCCACGGGCCCGGCCGCAGTTTTGCCCGTGGTGCTTCTAGGGCCACTGGCCCGCCGGGACAAGCCCGCCAGGCTCCTCGAAAAGCCGCCAAATCAGGGGTCAGGCGTCCCTCCGGCTCGAATAGAGCCGCCAGTTGGTGGGCTGAATCGCGATGCTGGCCTTGCGCGGGAAATCTGCATCGGCCGGCACGTCGATCTCGCAGCGGTGCTGACCGGCGACTTCGAGCTTGAGCCTGCGGGCATCGCCCAGGCGACGGGAGCCGGTCACTTGGCCGACGATGGAGCGGCCTTCCTCGCCCTCCCGGGACAACCGGATGTGGTTCGGCCGGAAGAACAGCGTCGCCGGACCGTTGGGCTGGCCTTGGGCGTCGATGGCGATGGTCCGGTTGTCGAAGCGGACGTGGCCATTGTCGATCACGACGGGCAACTGGCTCGAATCGCCGATGAAGTCGAACACGAACGGCGTCGCCGGACGATCATAGATGTCGTCGGCGCTGCCGACCTGCTCGATCACGCCCTTGCTCATCACCACGACGCGGTCGGCAAGCTCCAGCGCCTCCTCCTGGTCATGCGTGACGAACACGGTGGTATGGCCGGTGCGATCGTGGATCTCGCGAAGCCACCGGCGCAGGTCTTTGCGCACTTTGGCATCGAGCGCGCCGAACGGCTCGTCGAGCAGGAGCACCCGTGGCTCGATGGCGAGCGCACGAGCGAAGGCGACGCGCTGGCGCTGGCCGCCGGAGAGCTGACCGGGAAACCGCTTATCGAGGCCTCCGAGCTGCACAAGCTCGAGAAGCTCCATGACGCGCTCACGGATCTGGCTTTCGCCCGGGCGCGTCGCGCGCGGCCGCACGCGCAGACCGAACGCGATGTTCTCGAACACCGTCATGTGCCGGAACAGCGCATAGCTCTGAAACACGAATCCGACATTGCGGTCCTGCACCGACTTCGCCGATGCATCTTCGTGACCGAACAGCACACGGCCCGAGGTCGGGAAATCGAGACCCGCGATCAATCGCAGCAGCGTGGTCTTGCCTGAGCCCGAGGGCCCGAGCAGCGCGATCAATTCGCCGCCTGCGATTTCAAGCGACACGCCGTGCAGCGCCGGCGTCTGGCCGAAGTCCTTGACGAGATTTTCGACCGTAACGCTCATCGAACGTTCGCGATCTATGGTCCCGGCGAGTTCCGGGACGATGGAAGATCCGGCGCTGACATAGTCGGCGGCGCCAGGAATTTTCGCAAGCGCGGTCATTGGAACCTCTGTCGCAGGGCCTGTTACCTGAGGCATTGCTTTGCCAGTTGCTTGGACCGTCATTTGAATGAAACAGCCGTCATCGCGGTCCGTTGGCCAATTCGTGGCCAAACCGCCATTCGAGAGCGGTTTTGACCGCCAGCGTCACGAGTGCGAGAAGCGCCAGGAGCGACGCCACCGCAAAGGCCGCGACCCACTGATAGTCGTTGTAGAGAATCTCGATCTGCAGCGGCATGGTGTTGGTCTCGCCGCGCACGTGCCCCGACACCACCGAGACCGCACCGAACTCGCCCATCGCGCGCGCGTTGCAGAGCAGCACGCCATACATCAGGCCCCATTTGATGTTGGGCAGCGTGACGCGCAGGAACGTCTGCAGGCCGCTGGCGCCGAGCGACACCGCCGCCTCCTCGTCCTGCGCGCCCTGCTCCTGCATCAGCGGAATGAGCTCGCGCGCCACGAACGGGAACGTCACGAAGGTGGTGGCGAGCACGATGCCGGGGAACGCGAAGACGATCTGCAGGTCATGCGCCTTGAGCCACGGACCGAGATAGCCCTGGCTGCCGAACAGGATCACGTAGATCAGGCCCGCGATCACCGGCGACACCGAGAACGGCAGGTCGATCAGCGTGATCAGCATGGTCTTGCCGCGAAATTCGTACTTCGCGACCGCCCAGGCGGCGCAGATGCCGAACACGAGATTGGCCGGCACCGAAATCGCCGCGACCAGGAGCGTCAGCTTAACGGCCGCGATGGTGTCGGGGTCGCTGAGCCCTTTGAGAAACGCCGGCAAGCCCGCGCGCAGCGCCTCGACGAACACCACCAGGAGCGGCACCAGCAGGAACACCGCGAGGAACAGCATCGCGGCCGCGATCAGCAGCACTCTGACGGATCGCGATTCCGAAATCGGCGTGCGCCAGCCGAGCGGCCGGGTGTTAAGCGCGCGATCAGACATGACCGAACCTCCGCCGCGCCCAGGCCTGTATGATGTTGATGGTGAGGAACATCAGGAACGACAGCGCCAGCATCACGGTGGCGATGGCGGTCGCACCCGAATAATCGAATTCGGTCAGGCGGATGACAATCAACAGCGGCGCGATCTCGGTCTTGTAGGGAATGTTGCCGGCGATAAACACCACCGAGCCGTACTCGCCCACGCCGCGCGCGAGCGCCAGCACGAAGCCGGTGAGCAGCGCGGGCAGCAGGCTTGGCAGGATGACCTTGATGATCGTCTGCCGCCGCGCGGCGCCGAGCGTGGCGGCCGCCTCCTCGATCTCGCGATCGAGCTCGACGATGACGGGCTGCAGCGTGCGAACGACGAACGGCAAGCCGATGAAGGTGAGCGCAACCACGACACCGAGCCAAGTGTAGGCGACCTGGATGCCGAAGACATCCAGCGGCTTCCCGATCCAGCCGTTCTTGTCGAAGATCGCGGTGAGCGCGATGCCGGCGACCGCGGTTGGCAGCGCGAACGGCAGATCGACGATGGCGTCAACCGCGCGTTTGCCGGGAAAGTCGTAGCGCACCAGCACCCAGGCAACGATCAGACCGAACACAAGGTTTAGAAGCGCACCGATGGTGGCGGCGCCGAACGACAGCTTCAGCGCCGCGAGCACGCGGTCATTGGTGGCGATCGCCCAATAGTCCTGCCAGCCGAGCGCGGTCGTGCGCAGCACGAGCGTGCCGAGCGGGATCAACACGATCAGGCTGAGATATGTCAGCGTGAAGCCGAACGTGATGCCAAAGCCCGGGATCACGCTGGGCCTCCGCCAGGATGCTGTTCGAGCGGGCAGCGCGATTGCCGTCACGTGCGCCGTCAGCGTTTGTAGATCTGATCGAACACGCCGTCGGAGGCAAAGTGCTTGGGCGTCACCTTGGCCCAGCCGCCGAACACCGGATCGTCGATCGAGATCAGCTTGATGTCCGGGAAGCGCTTGAGGCTTTCCGGATCGGCCAGTTCCGGCTTCGCCGGCCGATAGTAGTTCCTGGCGATGATCTTCTGGCCCGCCGCGCTATAGAGATATTCCAGATAGGCCTGGGCGGTCTTGAGCGTGCCCTTGTCCTTGGCGTTGCCTTCGACCAGCGCCACCGACGGCTCGGCCTTGATCGAGAATGGCGGCACGACAACGTCAAACTTGTCGGGGCCGAGTTCGTTGATCGCGAGGAAGGCTTCGTTCTCCCAGGACAGCAGGACGTCGCCCAGACCGCGCTGCGCGAAGGTGGTGGTCGAGCCGCGCGCGCCGGAGTCGAGGACCGGAACGTTCTTGTAGAGTGCGCCGACGAACTCCTTCACCTTGGCTTCGTCACCGCCAAATTTCTCATGGGCATAGCCCCAAGCCGCGAGATAGGCCCACTGCGCGCCGCCGGAGGTCTTCGGATTGGGAACGATGACCTGGATGCCCGGCTTCACGAGATCGTCCCAGCTCTTCAGAGCCTTTGGGTTGCCCTTGCGGACCAGGAACACGATCGTCGACGTATAGGGCGTCGAGTTGTTCGGCAGCCGGGTGCGCCAGTCCGCGGGAATCTTGCCGGTCTTCTCGGCGATGGCGTTGATGTCGCCTTCGAGCGCCAGCGTGACGACGTCGGCCTTCAACCCATCGATCACGGCGCGCGCTTGCGCGCCGGAGCCGCCGTGCGACTGCTGGACCGAGACGGTCTCGCCGGTCTTCTCCTTCCAGTGCTTGATGAACTCGGCGTTGTAGGCGCGGTAGAGCTCGCGCGTCGGATCGTAGGAGACGTTGAGCAGGCTGCTTTGCGCATGCGCGCCGGTGAGAGCCAGCGTCGACAGAAGCAATCCGGCGATCAATCTCTGCATGGTCAGCTCCATCCGCGGTGCGATCCGCGGATGGAAACTGCCGACTAAACCGGATTCAGTCGATCATCATATTCGGCGGAAAACGTGATATTATTTTGCGGTAGACCCGCCTTAAGAATGCAAAATTCTACCGACCATAAACTGGCCGCCCTTGATGGAAAATTATTCCCCAACGGCGCGTCTGGAGCAAACATCCACCCGTGGCGTTTTGAACGCACCTCGCCCGTGGATTGGGCTCCGAGACTGTCCTTACATACCCTCCGGCCCGCGCGCGATGGCAACCACGCCGGTGCGCGACACCTCGACCAGACCGAGCGGCAGCATCAGCGCGATGAACTGCTCGATCTTCTCGGTCGCGCCGGTGATCTCGAAGATGAAGCTCTCGGGACCGGCATCGATGACGCGGGCACGGAACGCGTCGGCAAGACGCAGCGCCTCGACGCGCGGCTCGCCCTTGCCGCGCACCTTGACCATCGCCAGCTCGCGCTGGATCGAAGGACCGGCAACGGTCACGTCGACCACGCGATGGATCGGCACCAGGCGTTCGAGCTGGTTCTTGATCTGCTCGATCACCATCGGCGTGCCGCGCGTCACGATGGTGATGCGCGACAGATGCTTCTCGTGCTCGGTCTCGGACACGGTCAGCGAGTCGATGTTGTAGCCGCGGCCCGAGAACAGGCCGATGACGCGCGCCAGCACGCCGGGCTCGTTGTCGACGATCACCGACAGCGTGTGGCTTTCGACGCGCTCGTGATGGATCGCGGCGGGATAGTGGGAGGTTGAGCTCATTGTTCGTCCTTACTCGCAAGCGCAGGACCTCTACCGGCCTCATCCTGAGGAGCATCGCGAAGCGATGCGTCTCGAAGGATGGGGCCGCCCTCGATCCTTCGAGACGCGCCCTTCGGGCGCTCCTCAGGATGAGGGCGGTGAGAGGCCCTACACCAGCATCTTGCCTTCTTCGGTAACGGCATCCTCGATGCTCTCGGCGGCGTCGCCGAGCAGCATCTCGTTGTGGGCGCGGCCCGACGGGATCATCGGGAAGCAGTTCTCGGCCTGATCGACCACGCAGTCGAACAGCACCGGCTTGTTGACGTTGATCATCTCCTTGATCGCGCCGTCGAGGTCGCCCGGCTTGTCGCAACGGATGCCGACCGCCTGATAGGCTTCGGCGAGTTTGACGAAGTCCGGGAGCGAATGGGTGTAGCTCTCGGCATAGCGGCCGCCGTGCAGCAGTTCCTGCCACTGGCGCACCATGCCCATGTACTGGTTGTTGAGGATGAACACCTTGATCGGCAGCCGGTGCTGCACCGCTGTCGACATCTCCTGCATGTTCATCAGCACCGAGGCTTCACCGGCGATGTCGATCACCAGCGACTGCGGATGCGCGAGCTGCGTGCCGACCGCGGCCGGCAGACCGTAGCCCATGGTGCCGAGCCCACCCGACGTCATCCAGCGGTTCGGCTCCTGGAAGCCGTAGAACTGCGCCGCCCACATCTGGTGCTGGCCGACCTCGGTCGTGATGTAGGTGTCACGGTCCTTGGTCAGTTCGTAGAGCCGCTGGATCGCGTATTGCGGCTTGATGATCGCATCCGACCGCTTGTAGGCGAGCGATTTGCGCGCCCGCCACTTGTCGATCTGCTGCCACCATTCACCCAGCGCCTTCTTGTCCGGCTGCGCCTTGTTCTGTCGCCAGAGCGCGATCATGTCTTCGAGCACGTGGGCGCAGTCGCCGATGATCGGCACGTCGACCTTGACGTTCTTGTTGATCGACGACGGATCGATATCGACGTGGATCTTGGTCGAGCCAGGCGAGAACGCGTCGACCCGGCCAGTGATGCGATCGTCGAAGCGCGCGCCGATGCAGATCATCAGATCGCAATCGTGCATCGCCCAGTTGGCCTCCCAGGTGCCGTGCATGCCGAGCATGCCGAGCCATTGCGGATCGGCGGCCTGGACGGCGCCGAGCCCCATGAGGGTCGAGGTGATCGGGAAGCCGGTCAGCTTGACCAGTTCGCGCAGCAGAGCGCTGGCGCGCGGACCGGAGTTGATGATGCCGCCGCCGGTGTAGAACACCGGACGCTTGGCGCGCGCCATCAGCTCGACCGCATGCCCGATCCGGTTCGGATCGCCCTTCAGGCGGGGCTTGTAGCCCTTGTGCTGGAACTCGCTCGGCTTGGAATAGGTGCCCTTGGCGAACTGGATGTCCTTGGGGATGTCGATGACCACCGGTCCCGGCCGGCCGCTCGAGGCGATATGAAACGCCTCGTGCAACACCCGCGGCAGGTCGTCGACGTTCTTCACGAGGTAGTTGTGCTTGGTGCACGGCCGCGTGATGCCGACCGTGTCGCATTCCTGGAAGGCGTCGTTGCCAATCAGATGCGTCGGCACCTGGCCGGTGATGACGACGAGCGGAATGGAATCGCAGAGCGCATCTGTGAGACCGGTGACCGCATTGGTGGCGCCGGGCCCCGACGTCACCAGCACACAGCCGACCTTGCCGGTCGAGCGTGCATAGCCTTCGGCAGCGTGCACCGCACCCTGCTCATGACGGACCAGGATGTGCTGCACCTGCTGCTGCTGGAAGATCGCATCATAGATCGGCAGCACCGCACCGCCCGGATAGCCGAAGACGTGCTGCACGCCCTGGTCGGCGAGCGCCTCGATCACCATTTCGGCGCCGGTCATTTCCCGGCCTGGCGCCGTGGCGCCGTTGGTCTCGCCGTTGGTCTTTTGGGTCATTGTCCGCTCCACTCACTCCGGAATTTCATCGCAACCGGCTTTTGGAATTAAAAAAGGGGCCGCAAAGCCCCTGTTTTCCGCGCACCGCCGAACCTTGGGAGGTCAGCCTCCCATGGCGGTGCGCCTTCTTACGAGTACCAGCCTCTGAGCAATAAAATTGCGCATTCCATCGTCCGCTAGGTATTTCCTTGCGCGCGGGATATATACGGGCCTTCAGCCGTTCGTCAAGCCGAAATGGATGGGAGCGTCGTTCCGCAGGCTCGAACCCCGACCATTAAGACGTGAACCGTATTGTCAGCATTTCATCTGCCGGAAATGTCCCGGAAAGGCGTCAGCACTCATTTATAGTGTGCCGGCACCGGAGGCGACATCTTGACGCAACATGACTTGAAGACTGGACGACCCTGGAGCCGCGGCACTTCAGCCCTACTGGCGGTTGTGCTGGTGCTGGGCGCCGGAACAGCCGGCTATTTCACCTGGCGCGCCATGCAGCCGGCCGCCGTGGCACGCAGCGGTCCCCCCAAAGTGCCGGTCAGCGTCACAAACGCCGTCCGCAAGGATGTCCCGATCTATCTCACCGGCCTCGGCACGGTGCAGGCCACCTTCACGGTCGGCATCCATTCCCAGGTCGACGGCAAACTGGAGAGTGTGTTCTTCAAGGAAGGCCAGCACGTCAAGAAAGACGAAGTGCTCGCCAAGATCGATCCGCGGCTGTTCCAGGCGGCGCTCGATCAGGCCAAGGCCAAAAAGGCACAGGACGCCGCGTCGCTTATCTCCCTTCAGAAGGATCTCGAGCGGTTCCGCACCCTCGGCTCGAAGGGCTTCGAGACGCAGCAGAACCTCGACCAGCAGCAGGCCAAAGTCGACAGCATGAAGGCCACGATCCAGGCCGACGAGGCTCAGATCGAAACCGCGCAAACCCAGCTCGACTACACCGACATCAAGGCGCCGAGCGATGGCCGCATGGGCATGCGCATGGTCGATCCCGGCAACATCGTTCGCGCCTCCGACGCCGGCATGATGGCAACGCTGGTGCAGGCGCAGCCGGCGCTCGGCACCTTCACTCTGCCGGCACAAACCCTCGATCAGGTTCGCGAGGCGATGAAGCGCGGGGCCGTTGAAGCGGTGGCCTACGACCGCGACAACCGCAATGTCCTGAGCGTCGGCACGCTGCAGAACATCGACAACCAGATCGACCAGGCGACGGCGAGCTACAAGCTGAAAGCGAGCTTCCCGAACACCGACGAAAAGCTCTGGCCGGGCGAGTTCATCAATGTCCGCATCCAGATCGAGACGCGGCCGCAAGCTGTCGTGGTCCCGAACACGGCCGTTCAGCGCGGACCCAAGGGCCAGTTCGTCTGGGCCCTGACCGACAAGAACACCGCGGTGTCGAAGCCGATCCAGACGGGCCCAACGACCGGCGACATCACCATCGTCGAGAGCGGCGTCAGTGCCGGCGACCGTGTGATCACCGGCGGCCAATACAAGCTCCGGGCCAATTCTCCCGTGAGCATTTCGGATAAGGCGCAAACGGCGGACAACAGCGAATCATGAACCTTTCCGAACCGTTCATCCGCCGCCCAGTCGCCACCACGCTGCTGATGGCGGCGTTGGCGTTTGTCGGTATCGCATCCTATCCGTTTCTGCCGGTCGCTCCGCTCCCGCAGGTGGACTTCCCGACACTGCAAGTCACCGCCCAATGGGCCGGTGCGAGCGCCGAGACCATGGCGACGTCGGTCGCGGCGCCTCTGGAGCGCCAGTTCGCCCAGGTGCCCGGCATCGCACAGATGACCTCGACGAGCGCGCTTGGCGCAACCACGATCGTCATTCAGTTCAAACTCGACCGTGCCATCGACTCGGCGGCGCAGGACGTGCAGTCGGCCATCACCGCGGCGAGCAAGCAGCTGCCGCAGACCATGACGGCACCGCCCTACTTCAAGAAGGTCAACCCGGCGGATTCCCCGATCCTGCTGCTGGCGTTGAGTTCGGACACCGTTCCGTTGACCACGGTCGACGACTATGCCGACTTGTTCCTGGCGCAGCAGATCTCGCAGGTCTCGGGCGTGGCGCAGGTCACGATCTTCGGCGACCGCCCGCCCTCGATCCGCGTCCAGGTCGATCCGGCCAAGCTCGCCAACAGCAACCTGACGCTGGAGGAAGTGCGCCAGGCATTGGTGAGCCAGACCGTCAATGTCGCCAAGGGCACGATCAACACCTCGAAAACCAGCTTCACGATCGCCACCAACGACCAGATCCTCACCGCCGATCCGTTCAACGACGTGGTCGTCGCCTACCGGAACGGCGCACCGATCCGCGTCAGGGACATCGGGCAGGCGATCTCCGATCCTCAAGATCGCAACGTTGCGGCCTATCAGAACAACAAGGACGGCATCATTCTTGCCGTGTTCAAGCAGCCCGGCGCCAACGTGGTCGACACCGTCGACCAGATCAAGGCGCAGCTGCCGCACCTCACCGCGCGCATCCCGCCGGCCATCGAAGTGAAGACGCTGCTTGATAAGACCACCACGATCCGCGCCTCGGTGGCCGACGTACAGTTCACGCTTGGCCTCACCATCGCCCTCGTCGTGATGGTGATCATGCTGTTCCTGCGGAACTTCTGGGCGACCCTCATTCCGAGCGTCACCGTGCCGCTGGCGCTGATGGGCTCAGCCGGCGCGATGTATCTGTTGAATTTCAGCCTCGACAACCTGTCGCTGATGGCGCTCACCATCGCGGTCGGTTTCGTGGTCGACGACGCCATCGTCGTGGTCGAAAACATCTATCGGCACATCGAAGAGGGCAAGTCCCCCATGGAGGCCGCGCTCATCGGTTCGAGCGAGATCGGCTTCACCGTGCTGTCGATCTCGTGCTCGCTGGTCGCCGTGTTCATTCCGCTGCTCCTGATGGGCGGCATCATCGGCCGGCTGTTCCGTGAATTCGCCCTGACCGTGACCTCTTCGATCGCGGTGTCGGCGCTGGTTTCGCTGACGCTCGCTCCGATGATGTGCTCGCGCTTCATGCGCCATGATTCAGGCGAGCACGGGCGGGTGTACAAGTTCATCGAAGCGGGCTTTGAGGGCATCGCGTCGTTCTACCAGCGCACGCTCGACGTCGCGCTGCGTCACCAGCGCATCACGATTGGCGTGTTCTTCGGCACCATGGTGCTGACCGTGGCGATGGCCATCGAAATCCCCAAGGGCTTCTTTCCGATCCAAGACACCGGGATGATCTCGGTCTTCATGGAAGGCGCACAGGACACCTCGCCCGAGGAAATGATGAGGCTGATCCAGAAGCTCGGCGCCGTCGTGATGAAGGATCCGGACGTCGCGGGCCTTGGCACTTTTACCGGAAGTTCGGGCGGCGCGCAGACCGCCAACACCGGCCGCGGCTTCATCGTGCTCAAACCGCGCGACGAGCGCGAGCTGAACGCCACGCAGATCATCGACCGGTTGCGCCCGCAACTCGCCAAGATCGAAGGCGCCAACATGTTCATGCAGGCGAGCCAGGACATCACGGTCGGCGGCCGCATCGCCCGCGCCAGCTTCCAATACACCTTGCAGGACCCGAATCTGGACGAGTTGAACGAGTGGAGCGACAAGCTGCTCGACAAGATGAAGACCTTGCCGGAGATCACCGATGTCGGCAGCGACCTCTTGTCCAACGCGCCGCAGCTCAAGATCACCATCAACCGCGATCAGGCCTCGCGCTTCGGCATCTCGCCACAGCTCATCGACGACACGCTGAACGACGCCTTCGGCCAGCGCCAGATCACGCAGTACTTCACCCAGCTCAAGACCTACTTCCTGGTCCTGGAGATCCTGCCCGAGTTGCAGAAGGACATCAGCACGCTCAACCGGCTCTATCTGAAGTCGCCGATCACCGGCGGCGCGGTGCCGCTGTCCAATCTGGTCGACGTCGACTCCAGCAAGGTCGGCCCGCTGTCGGTGTCGCACCAGGGCCAGTTCCCAGCCGCAACGCTGACCTTCAACTTGCGTCAGGGCGTGGCTCTCGGCCAGGCGGTCGAGGCGATCACCAACGCGTCCCGTGAGATCAACATGCCGTCAGGTGTGATCGGGACCTTCCAGGGCAACGCGCAAGCATTCCAGGATTCGCTGTCGAGCACGCCGATCCTGGTTCTCGCCGCGCTGATCGTGGTCTACCTCATTCTCGGCATGCTCTATGAGAGCTTCATCCTGCCGCTGACCATTCTGTCGACGCTGCCGTCCGCCGGCGTCGGCGCGCTGCTCGCGCTCCGCCTCGGCGGCATGGACCTCTCGGTGATCGGCATCATCGGCATCATTCTGCTGATCGGCATCGTCAAGAAGAACGGCATCATGCTGGTCGACTTTGCGATCACGGCCGAGCGTGAGCGTCACGCGGAGCCCTTCGACGCGATCCGCGAAGCCTGCCTGCTGCGGTTCCGGCCGATCCTGATGACCACCGCGGCGGCGATGCTGGCCGGCATCCCGCTGGCGCTGGGCCACGGCACCGGCTCCGAGCTGCGGCAGCCGCTCGGCTACGCCATGGTCGGCGGTCTCGCCTTCAGCCAAGTGCTGACGCTGTACACCACGCCGGTGGTCTATCTCTATCTCGACCGCTTCCAGCAATGGCTCGACCGCGGCAAGACCCAATCGGAGATCGCCGACGAAGAGACACACCGCGTGGCGGCGGAGTGACCGTCAGCCGGCGACTTCGCGCGTCGCAACTTCGAGCACGGCTTCAGGTTCAAGCCATGTCCAGCCGGGCATCTGGTGGCGAAACCACGTCACCTGCCGCTTGGTGTAGCGGCGGGTGTCGGCCTTGCCGCCCTCCGCGGCTTCGGTGAGCGTGATCTCGCCGGTGAGATAGCGCCGCAGCCACGGCACGCCGTGGGCTTTCATCGCGGGCAGCATCGGGTCGAGATGGCGCTCGGCGAGCGCGCGAACCTCATCGAGCGCGCCGGTTTCCAGCATGGCGTCGAAGCGCACGTCGATCCGCCGGGCCAGTTCGGCACGGTCGACCACCAGAAAGAAGCCCGTGGCCGCACCCGCATCGAGCATCGCCGGCATGCCGTCGCGCTGCCAGTCGGCGAGCGATCGCCCGGTCGCTTCCAGAACCTCGAGTGCGCGGGCGACCCGCATCCGGTCGCCCGGCTTGAGCCTTTCGGCCATGACCGGGTCGCGGCGGGCGAGTTCGGCGTGCAGGGCTTCGGCGCCTTCGGCATCGCATCGCGCGCGCACCGCCGCGCGGGTTTCCTCCGGCGTCGGCGGCACCGCCGACAGCCCTTGAGTCAACGCTTTGAAATAGAGCCCGGTGCCGCCCACCAGGATCGGCAGGCGCCCCTCCCGCCACACCGCGTCGAGCGCAGCCTTGGCATCGGCGCACCACCGCCCGACCGAATAGTTCTCGGCCGCATCGACAAAGCCGTAGAGCCGGTGCGGCACGCGGGCCTCGTCTTCCTTGCTGGGCCGTGCCGTGATGACGCGCAGATCGCGGTAGACCTGCATGGAATCCGCGTTGAGGATGGTGCCGTGGTGCCGCTCGGCCAGCCGCAGCGCCAGCGCCGACTTGCCGCTGGAGGTTGGGCCTGCAATAAGCACCGCCCGGCGACCGGAAGCTTGCCTCCCAGAATCCTGCCCTCCAGAATCTTGCCGCTCATGACTCATGTCGCGACCCTGATCTGCAACCCCTCTCAGCCTGCGCTCGACGCCGCAGCGCTGGAGCGCGCACGGGCCGCCCTACCGCATGGCGGTGCGCCGAGCTGGCTCGACCCCGCTGTTGCGGCCGACATTCCCTTTACCCCGGACGCAGGCAGCGACCAACGTTTGCTCGCGAACCAGGTGCAGGCGTCATTGGCCGGCCGGCCCATCGACGTGGTGGTGCAGCCGCTCGCCGGCCGCCGCAAGCGACTGTTCCTGGCCGACATGGACTCCACCATGATCGGGCAGGAGTGCATCGACGAGCTCGCCGACTATGCGGGCTTCAAGGACCATGTCGCTGCGATCACCGAACGCGCCATGCGCGGCGAGATCGCGTTCGAGCCGGCGCTGCGCGAGCGGGTGGCACTGCTCAAGGGCCTGCCGCAGACCGTGGTCCGCGAGGTCATCGAGCAGCGCATCAAGCTGACGCCAGGAGGCCGCGCGCTGGTCGGCACCATGAGGGCGCATGGCGCCTACACGTGTCTTGTGTCGGGCGGCTTCACGACGTTCACCCATACCATCGGCAAGATGATCGGCTTCGATGAAGACCGCGCAAACATTTTGTTGGTGGACGACGGCGGCCGGCTGTCGGGCCTTGTGAAGGAGCCGATCTTGGGCCGCGAGGCCAAGCTCGACACGCTGAACGAGCTGCGCCGACGGCTCAATCTCGCGCCCGAGGACACGCTGGTCACCGGCGACGGCGCCAACGACATCCCGATGATCGAAGCCGCGGGTCTCGGCGTCGCCTATCACGGCAAGCCCGCGGTGGCGCAGGCTGCTGCAGCACAAATCGACCACGGCGACCTCACGGCGCTGCTTTACGCCCAGGGCTACGCCCGCACGGCCTTCGTCGGCGGATAGAACAATGACTGTTTCTATTTCTGATGGGTTCAGCCGTTTGGAATTGGCTCGAACCGGTGATCCGGACGAACACTACACTGCCTCCAGTTATCTTACTAACGTTGCAGTTGTCTCCGACCCATTTTCAGTGATCGTCGAAGCTCACGCTCGGACCTTTGCCAGTTTTTTGCAGGCGCTTTCCCAACTTCACCAATCCATGGCCGGCGAAGCCAAACTGGACTTCTGGAATGAGGAGCACTCAATCATCCTAAAGGGCGACGGCAGAGGTGGCTTGCAAATTGACGCAACGATCACGGACGGCCGTACGCCGTGTAGCGCGTACCTCAGAGTTGGGATTGTTCTCGATCAATCCTATCTTCCGGGCATCATCTCCGAACTGAGGGAAGAGTTCCCTATCGAGTAGCTGGGTTTGTCGAGCAAGGCATCGTGAAAAACGAAAGGGCGGCCGGTAGGCCGCCCTTTCGCATTGCGTCGATCGGCGCGGTTATTCGATCGGCAGCGCCACGAACAGCATGTCGCCTTCGGCGGTCGCGACCAGCAGCAGCGCGGTCTTCTTCCCCGCCTTCTTCAGCGAGTCGACCTTGCGCTGCACGTCGGCAGGCTGCCCGACCTGCTCCTGCTCGATCGCGACGATGGTGCTGCCGGCGGCAAGCCGCTTGTCGGACGCGGCCGAGGAGGCATCGACGCCGGTGATGACCACGCCCTTCACCGAGTCCTTGATCTTGTACTTCTTTCGCAGGTCGTCGTTCATGCCCGAGAGCTGAAGCCCGAGCGACTTCTGCACCACCGACTTGTCGGCGGGCTCTTCCGGCTTGGCAGCGGCTTTGACCGGCTTCTCGATGTCGTCGAGGCGGCCCAGCTTGACGGTCTTCTTCTCTTCCTTGCCCTTGCGGACGACCACCACCTCGACATCCTTGCCGACCGGGGTGTCGGCGACGATGCGTGGCAGGTCGCGCATCTCCTTGATGTCCTTGCCGTCGAACTTGACGACCACGTCGCCGGCTTCGATGCCGGCGGGCTTGGCCGGGCCCTTGTCATCGACGCCGGCCACGAGCGCGCCGCGCGCCGGCTTGAGGTTCAGGCTTTCGGCGATTTCGTCGGTGACCTGTTGGATTTTCACACCGAGCCAGCCGCGGTGAATCTCGCCGAACTGCTGAAGCTGGCTGACCACCGCCTGCACGGTCTTCGAGGGCACCGCAAAGCCGATGCCGATCGAGCCGCCGGACGGCGAGATGATCGCGGTGTTCACGCCGATCACTTCGCCTTCGAGATTGAACAGCGGGCCGCCCGAGTTGCCGCGATTGATGGCCGCGTCGGTCTGGATGTAGTTGTCGTAGGGGCCCGAATTGATGTCGCGGTTGCGCGCCGAGACGATGCCGGCGGTGACGGTGCCGCCGAGGCTGAACGGGTTGCCGATCGCGATCACCCATTCGCCGAGACGCAGCGCGTCGGAGTCGCCGAACTTGACGGCCTTGAGCGGCTTGGTCGGCTTCACACGCAGCACGGCGAGATCGGTCTTCTGGTCCTTGCCGATCAACTCGGCCTTGAGCCGCGTGCCGTCGGTCAGGATCACGTTGATCTCGTCGGCCTCGTTGATGACGTGGTTGTTGGTGACGACGATGCCGGACGGATCGATGATGAAGCCCGAGCCGAGCGAGCTGACACGGCGCGGCGCGCGGTTGGGGCCCTGGTCGTCACCACCGCCCTGGCCGCGGCGGTTCTTGAAGAACTCCTCGAAGAACTCTTCGAACGGGGAACCCGGCGGCAGGTTCGGCATCTGTTGCGCGCCAGGCTTGCCCTCGACCTTCTGCGAGGTCGCGATGTTGACCACCGCGTCGATCACTTTTTCGGCAACGTCGGCGATATTCTCCGGTCCGCGGGCAAAACTCGGGGTCGAAAGCATCGGCAGCGCAATGGCCGCCGCGACGATCGTAGTCAAAGCCGGACGTCGGAGGGCATGCGTAAAGGCGGTCAGCAAGCGGGCCATGGCCGTCAAATCTCCGGAAAAAGGGTAATTTCGCGCGACACTGCCCCCTTAACGCCGCAGACGCAAGGGACGTTTCACGCGGAGTGGAACCACGCCGTCAAGAATGACCGTTCGAATTGGGCGGAATAGCGGCCCCGGTTTTCAGCTCAGCCGCGGATAAACCAGACCAGAATGACGCCGACCACCGCGGACACGATCCCGATGATGCGGAGCGTGCCGTCCGGCGTGTCTGTGACGTGAGTCATGGCTTGCTTGACCGGACCGGGAAACGCCGCGAACAGAATCCCTTCCAGCGCGAAAACGAGACCGATCGCGACCAGGAAATCAGACATCCCCCCTCACCGCGCAGCTTTTTAATCTTGCCGCACCGGCGCTAACGCGCCGGTGCGGGTTGCGCCTTGGGCGCCTGTCCATTGACGTCGCGCTTGCCGGACGGATCGACGAAATAGCGGAAGAACTCCGAGTCGGGCTGGAGCACCATCCGCGTGTCGTTCTGCTTCAGGCCGGCTTCGTAAGCCTGCATCGAACGGTAGAACGCGAAGAAATCCGGATCCTGGCCGAACGCCTCGGCGAAGATGCGATTGCGTTCCCCGTCACCCTCGCCGCGGGCCTGTTCAGCCTTCGAGGTCGCCTCGGCGAGGAGAACGGTGACGTCGCGATCGGCCTTGGAGCGGATCTCCTGCGACTTCTGGCTGCCCTGGGCGCGGAACTCGGCGGCTTCGCGCTGACGCTCTGTCTGCATGCGCTGGTACACCGCTTGGCTGTTCTGCTCCGGCAGATCGGCGCGGCGAATCCGAACGTCAACGACCGAGATGCCGTAGTTGCGCGCCTCCCGGTCGAGCTGTTCGCGCACCCGCGCCATCAGCGCCGCGCGATCGTCACGCACCACATGCGTCAGCGTCGCTTCGCCGAGCACGCGCCGCAGCGCGGCGTTGAGCAGGATCGAGAGCTGCGAGTTGGCGCCCGCGACCGAATTGACGGTCTGATAGAAACGGAGTGGGTTCTGGATGCGGTAACGCGCGAAGGCATCCACCACGAGCCGCTTCTGATCGGAGGCGATCACCTCCTGCGCCGGGTTTTCGAGGTCGAGGATCCGCTTGTCGATGTTGATGACCGTGTCGAACAACGGGATCTTGTAGTTGAGGCCCGGCTCGGTCACGACCCGAACCGGCTCGCCCAGCCGAACCACGATCGCTTGCTGGGTCTGGTAGACGGTGAACAGCGACGAATAGCCGAGCACCGCCGCGACGAGCAGGAGAACGAGGATAACGCCTCCGGTTACACCAAGTCTCATCGCGCGCCCCCACTCTGCGGCTGGCCCTGCGGCCGGCGCAATTCGTTCAACGGCAGATAGGGCACGACACCGGATCCGGACTGACCATTGGTATCAAGAATGATTTTGTCAGCCCCGCCGAGCACGCGCTCCATGGTCTCGAGATACATGCGCTTGCGCGTCACGTCGGGCGCCTTCTTGTATTCCTCGTAGATCTTGTCGAAGCGGGCGGTCTGACCGGTCGCTTCGGCAACCGTCTGCGACTTGTAGGCGTCCGCATCCTGGAGAATCTTCGAGGCGCGGCCGCGCGCCTCGGGCACGACCTTGTTGGCATAGGTCTGAGCCTCGTTCTGCGCGCGCTCGAGGTCGGCGCGGGCGGCCTGCACGTCGCGGAACGAGTCGATCACCTGAAGCGGCGGATCGATCTTCTGCATCTGCACCTGCTGAACCTGAACGCCGGCACTGTATTGATCGAGTGTCTTCTGCATCAATTCCTGCACGGCGGTTTCCGTCGCCTGCCGCGCGCCGGTCAGCACCGGCTGGATTTCAGAGCGGCCGATGACTTCGCGCATCGCGCTTTCGGCCACGGCTTTCACGGTGCCTTCGGGGTTCTGGATGTTGAACAGATAATCGCCAACCGCCTTCGGCTTGATCTGCCACAGCACCGAGAAGTCGACGTCGACGATGTTCTCGTCGCCGGTGAGCATCAGGCTCTCCTCCGGCACGTCGCGCACCGTGGTGCCACGCCGCAGGTCGTCGACGATCCGCATGCCGATGTCGATCTTGCGGACCTGAAGCGCCTTGGGCGTCAGCACTGCCTCGATCGGATAGGGCAGATGATAGTTGGGACCGGGCTGTGCCTCGCGCACCACCTTGCCGAAGCGCAGCACCACGCCGATCTCGTCCGGCTGAACGAAGAACACACCGGATGCAAACCAGAGCGCGACCGCGACCAGCGTGATGACGATGAAGCCGCGGCCGCCGAGGTTGCCGCCCGGCAGGACGTTTTTCAGCTTGTCCTGACTGCGGCGCAGCAGTTCCTCAAGGTCGGGCGGGGTCGGCCCGGACGATTGCGGCCCAGAGCCCCAAGGGCCCCTCGAACCGCCTCCTGATCCCCAGGGCCCGCCGCCCTGATTGCTCCACGGCATGAAATCTCTCCTCGGAAGCCGGCACTGGTGCCGGTCCTTTTGGCTGGTGGGAGTTTATATGGGAGCCCTCAACGGCTTACAACGCGCGCTGCCGGCGGATTGCCGGACAAGGTAAGCCGATCGTGGGATTTGGCTGCAAATTCAAGCTCGCACATAGGTCACGCAGGTGGCAGGTGCCTCGTCCCGCGGCCCGGCTGGAAGCTCGCTTTTCGCCGCAGCGCGCCACTGTGACGCATCGATGGGCGGAAAGAACGTGTCGCCCTCCGGGCGGGCGTGCACGTGGGTGATCTCCAGCCGTTCGGCAAGGGGCATCAGCCGCGTGAAAATGTCCGCGCCGCCCACCACGGCGATTTCGTTAACGCCGCGCCGGAGCGCGTCCCCGCGGGCCGCCGCCATCGCGAAGTCGAGATCAGCCGCCTCGATGATGCCGGCAGCCGCAAAGCCCGGATCGCGGCTGACCACGATGTTGGTACGGCCCGGCAACGGCTTGCCGATCGACACGAAGGTCTTGCGGCCCATCAGCAGCGGGCGCCCCATGGTGAGCGCCTTGAAGCGCTTGAGGTCCGAGCTTTGCCGGAACGGCAACGCGTTGTCGCGGCCGATCACGCCGTTGTCGGCGACGGCTGCGACCAGGACGATGGCGATCGCGGGCGGCGGAGCCGCACTCACACCGCCACCTCGGCCTTGATGTGCGGATGCGGCTCGTAGCCCTCGAGGGTGAAGTCCTCGTAGCGGAAGCCGAAGATGTCCTTGATGGCTGGATTGAGCCGCATCAAAGGGAGCGCGCGCGGTGCGCGCGACAGCTGCAGGCGGGCCTGCTCGATGTGATTGAGATAGAGATGCGCATCGCCGAACGTGTGAACGAAATCGCCCGGCTGCAATCCGGTGACCTGCGCCATCATCATGGTGAGCAGCGCGTAGGACGCGATGTTGAACGGCACGCCGAGGAAGATATCGGCGGAGCGCTGATAGAGCTGGCACGACAGCCGGCCCTTCGCGACATAGAACTGGAACAGGCAATGGCAGGGCGGCAGCGCCATCTTGTCGACATCCGCGGGATTCCACGCGGTGACGATCAGGCGCCGCGAATCCGGACTGCGCCGGATCATGTCGACGACATTGCTGATCTGATCGATCGTGCGACCGTCCTGCGCCGGCCATGAGCGCCACTGATGACCGTAGACTGGGCCGAGGTCGCCGCGCTCGTCGGCCCACTCGTCCCAGATGCGGACGCCGTTGTCGTTCAGATATTTGATGTTGGTGTCGCCGGCCAGAAACCACAGCAGCTCGTGAACGATCGACTTCACGTGCAGCTTCTTGGTGGTGACGAGCGGAAAGCCCTGGCTGAGATCGAAGCGCATCTGATGGCCGAACACCGAGACGGTGCCGGTGCCGGTGCGGTCGCGCTTCTCGACCCCATCGGCCAGGGTGTGTTCCATCAGCTCGAGGTATTGCCGCATCGATCCGCCTTGAGTTCCGCGTAGGGGCGACTCAGCGCCGTCTGGCGACAGGGTAACGCCGGAGCCCGGCCCGGCGAAGCCGTCCTCCGCGCCTGCCATGCCTTCTATATAGGCGCGCGACAACGAAAGGGCGGCCGAAGCCGCCCTTAAACACTGCTTTGACGGTGCTTGTGCCCGGTCTCAACAGGTCAGTTGATGGCGCCCGCCGCCTTGATGACCGGGGTCCATTTGGCGATCTCGGTCGTCACCAGCGTGTTGAGAGCCACGCTGCCGCGCCGCTCCTTGCCCGGGATGTCGCTGCCGAGTTCCAGAAGCCGCTTTCGGGTGACGTCATCATCGAGCGCCTTGTCGAGCGCCGCCGAGAGGCTCGCGACGATCTCCTTCGGCGTGTCCTTGGGCGCGAACAGCGCGTTCCAGGCCGACGCCTGATATTCGGGCAGCCCGGCCTCCCTGGTGCTCGGCACGTTCGGCAGCGACGGATCGCGCTTGTCGGTGGCGATCGCGTAGGCCTTGATGGTGCCGCCCTGAACCTGCGGCACCGCATTGACGATCTGGTCGCACATGTAGTCGACCTGTCCGCCCACCAGCGCGTTCATCGAAGGCCCCGTGCCCTGGTACGGGATCGAGGTCGGCTTCACCTTGAGGATGTGGTTGAGCAGGAGGCAGGTGGTGAAGGACACAGAGCCCACGCCGGCATGCGCCATGTTGAGCTTGGCGTCGTTGGCCTTCACGTGTGCGACAAACTCCTTGAGGTCCTTCGCCGGGAAGTCCTTTTTGGCGAGGATCAGGATCGGCGTGCCGGCCGCAAGACCGACCGGCTCGAAGTCCGCGACCGGGTCATAGGCGAGGTTCGGATACAGCGCCGGCGCCGCCGCATGCGTGCCGAGATGGCCCATGGCGATGGTGTAGCCGTCGTTCTTGGCGCGCTTGGCGCGGGTGATGCCGGTGGTGCCGCCGGCACCGACCACGTTCTCGATGACGAAGGATTGGCCGAGCGACTTCGCCATATGGTCGGTGACGATGCGGGCGATCACGTCGGTCGGACCGCCGGCCGCAAACGGCACGATCACGGTCACCGGACGGTTTGGATAGCTCTGCGCAGCGGCAGGCAGGCTTGCCGCCGCGAGCGCGACGGCGCCGGCCAGAAGGCCGGCGGAGAAACGAAACGAATTCATGGACGCCCCTCGAAGCGGTATCGACGATGCTTGACCGGCATCTATTCACCGCACCCAGAAAGAGAAAACCCCCGAGGTCGCCCTCGGGGGTGGTCTTTTCGTCGCACGCCCTTAGTAGGGTTGTGCCGTGACGGATTACTCGGTGAAGACCTCGTCGCGCTTGCCGCGGATCGCCGGCAGCACCGCCAGGATCAGCATGAAAGCCGAGATCGCGAGCAGCGTGGCCGAGATCGGCCGCGTCAGGAACACCGTCGCGTCACCGCGGGCGATCAGCATGGCGCGCCGGAGGTTCTCCTCCATCAGCGGGCCGAGCACGAAGCCCAGGATCATCGGCGCCGGCTCGAAGTCATGCTTCACCAGCCAGTAGCCGACGACACCGAAGATCGCGGTCATCGTCACGTCGAACGGCGCATTGTTGAGCGAGTACACGCCGATACAGCAGAAGATGACGATCATCGGGAACAGGTGGCGATACGGCACGCGCAGCAGGCGCACCCACACGCCGACCAGCGGCAGGTTGATGACGACCAGCATCAGGTTGCCGAGCCACATCGAGGAGATCATGCCCCAGAACAGCTCTGGCTGCTTGGTCATGACCTGCGGGCCCGGGACGATGCCGTGGATCGTCATGGCGCCGACCATCAGCGCCATCACGGGGTTCGGCGGGATGCCGAGCGTGAGCAGCGGGATGAACGACGTCTGGGCGGCGGCGTTGTTGGCGCTTTCCGGCGCCGCCACGCCTTCGATCGCACCGCGACCGAACCGCTCAGGGTTCTTGGAGACCTTCTTCTCCAGGGTGTAGGCGGCAAACGACGCGATGATCGCGCCGCCGCCCGGCAGAATGCCCAGCAGCGAACCGATGACCGTGCCGCGACCGATGGCGCCCGCAGCCGCCTTGAGGTCCGGCAGCGTCGGCATCAGGCCCGTCACCTTGCTCTGAATGATATCGCGGCTGCCCGGGTTCTCCAGGTTGCGCAGGATCTCACCAAAGCCGAACATGCCCATGCCGACCACGACGAAGCCGATGCCGTCGGACAGTTCCGGGATGCCCCATGTCATACGCTCGGCGCCGGTCTCGAGGTCCGAGCCGATCATCGACAACAGCAGGCCCATCAGGATCATGGCCAGGGCCTTCAGCACCGAGCCCTTGGCGAGCACGACGGCGAAGATCAGGCCGAGAACCATCAGCGAGAAGTATTCGGCGGGACCGAACAGCAGCGCGATGCTGGTCAACGGTGCGCCGAGCGCAGCCACCAGAACCGTCGCGACGCAACCGGCGAAGAACGAGCCGATCGCAGCGATGGCGAGCGCCGGTCCGGCACGGCCGGCCTTGGCCATCTCGTGGCCGTCGAGACAGGTCACGACCGATGATGACTCACCGGGAATGTTGACCAGGATCGAGGTGGTCGAGCCACCGTACTGCGCGCCGTAATAGATGCCGGCGAGCATGATGAGCGCGCCGACCGGCGGCAGGCCAAAAGTGATCGGCAGAAGCATCGCAATGGTGGCGAGCGAGCCGATGCCGGGAAGCACGCCGATGAGGGTGCCGACGAGCGCGCCGATCAAACACAGGAAGATGTTGGTCGGCGTCGCGGCTACGGTCATACCGAGCCAGAGATTGCCAATAAGGTCATGCATTGTGGCTGTCTCCGATCACCAGAACCGAGGCCAAAGCTGGAACGGGAGGTTCAAGCCGTAAGGGAACAGCACCGCGCAGAACGCAGTGACGACCACCGCGACCGCAATCGATTCACGCCACTTCACATCTTCCGCGGCTGCGGCGCAGACGATCATGGTGGCGAAGCTTGCAACCACGAGCCCCAGCGGCCGGATGGTCGCCGCGAATGTGAGGATCGAACCGATGATGAAGATCACACCGCGGAAGGCGTACTTCGATACATCGGGTCCAGACGTCAGCAAGCCACCGGCCACCACGAAAGCCGAAAGCAAAGCGAGAGCGAAAGCGAACAGCCGCGGCGCAGTGCCGGGACCGAACGCAAAGCCCCGCATGCCGGGCAGTTCATTGGAGGCGACGAACGCCACGAGCGCCAAGAAGACCAGCGCCATTCCGCCATAGACGTCCTGAGGATTCTGAACCTTCAGCAGCCCGGCGGAGATCGCGATGCCGACTGCAATGAAGACGATGATGCCCGCGCGCACTGCCAGCGGAACCGGACTATGCAGCAAGAACGAAGAGCCCAGGAGGCCCAATCCAGCGACCGTCAGGATAGCTCCGCCGATCAAATTGTAACGGCGTCGAGCTTCCTCCACACGTAACCCACTTCCTGATGACGCTGCATCAGACATTCACCCCACTCCCCTCAACTACTGAGTTTCTGCATTTCCCCCGAAGTACCAGACAGGTTTCCGGAAGAAAAAGCAACCTCAAGATATTGCGCTCAAGAAACGCCTCATCCGACCCAGCCCGTCAAGCCAGCCAAGCCAGCTATCCCGATAAGCCAGAGCGGATTCAGACGCGTCCAATACGCGACGGCGGCTGTTATGACCGTTATCGCCGCGGCAATCCAGCTGTGAACTGACGCTCGTGTCAAGACAATCGCGCTGGCGCCCACAAGACCGACCGAAATAGGCACGAGTCCGGCCTGAACAACGATGCGCCAAGGCCTGTCTTTGAAGCGATCCCAGGCATTGCTCAGAAAGTGAGCGAGCATCGGGGTCGGTCCGCACATGGCAACTGTTGCAACCAGTGATCCGGCGACACCTGCAACATGATAGCCGATCAGTGCAACCAGCATCACGTTCGGGCCCGGCGCCGCTTGTGCGATAGCGAACAAGTCGGCGAACTCGCGTTCGCTCATCCACATCCGCTGTTCGACGGCCAGACGGTGCATTTCCGGCACGACCGCATTAGCGCCGCCGACAGCCAGCAACGCCATGATGGCGAATTGGATGCCGAGGGTGACCAGTACGCCGCCATCCGCCTTCATCGCCGCCCCCACATCCAGGTCAAACCGATGCCGACTGGCGTCATGACCAACATCACCCACGGCAGGGGCCAGCGCATGATGCCAATGGCAAAGGCGATTGCGGCAAACACCAAGGGCGCAGGCCCCAGGGTTCGGAACAGCGGAAGCGCCATCTTCGCGAGCGTCGCGAGCAGCATGCCGGCGGCGGCGGGCGCAATGCCGACCAGGAAACGGCGCACCGCCTCCACGTCACTGTATTGCTCGTAGGCGATACCGGCGGCCAGCATCACGCAGAATGGCACCAGCAGGAAACCCGCCCAACATGCGAGCGCACCGGAGAACCCGTGAATCCGGGAACCGAACACCGCGCTCATGTTGACGATATTCGGACCGGGCAGGAACTGGCACAGCGCATAGAGCTCGTTGAACTCGGCTGCAGTCAGCCAGCGCTTTTCCTCGACAAACATCCGCCGGGTCCACGGCAAAGCGCCACCGAAGCCGGATAGCGTGATCTGGACGAAGGCGAGGAACAGTTCCGTGCGGGTGGGAATGGGCGCCGCTGGCGCCACTTTGGCAGTCTCGGACATGACCGCCGCATCTAGCCCCAGCGTCGTGCGCCGACCAATCGGTTTCTGGCGCTACCCTCCGCTCTTTTTTCCTCAACCTTCTGGGCTTATATTCAGTGCGCCGGCGCAAGCCGGATATGGCGATAAACGGCCGTTGCAATAAACCTTTCGGACCCGGGGGCAGTACCCGGCGGCTCCACCCAAACCCGGCGGGAACGGGTTTCGGCGGGGCCGAACTAGGATCGACGAGGGTGTAAAGAGCGCGCTTTTGCCCGTTATGGTTCCGTCGTTATCGGGCCATTCCATAGTTGCCAACGACAACTATGCTCCGGTTGCTCAAGCCGCGTAATGCGGTTTGAAACACCGAACTTAAAGTCCTAACGGGTTAAGCTCCGTTAGGCGGGGTCCGGAGGCACCTGGCAACAGAAGCCTCCACTTTCTTTTCCTTTTGCCCCTTCTGGACCCCATTCTGCCCACAGGTCCGCCTCTCCCCAACCCGCGACTCTGCCTATATTGATGGGTGTCGTCTGACGGCCGGGGGCAGAACGTTCGCTCCCGCGTTGCACCGGAGAGATTGTTCGCCTCATGTCTGTCGATCACATTCGCTACGACATCCTCGTTCAAGACGCGCTTCGTGGCATGGTCCGCAATGTGCTGACCGATGCTGCCAAGAACGGCCTGGTCGGCGACCACCATTTCTTCATCACCTTCGACACCACCGCCGAAGGCGTGCAGCTGTCGGATCGCCTGCGCCAGCAGTATCCCGAGGAAATGCGCGTCGTGCTTCAGCACCAGTTCTGGGGCATGAAGGTCACAGACGATGCATTCGAGGTCGGGCTGTCGTTCAGCGGCATTGCCGAAAAGCTGGTCGTTCCGTTCGAAGCGATCAAAATCTTCGATGACCCTTCTGTGCAGTTCAAACTGCAATTCGAGACGCTCGCGGAAACCGAGGAAGACGACGCAGCGCCGGGCGAATCGCTCAGGACGGTGACGCCGCAATCGACCGGCGCGCCGGAGCCGCCCCGCAACGACGCCTCGGGTTCGACGCCCGACGCGTCCGCCGAGAGTGGCTCGGACGCACCGTCCGAACATTCGGGTGCCGAAGTGGTCCGGCTCGACCGCTTCCGCAAGAAATAGCGGCCATGGACAATGGCCAAGCTGCGGACCACGGTGCGTCAGCAGGCTCGGACGCGGCAGAATCGGACCCGGACCGAGAGCGATACCTTCGGACCGATCGAAGTCGCGGCTGACCGCTACTGGGGCGCGCAGACTCAGCGCTCGCTCGAGAATTTCAAGATCGGCACCGAGCATATGCCGCGGCCGCTGATCCGCGCGCTCGCCGTCATCAAGCGTGCCGCGGCCGAGGTGAACCGCTCGCTCAAGCTTCTGGAACCGCGGCTCGCCGACGCCATCGTCGCCGCCGCACAGGAGGTGATCGACGGCAAGTTCGACGATCACTTCCCTCTCGTCATCTGGCAGACCGGCTCCGGCACCCAGACCAACATGAATGTCAACGAGGTGATCGCCAACCGAGCCAATGAAATGCTCGGCGGCAAGCTCGGCGCGAAGTCGCCGGTGCATCCCAACGATCACGTCAACATGAGTCAGTCGTCGAACGACTCGTTCCCGACCGCGATGCACATTGCTGCGGCGGAAGAGATCGCGCGCACGCTCGATCCGGCGCTGGCGCATCTGCAGGACGCGCTGCAGCGCAAGAGCAAGGAGTTCGCGCGTATCGTCAAGATCGGCCGTACTCATACGCAGGACGCAACGCCTTTGACGCTGGGCCAGGAGTTCTCCGGCTACGCGTCGCAAGTCCACAGCGGCATCATCCGCAACCGGCTGGCGCTGAAACAACTCTATCCATTGGCGCAGGGCGGCACCGCGGTCGGCACCGGTCTCAATGCGCATCCCCGATTTGCCAAGCTGTTCGCGCAGAAGGTCGCAGCCATCACCAGGCTACCGTTCGTCACGTCACGCAACAAGTTCGAGGCGCTGGCCTCGCACGGCGCTTATGCCTTCGCGCACGGATCGCTGAGTGCACTCGCCACCGACCTTTTCAAGATCGCCAACGACATCCGCCTGCTCGGCTCGGGCCCGCGCTCGGGCATCGGCGAATTGATCCTGCCGGAGAACGAGCCGGGCTCCTCGATCATGCCCGGCAAGGTGAATCCGACTCAGGCCGAGGCGCTCACCATGGTGTGCTGCCAGGTGTTCGGCAATCAGACCACGATCACGGCGGGGGCAAGCCAGGGCCACTTCGAGTTGAATGTCTACAAGCCGGTGCTTGCGCACTGCATGCTGCAATCCATCCTCCTTTTGGCGGATGCCGCGCGATCGTTCACGGACAACTGCGTCATCGGCATCAGAGCCAACGAGGCGCGCATTCGCGAATTGATGGAGCGCTCGCTGATGCTCGTCACCGCGCTGGCACCGAAGATCGGTTACGAGAATGCAGCCAAGATCGCCAAGACGGCGCATGCCAACGGCACGACGCTGCGCGAGGAGGCGGTGCGACTGGGCTTTGTCACTGACGCAGAATTCGACAGTCTGGTCCGACCCGAGCGCATGACTCATTCCGGCTGACCGGCTTCATGAGCCGTGCCGTCGCTTCCGATTCGGAAACGACGTGCCGCGCCCGCTTGTTTACGGCTGATCTTCGGTTTCTTGCGCGAGGCGCCTCTTCCAACAATGAAATTTCAAATTGTGGCAAAGGCCGAAGGTGCGCTTTACCGCGCACCAGCGATGTTTGCAGCGGCTGGCACAAATCGCTTCGGAAAAAAAGAAAACAACGCTCATGATGGTTCCGGAGTGTGTGATTTCGCACATTGTTCCGGCCCGGGCGGTAATCCTTGCCACCTTATCGGCGCAATTGATCTGGATTCTGCACTGCAGCGGGGATCTCCAAAGGACACTACGTGCGGAACGCAACCGTTGAGCTTTGGCATGGCTGAAATCGTCAATCTGCGGCTGGCACGCAAGCGCGCCAACCGCGGCAAAGCCGAACAGCATGCCGCCGAGCAGCGCGTTGCACACGGCGCATCCAAGTCGGAGCGCAGCCAAGCGGCGGCGGACCGTGACTCGGCCCGTCACACACTTGATCAGCATCGCATTGAACAAGGAGACCATCGATGAAGTCGCCAGTAATCAAGCGCTCCATCGTGATCGCAGGCCACAAGACGAGCGTCAGTCTGGAGGACGCCTTCTGGCAGGGCCTGAAGGAAATTGCCGACGAACGCAGCATGACATTGTCCGATCTGGTGTCGTCGATCGACACCGATCGTCGGCATGGAAATTTGTCATCCGCTATTCGGCTGTTTGTACTCGATCACTATCGCAATGGCGGCGCAGGGGCCGAAGAGCCGGCCGTTGCCCACGAACCGCTGATCGCGATTCAAACGCCGGCGTCAGTTCTGCGCGCCGAGTGACCGCGGCGGCGCCGCGTTGCCATCGGCACGCGGCGCAACCGGCGGCTTGGCAGCCGGGATTTCGATCGGGGGCGGCAAAGCAGGAGCCTGTGCACCAGACGGATTGCCCGACGTGTTGGGCGTGATCCCCGGTGCGTTCTGAGCAGGCACCGAAGCCGGACGGTCCTGAATCGCCGCTCCTGGTGGACTTCCCTGCATCGCCGCGTCACGCGCGGCGCGCTCCATCGCATCGAGTTGCCGCGACTGCTGTTCGACGGCGCGCAGCGTGAGCCAGCTGGTCAGCAGGCTGACGTCGATCGTGCGCTGGGGTGACGGCAGTGCGCCCTTCAAAGCAATCAGCACCGCCGGGCGTTGCGCGCCCGGCGAGGCAGCGGCGCCGTTGAGCGTCAGCCGCGCATCGACCGCAGCATCGGCGAAGTCGTAGCTGGCGCTGGCCTGAACATCGGCGCCGGTGGCCTGGATGTTGATGTCGCTCAGCCGGGCCTGGCCGGCACTGATGTTGACCGACGCAGACGCGCGCGCGACCTGCAGCGGCGCGCTGTCGAGCAGCCCGGTGACGAACTCGCGGGTGCGATTGCCCTGAAGCGGAACGCCGAGCTCGATCGCGCGCGTGACACCGCCGAACACCCCCGGATTGAGTCCACCGAGCTGCGCCTTCTCCAGGATCAGATTGCCGAAGCCGGTCAGCGAGCCCATGAACGCCGCAGGGCTCCGGCCGGAGCCTTCGAGCTCGGTCTGCGCCATGAGCTTGCCCGAGAGCGCCGAGCCCGATGGCGCCGCGCCGGAGAGCGCCGAACCTGATGCCTTCGAAAACAACACGCCCGGATCGGCGTCGGTCAGCGCAACGCGCACGCGCGCCGAAAGACCTTCGCTGCCGTTAGTCATGGCGAGCCGGCCTTCCAGCCGGCCGTTGCCCATCTCGCCGCCGATATCTTCGAACACGATCTCGGCCGGACTGAAGCGCGCCACGCCGCGAAGCTGCTGCGCGACCGCGCCCGGCACGAGCGTCGCGCGTTGCGACTTGAATTCGATGCGGCCAGCAAGCCCGAATGCGTTCCAGACGAATGGCTCGGTCGACCAGCCTTGCGCACTCGAGTTCTTGCCCGCCGACATGCCGACAGCGGCCGCGACCACGGCCGGCGTCTCGATCGTGTCGGCCTCGACCGTGCCGTCGAGACGGGCGTCCTCGCCGGTGCGCAACGCCAGACGGCCCTGCACCTTGCTGCTGCCGACCGTGCCGGAGAACTGATCGAGCGTGATCGCGGTCGGCTGGTTGGCGGCGCGGCGGATGACGCCGATGCCGCCGACGTCGATGGGACCGGCTTCGAGCTTGCTCTCGAGCCGCAGATCGCGCCCGAGCGGTCCGCTCGCCGCGACCGTCAGGCGCGCCGGCCGCGGCTCTGCAGCGATCACGCGGTCAAGCCCGAGCATCGCCAGCAACGCGCCGGACTCGTCGCTCTCGAGCCGGCTGTCGATCCGCACATCGGTGCCGTTGAGCGCGCCGAGATCGGCCACCGAAAACGCCTCAGGCTTGCCCGATGCGACCGCCGAAACAGTGGCGCGCACGGCGCCCAATTGACCCGTCACCTCCACCTTGCCGGTGGTCGCATTCGACGCGCTCGCCAAGCTGAGTTCGGCGCGCAAGGTCGCGGTCTTCTGCCGCAACGCCAACCGCCGCAGCGGCTCGGCGAACACCGGCGCATATTTGTCCGCTAGCGCGATCAGGCCGTTGAGTTCGCGCGCATCGAGATAGACCGTGATGCTGCCGCCCGGCGAAGCCTGCGTCTGCAGCCGGCCGGTGGCAACCACGCTCATATCGCCGAAGTCGCCGACAGAGACGCGATCGATCGCAAGGCCGCCGCCGTCCAGCGTAAACCGTGCCGAGAGATTCTTGGCATCGACACCGGCAAACCTGGCGCGCTCGGCTTCGACCGCGAACTTGGCCTGACCCGGACGCTCCAATCCCAGTCCGGACAGCGCCGTGCCGCCGACACCCAGCAGCGCGTCGAGATCGAGCTCGGTGATGCGCAGATCGGCGTCGAGGCGGGCCGGCTTGTCATCCACCGGCCACGTGTAGGAGACGTCGCCTTGGACAGTGCCGCGGTCGACCTGGGTCTGCAGCCGCTCGATGGCGATGCGGCTCGGGTTCAGCGTGACATCACCGATAGCGTGCCAAGGCTTGATCGATGCCTGCGTGGCGGCGCTGCCGGTGAGCCAGGTCAGCAGATTGCGGGGATCCTGCGAGTCGATCGCCGCGCCACCGACGAAGCCCAGGCCCTTGCCCAGCGCGAACAGGCGGCCGTCGACCTTGATGTGGGTGAAGCCCGGCGCGCGGAATTCAAGCTTGTCGACCGTCCAGATGTTGCCGTCGGAGCGCAGCTCGGTGCCGACGCTCTGCACGGTGCCGCCGCCGACCGTCATGGCGTCGACCTTGACGGCAAGCTGCACCGGCCAGGACGGCCGCAGCGCACCGCCGAGCATCTCGCCGAAGGCCCGCGCCGCCGCAAGCGGCAGCTGTCTTGAGCCACCGGTCTTCGATGCATCGGCTCTTGACGCATCGGTCCTTGCGAGCAGCCGGTCGAGATCGACTTGGCGGGCCGCGAGCGTGCCCTTCATCTGCGGATACTGGCCGAACGTGAAGTCCGCCGCGCCCGCGAGCGTCACGGCGCGCTCGTCCGGCCCGTATTGAAAGGACACCTCTTCGAGTTTGGCCGACGCGGTCGAGGCCTTCACCTTGCTGGAAAGCCGCCAGGGCTCGTTCGCCAGCGCCTTGCCGTCGGCCATGACCGCGGCGGCAGGCCGCAACAGCGTCAACGTGCCGTCGAAGCGCGGCGAGCCGCCGTCGAAAGCCAGCGTGCCGTCGGCGTCGACATTCAGCGGCCGCTCGTCGGTCTTCAGGCTGACGTGCACCCGCGTGCCCTCGGGGGCGCTTTTTCCGGCCGAGAGCTCATAGCCATAGAGCGAGCCGTTGGAGACGAAGTCGCCGCTGCCGCGGAACGGACCGGTCAGCGAACGCACCTCGCCGGAGAACCGCACCTGATCGAGCGTCAGCCGCGTGCCGCTGATCGCATCGATCAGACCGATCTTGCCGTTCTCGACGGTCAGGCGGTCGATCGACAGCGTCTCGGTCGAGAGCGCGAGCGGCGGCCAGTCGATCTGGCCTTGCGCATCGAGACCGACGCTGAACTGCGGCGCGACGAGATTCATGTCGGTGGCGCGCAGCTCGCCGCGCATCAGGGGGCCGAGCGCCAGCTCGATCCGCAGCGATCCCGCCTGCATTCGGCTCGTTTCGCCCGCCGGCCCGATGGTGATGCCGCTGAGCGTCACGGCCGGAAACGGCAAGAGCTTGGCGTCGACGTCGCCGCTGACCCTGACCTTCAGCCCGACCAGCCGGCTCGCCTCGGCCTCGAAGAAGGCGCGGTGGTCGTTCCAATTGATGACATGCGGGCCGATCAGCGCGGCAAGCAGCGCCAGGATCAAGGCGATCGCAATGCTCAACAGCGTCGTCTGCACGAATGCTCCCGCGCCATTCCGCGCGCCGCCTCCGGAGGCCGGCCCGGTCAGCCTGCCACCAGCCTCACCCAAGTAGGAAATGTGGCAGTCGGGCGGGACCCCTCCCCCAGCCGATCTGCACAGATTTCCCTGGCTTTGTTTGGCGGCGAATCTGTGTCGCCGCGATGACTTTAGCTCAACGCGACGATCTTGCCGGGATTCATGATGTCCTGCGGGTCCAGCGCCCGCTTGATCGACCGCATCGCCTCCAGCGCCGGCGCGCCGTGCTCGTGGAGCAGGTACTTCATCTTGCCCTGGCCGACGCCATGCTCGCCGGTGCAGGTGCCGTCCATCGCCAGCGCCCGCTCGACCAGACGCTCGCCGAAGGCCTCGGCATTGGCGACCTCAGCGGGGCTGCTGCGGTCCACCAGGATGGTCAGGTGGAAATTGCCGTCGCCGATATGCCCCACGATGGGTGCGATCAGCTTGCTCGCCTCGATATCGCGCTGGGTCTCCGTGACGCAGTCGGCGAGCCGCGACAGCGGGACGCAGACGTCGGTCGCGATCAGGCTCGCCCCCGGCCGCAGCGTGACGGTCGCAAACGCGGCGTTGTGGCGGGCCTCCCAGAGCCTGGTCCGTTCCTCCGGCCGGGTGGTCCATTCGAACGGCCCGCCGCCGAGTTCCTGAGCGATCTCGCCGAAGCGCTCGGACTGCTCGGCGACACCCGCTTCCGTGCCGTGAAACTCCAGGAACAGCATCGGGGTCTCGCGCAGGCTGAGCTTGGAGTAGAGATTCACCGCCCGCACCTGCATGGGGTCCAGCAATTCAATGCGTGCAATGGGAATGCCCGACTGAATGGTCAGGATCGCGGCGTTGCAGCAGGCCTCGACCGACGGAAACGGACAGATGCCCCCGGAAATAGCTTCGGGAATGCCGGCAAGTTTCAACGTCAGCTCCGTGATCACGCCGAGCGTGCCCTCGGAGCCGACGAACAGCCGGGTCAGGTCGTAGCCGGCCGACGACTTCTTGGCACGCCGCGCCGTGGTCATCAGTTCGCCGCTCGCGGTCACGACTTTGAGCGACAGCACGTTGTCCTTCATGGTGCCGTAACGCACCGCGTTGGTGCCGGAGCAGCGCGTCGCCGCCATGCCGCCAAGCGAGGCGTCGGCGCCGGGATCGATCGGAAAGAACACGCCCTGGTCGCGCAGATATTCGTTGAGCGCCTTGCGCGTGATGCCGGGCTCAATCACGCAGTCGAGGTCCTCGGCGTGCACCGCCAGCACCTTGTTCATGTCGCGCACGTCGATCGACACGCCGCCCAGCGGCGCATTGACGTGACCTTCGAGCGAGGTGCCGGTGCCGAACGGGATCACAGGCACGCGGTGCTCGGCGCAGATCCGCACGATGTCCTGAATTTCCTCCGCCGATTGCGGAAACACCACCGCGTCGGGCGGCTGGTTCTTGATCCAGGTGACGGTGTTGCCGTGCTGCTCGCGCACCGCCATCGAGGTGACGACGCGGTTGCCGAATTTCGCGGTCAGCGCACGGATGGCCGCATCGATGGATTTCGGATCGCGCCGCACGGGCGCTGAGGATTCTACCGGCATGACGCCACGGTAGCAGAATGCAGACGGCGGCGGCAAAGCGCCGCCGCCGCGGGATTTTCCGAAAGAAGACCGTCAGGCTGCCTCGTGACCGGTCGTGGCTGCGGTTTTGGCCGCGGTCATGCCGGCTTGCGCCCCCGGGAGCGTCTTCCGCCAGGGAATCAGCATCGACACGCGTGTCCTGTAGCTGCGGTACTCTTCGCCGAACATCTCGATCAGGTCCCGCTCTTCAAGCGCGATACCGATGAAGATGTAGGCCGTGGTCACGGCGGCAAACAGCAGGTGGCCCGCCGTCATCGTGGGTGCGACCCAGAACGCGATGATGAACCCGAGATAGATCGGGTGCCGCACCACCTTGTAGAGCATCGGCGTCTTGAACCGCGCCGGCGGCATCGACCGGCCGGTCAGGTTGTTGGCGACCTGATGCAGCCCGAACAGCTCGAAATGATTGATCAGGAACGTGCTCAGAAACACCAGGACCCAGCCGATCATCGACACGCCGGTGATCGCGAGCGCGAGCCGCGGATCGTTGATCTGCCAGAGCACGGCCGGGATCGGCCGCCATTGCCAGAACAGCAGGATCAGCGCCAGACTCGAAAACAGCACATACGTGCTGCGCTCCACCGATCGGGGGACGTATTGCGTCCACCATTCCTTAAACTGCCTGCGCGCCATCACGCTGTGCTGCACGGCGAACAGCGCCATCAGCAGCAGGTTGACGACCAGCGCTTCGGCCAGCGGCGCCGCGTTTCCTGTGTCGATCGTTTTAGGTACGAACAGCCCGGTGACGAATCCGATGGCGTAAAGAATCGTTCCGAAGAACGCGAGATAGGCAACGAGCCCGTAAAGAAAGCCGATCAAACGTGCCAATGAACGTCCCATGATATTCTCCCGTCCGAAATGCGCGCTCACGCGCGGAATGAAATCTCGATCGATTGCGGAATCAGAAGAGCCTCGGAATCGCAAACGCATTCTGCGATGCGGTGACACGACCGGCTTTGGTGCAGGTCTGGCACGACGCGTCAGGGCTCTCCGAGGGCGGGGCCAGTGCGATCGCGACCAGCATCACGGCGATCGCAGCAGCGACCTTCATGGCAGCGCCGAGCTTGGACGCGTCTTGCATCGCTTGATGGCGCGCCGCGTGGATGTCAGCCCGATACCGGTCGAAATCAATCGATCCGTCGAAACGCCGACGGATCGGGTCGAGAGGTGTTGTCATCTTGGTCTCCATCTCCTGTTTCCAGGCCAACCGGGTGCGACCGCGGTCGCGGCCTTCGCGGCGGATCGTGCGCGACATGGCCGCACATGGCTTTGAGGGGACCTTGATTTGTTCTTGAGATTGTCTTGATTATCCGGCCTTTCCGGCGCCTCCCGATACCGGAGGCACGATTTTCTTTTGCGGACAAAGACTTGGCGAAAGTCGCCAAAACGACGTGGGATCAAGGACGCGCGGAGCCGCCGGCCGATCGTCGGCACGGAGCAGGCCAAACCGCAGGAGCGCATATTGCTTTTTAGTTTTGAGAATTGCTCGCTCGACACCGACCGGCGCGAATTGCACCGCGCGGGCGAAAGCGTCGCGGTCGAACCGCAGGTGTTCGATCTGTTGACCTATCTGGTCGAGCATCGCGATCGGGTCGTCACCAAGGACGACATGATCGCCGCGGTCTGGGGTGGACGGATCGTTTCGGAATCGACGCTGACCAGCCGCATCAATGCGGCGCGCAAGGCGGTCGGCGACAACGGCGACCAGCAGCGGCTGATCCGCACCATCGCCCGCAAAGGCTTCCGGTTCGTCGGTGACGTGCATGTCGATGCCAAGCCCGCGACCAAGCCCACGGCGGGCGCCGCTGACAGCGAGTCGCGCCGCGCCGCCCTGCCCGCGCTCGATCGACCCGCCATCGCGGTGCTGCCTTTCAGCAACATGAGCGGCGAGCCGGAGCAGGAATATTTCTCCGACGGCATCAGCGAGGACATCATCACGGCGTTGTCGAAGCTCCGCTGGTTCCTGGTGATCGCGCGCAACTCGTCGTTCATCTACAAGGGCAAGGCCGTGCATATGAAGCAGGTCGCCGACGAGCTCGGCGTGCGCTACGTGCTCGAAGGCAGCGTCCGCAAGGATGGCGACCGGGTGCGCATCACGGCCCAGCTCAACGACGTGATGACCGGCAGCCACATCTGGGCCGAGCGTTACGACCGCGAGCTCGCCGGCGTGTTCGCCGTGCAGGACGAGATCACCGAGGCGATCGTCGCGGCGATCGAGCCGCAGCTCTACGCGGCGGAAAATTTCCGCGCCCAGCGCAAGCCGCCCGACAGCATGGACGCTTGGGACCTGGTAATGCGCGCGCTGTCGCATTATTGGCGCATCACGCGGCAGGACAGCGTCGTAGCCGAGGCGCTGCTTGAAAAGGCCATCGCCATCGATCCGCACTACGGCCAGGCGCTTGGTGTGCTGGCCACGAGCTACATGTTCTCGGCGCATATGGGCTGGGTCGAGATGGCGAAGGCCATCGAGGTCGCGAAGCGCTCCGCTCATGCGGCGTTGCAGGCGGACAGCGAGGACCCCTGGGCGCACAACGCGCTCGCCCACGTCTATCTCTTCACCAGCCGCTACGACGACTCGATCGCCGAATTCGAGCTGGCGCTGCGGCTCAATCCGAATTTCGCGATGGCGCAGGCCTATTACGGCCTGTCGCTGTCCTACAGCGGCCGCTGGCAGGAGGCCGACGAAGCAGCGCGCCGCGCGCTGCGCCTGAGCCCGCGCGATCCGTTCTCGGCGGTCTACATGGGGATCGCGTCTTACGCGCAGTTCCTCGGCCGAAACTACGTGGAGGCGATGCGGCTGGCCCGCGAAGCCATTCGCCTGCGGAGCGATTTTGTCGGCGCGCACCGTGTGCTGACCGCGGCGGCCGGCATGGCCGGACAACGCGACGTCGCCGGCGACGCGCTCAAGGACCTGCGGCGCACCCAGCCCAACATTTCGCTCGCCTGGATCGCCAGCAATATGCCGATCCGGCACGACGCCGACCGCGACCACTATCTGGAGGGCTTCCGGCGCGCCGGGCTGGAGTAGATGCCGTCAGACAATCCATTTGGCCGGGTATCACTCGCGCTTTCGTGCCCGACCAAAGAGTCGTTACATCGCAATGCGAAGGTTCGATAGCGCTGTCCCGATCTGGTTGAACGTCGTAACGATCTGGTTTGCCGTCGTCAGCAGGAAGAACTTGGAAGAGTCACTCGCGCAATTCTTTAAAAGCGTGGATGTCGGATCACCTCCCGTGTTGACCTGCACGGTGTAGAGCGTGATGCCGGCGGCCTTTGCATTTGCGCAGGTGAGTGCTTGGCGATTGTCAATCGAGGTCTGGCTCGTATACCAACGGTCTTGAGTGTTCAAACCGTCAGTCAGCAAAATGATGACCTGACTGTACTTGTAATTCGGGTCCATCGCCGGGGGACTCGGGAATGGACCTCCGCCGACCAACGATTGCCAACCGAGCTGGAGGCCAATGGCCTGGTTGGTATTTCCGTTTGGCGACATACGGTTGACCAGCGAGGTCATTGACGACCAGTCGTAGTTCAAAGCCATGATCGCTGCGGCGGGGCAAGACGCGTACTGCTCGGCAGGATAGAGTGTTGGAACATTGTTTATGCTTGGCGTCGTCACGTTGGTGTCGTAGGCACCGGCGGCAGGGCCGTTAGAATTGCCTCGGTCGGTAACACATCCGTTCCAAGTGCTGTGGTCGGCAGGCGTCCAGGTCTTGCCGTGGGCCTCACAATCGCTCTGGCTGTCGCTGTATTTCGATCTGCTGCACGAACCATTGTTGGCATCCCAGTCCGTCCAGTCGATCCAAGCGGCCTCGTAGTTGCTGGGGCCAACGTTGACGTCCTTCACGAATGGAATGACGGATACGTAGACGTCGCCGGTGTTGGTCGCGGCAGCTTGCAATTGCGACAGCAAACTCTTCGTGGCCGTGATCAACGCCGGCATCTTGCCGTCATCGGCCATCGAACCAGTGTTGTCGAGCACGAGGGCGACGCGAAGTTTGGTGTTCCCCCATTTGACCTCCGAGGTCGCGCCGGTGGTCATGGTGCCGACGCCGAACACGCTCATGAAATTGGCTTTCACGCTGGCTCGCGCGCTAAGCAAAACTTGAGAGCCGCCGCTGGTGCTGTATGTCGCAGTCACAGTCAGGCTGCTCGCTTCGGGTCGATTGAATAGCGCCTTTACGTAGTTGTCGGCTTGGGTCTGAAGTTGAGAACTGGTCATGCTCGCTGCTGTTTTGGAGAGCATAAGCGCAGTCGAGTCGGTGGCGACCTGAAGCGCCGTCTTGACCGAGTTGGCATTGCTATAGTCAACCGCGGCACCAACGAAACTGACAAGTGGGAGCGATGCCAGCGCAAAGGTAACGGTGACGTTGGCGCGGTTTGCCGCGCGCAACTCGCGCAGAACCTGGAAAAAGCGCAGCAATAAAGCATTCATGGCAGCCGCCTGAATCTGGTTTCAAGCGAGACCAATAAACGCTAGACGATGCGGCTTCTATTAATAGGATCGCAAAAATTCGCCGAAACTGACAGAACGCGCCATCGCCAATGACTTTGGTCAAAAAAACCTCGAATGGATTTTTTGAAAGCGATCGGATTCGTTATCGGTTTGGTCACTCTACCCTCGCCTCTACACCCTGTGAGAGAAGCGCTACGGTTATCGGCGGATTCATGCTGCTGCCGCGCCGGAAACAGACTCTCATGTCGGCTACGCTCCCGATAACGACATGAAAGCGGTCATCGATTGATTCGGCGAAGCGCCGGAAGACGACATCCGCCAAACTATTCGATCACTTCGTCGGCGCGGGCGATCCGGCCGGGCTCTCGCCCTTGAGAATGCGGTCGAGGTGATCGCCGCGCCTCGCCACTGATCACGTTGGTCCGGGCCGTACGAGATCAGCCCGTCGTCATTTGCAAAATAACGATTTTGGCTGCGCGTCAGCGAGTCCACGTCCTAGTCGGCGCGTGACGCCGCAGGTACAGCTATGTCGAGATTCGGCATGTGAGCCGCACGCGGGACCGCACCGGCAGTCCGACTGAGCGCCTGCATCCGTTCGTACTCTGCCATCAGCAGCTCGACCGGGTGCTGAGCGAGATCGAGGCCGATCTTTTTTGAAAATCCTACCCGGTCCGGAAACTGCGCGCGGAAGACCTCATTCATTCCGCCGTCCATTTCGCTGTAAACAGGCGCGGATCGCACATTGTCTTCGAGCAGTCGCGCGTATTCGATCTCGTCCGCGCGTTGCTTCTCCAGCGCCGGGCCTGCGATTTTCGGATCCACGACAAAGCTCGGGCACGGACCGGTGGATTTGAACACGAGCGGCTTCGGTGAATTCGGGGGACGTTGCGCGTCGAAGACATACTGGCGATTGCACACGTCCACCTTCGGTTCGAGATGGGTCGCCTCGAAGTGATCGTTGCCGATCTTGAGCATCTTCCAAAAGGCCAGGTTCCGATTGTTCCGATGCCGCGCCAAATTCGCCGGCGTCATGCGGAACGGATAGGCCTGGACCTGGAATGACGGCCGGCCGCCCAGAAACGACTCGCGCGCCAGCGAATAGATTTCGCTGATCTGTCCGTCGGTCATGGCAAAGCAACCGACCGACAGGCAGTCGCCGTGGATCATCAGCAGGCTGCCTTCACGGCGGTTGGCCTTGTCGAAGCTGTTGGGAAACCCGGTGTTGATGGCAAGATAGTAGTTGGAGTTGGGGTTCATCAGATTGGGCGTAATTCGATAGAACCCCTCCGGAGCCTGACGGTCGCCCTCGCGCAACTTCGGCCCGAGATCGCCCGACCACCGGCAGATCGGATAGGTCTTGAGGATCGCAAAACGGCCGGTGACGTCCTGTTTCCAGACTTCAAGCTCCGCCTCTTCCTTGAAGACGCGCACAAGGATCGGCGAATGGATCGGCATCTGCTTTTGCCGGAGCAGCGAGAGCAGTTCGGGCGGCAGCGGCTTCGTCGCCTTGGCGGGCAACTTGGGAACCGGCTTGGCAGGCAGATTTGCCGGTGGCGTGCCAGGCAGCTCGGCAGGCAATGACTTGCTGTTCTGGTCGGGGCTTTGACCAAGGCACGTGACCGGCGCCAACGCGGCGGCAGAAACCGCCGTCAGTACAAGCGCACGGAGCACCGTCGCGCGGATCATTGCCTCTCCCTTCAATCTCTTATCATTCATAACACTTTTGATTGCCGCGCGAGACGCCCTGTCAGGAAAATCCCGTCAGCACGCCGGGCATTACGATGCATTTCATCGGAAGTAACGAGTTGCTTGCCATGTCCACGTCAAATTCGCGCCGACGTGTCGGATGTTATGCCGTGCTTTTTCGTCTGCAGATTATCGTCGCATTGAAACATCACGTTCTCAGAGGCAAGCGACATGCGTCCGAAGTGGTGGATGGATTGGACCGCGGATCAAGGCGGCTTCGACTTCAACAACAATGATGCATTTGATTTCGTTTTCGACCAGTCGTCGATCAAGACTCATATTACGCCGGAGCACCACGGCCTTGGCACCGCGGCCTCGGACAATCTGGCCGGGCTGCTGCTTGTTGATGGCGACGGCGAGGTCGTTTCGGCATTCAGCCACGCGACGGGCGGAGGAAGCACCTCCGGCACCGGCAGCGGCGCGAGCGGAACAACGACCACCGCGGGCGCAGCCTCGACATCGCCCTTCGTGATCAATGTCACCTATGACGCAAGCGTCGCGAACGCGCCCGCTGCCTTCAAGACAGTGGTCTCCAACGTGGTCCAGTATCTGGAGAGCCACTTCACCGATCACGTCACGATCAATATCGCGGTGGGCTATGGCGAGGTCGGCGGCTACAGCCTGGGCTCCGGGGCGCTGGGCGAAAGCCTCACCTACCTGTCGAGCTACAGCTACGCGTCCATCAAAAATGCGCTGGTTGCCGATGCCAAGACGGCCGACGATGCGTCCGCGGTGGCGACTCTTCCGGCGACGAGCCCGGTGAGCGGCACGTTCTGGACGTCGACTGCGGAAGCCAAGGCTCTCGGGCTCATGGGCACCAGCAGCAGCCTCGACGGCTATGTCGGCTTCGCGGCCGGCAATCTGTTCGACTACGACAACAGCAACGGCGTCAGCGCCGGACTCTATGACTTCTATGGCACGGTCGCCCACGAGATCACCGAGGTGATGGGCCGCGCTCTTCTGGTCGGCGGCACCATCGGCAGCACGTCACACAGCTATTACCCGCTCGACCTCTTCCATTATTCGGCCAGTGGCGTTCGTGATTTTTCGGGAACAACGCCGGGTTATTTCTCGATCAACGGCGGCGCCACGAATCTCGACAGCTTCAACACCAACCCGGGTGGCGACTTCGGGGATTGGGCCGCGAGCGCCGGCAACGACTCGTTCCTTGCTTACAGCCCATCGGGAGTGGTGAACGGCATCTCGCAGACTGACCTCAGGGAGCTCGACGTTCTCGGATGGGACGCAGGTTCGAGCGGTTCGCCCACCGGTCCGACACCCGCCCTGCCGGATCTCACGGTGACCGGCTTCTCGTTTACCGGATCGCATTTCAGCTATCACATCAGCAACGTCGGAGCCGGCGCGGCGGCAAGTTCGACCGCGGGCATTTACGTCTCGTCGAGTCCGACCGGTTCGCAAAGCCTGATCGGCACCTTCAGCACTGCGGCGCTGGGAGCCGGCACCTCGGATACGGAAACGGGGTCGATCACCTGGGGAGCGAACACGACACCGGGCACTTATTACATCAGTGTGACCGCCGATTACGGAAACGCCGTCGCCGAGAGCAACGAAAGCAACAACCAGTCTCCGAAGATCGCAGTCGTTCTCGGCAATAGCAGCGCAAACACGCTGACCGGGACAACCGGAAACGACGTGCTGATCGGATTGGGAGGCAAGGACACTCTGACAGGCGGCGCCGGCGCCGATCAGTTCGTGTTCAACACCGCAGTCACGAAAACATCTCCCGTCGCAACCATCACAGACTTCAGCCACACCCAAGGCGACCGGATCGATCTCGATCACACGATCTTCAGCGCGTTGACGCAGGTCGGCGTCGGTTCGCCTCTCGCGGCAGCGGATTTCTACGCGAGCAGCAACGGCACCGCGCATCTTGCGACCGATCGCGTCCTCTACAACGTTACCACGGGCGCGTTGTACTATGATGCCGATGGAACCGGCACGAAGGCGCCGGTCCAGATCGCGGTGCTGGCCCAGCACCCGACGTTGACAGCCAGTGACTTTCTCGTGGTGTAGACCGGCGGTGGGTCTGCATCGTTTGGAACTTGAGACCGGAGAGCCTTTACGCGCTCGTTGCGTGCGCACCGGCCGCATCTATACTGCCAAAACCGAAACGCATTATCCGGCCAACCGCATTGCTCAAACGATTAGCCATTGTGGTCACATTTCTCGTCGCCGCACTCGATTCGATTCGAGCAGCAGAAACGACCGCCGCGGGCCTTTGGGAAAAAACCGAGGACGGGCAGCCGGTGGTCTGGGTGCTGATCGTCGAGCGGCCGAACAATCTCTTTGAGGGCGCCTTCGCGAAGATGTTCGAGGCCCGGGAGGTCAATCATCCGGATTTCTGCACAAAGTGCACCGGCGACCGGAAGAACCAGCCCGTGCTCGGCCTGTCATTCATCCGTGACATGAAGCGCAACGGGCTCGGCTACGAGAACGGCAATGTCCTCGATCCGCGCGACGGTAGCGTCTACCACGCGAAGATGACGCTCAGTCGCGACGGTCAGCAACTCACGCTGCGGGGCTATCTGGGTATTCCGATGTTCGGCATGGACGAGGTTTGGCATCGGCTGCCCGACACCATGATCGCCCAGATCGATCCAGCTGTCGTCGCGAAGTGGCTGCCCAATCAGACGCAGAGCACGCCGCCGCGCGCTCCGCGACGTTGATGGCCCGTTTCGACGGCGCGCCAGTCCTCGGTTATCCACCGGACCGCTCCCTGCCGCGGTGCTGCCATGTTGTTGCCTCCCCATGGGCGCGGGGTGAATCGTTGGGGGGCGAACGATGTCGGTGGGATGGCGATTGCTTGTGCAGCGGGGAAAGCGCGTCGAGCACTTCGTGGCTCAGGCGACCAGCGAAATGGCGGCCATCGCTGCGGTGCGCAAGCGACGCGGGATGGAGAAGGCCGTCATTGTCGCAAGCGGGATTGCGTCCGACGACGATCTGGTGGGGCTCGGGCTCAAGGATGGTGAGGCTCAGCGGACGGCGGTGCCGAGGCAGTCGAATCCAGAGCCGTAGTTACCAGGCGGATTGATGGTGCCAGTGCCGGCGTAGCTCTGAGGCGTGCGGCGCTTAAATGCCGCGCGCCTCGCGAAACGACACCAGGCGCCGGCGTGCCTCATCCCACAGCACCAGCCGCACACAGCGCAGGCTCTGCACCAAGGTGACGCGGTTCATGCTGGACAGCTCCGGATGATCGCGCAGCACGCGCGGCAGGCGGTAGTAGGGAATGCCGCTACACAGGTGATGCACATGATGCGCGCCGATGTTGGCGGTGACCCAGCGCAGCACGCCGGGCAGCACGTAATGTGAACTGCCACGCAACGCGGCATCGTGCCGGCTCCACTCTTCGTCGCGCGCCCAGAACGCATCCTCGAACTGGTGCTGCACATAGAACAGCCAGACGCCGACGGATGCGGCGAGCAACGTCATCGGTACATGCACCAGCAGAAACGTACCGAGGCCCAGAAACCAGATCAGCACGCCCGCGACCGCGGCGATCGCCAGGTTGGTCGCCATCGCGCTGATCCAGCTGACCCGGCAGTGAAACCGCAGCCTCGAGGGGACGCGGTTCTGGAAGAGAAAGAGGTAAGCCGGTCCGATGACGAACATCACCAGCGGGTGGCGATACGCGCGGTAGCCCAACCGCCCCCAAATTGACAGCGCGTTGAACTCCCGCACCGTCAGCGTGTCGATGTCGCCGATCCCGCGCCGGTCGAGATTGCCCGACGTGGCGTGGTGATTGGCGTGCGCCAGACGCCAGGCATCGTAGGGGGTCAGCGTCAGCACGCCGATCAGGCGGCCAACGCCATCATTGACGTGGCGATTGCGGAAGAACGAGCCGTGACCGCAGTCGTGCTGGATCATGAACAGCCGCACCAGAAACCCGGTGCCCGGAATGGCGAGCAGCAGCGACAGTTGCCAGTAGCCGAAGTGCACCGCAGTCCAGCTCAACACCCAAATGCCCGCGAAGGGCAGCAGCGTCGCGGCGATTTCGAGGACGCTCCGCACGTGACTTGGAGCGCGATAACCGGCCAGCAGCCGCGTCCAGGCGCGAGCGGGCTCAGGATGTGTGACCGATTGCAACGGTGCGATGCCTTTTGTTCAGTCCTTGGAAGCGAGCGGGCCGGCACCCAAATCGCCAGCGCAAGCCGAGACCGCGCCGCACGCGGATTGGAGGATGAAAGGGCGCACTCGATCTCGGTTTGTTGAAAGCCACCTCCGTGAAGGCGGCCCGCGATTGTCGAACGACATAGCGGCGGTGGGCGTCAAATACAAGGCAGACTCGCCCGACCCCTCGAATGGCACTTCGCGCCGTTGCGAGAACCGCCGCATTTTCATGACGATCGCGACCTTGCTCGGGTCGCGATCCAGATGACGTGCCGGGCGCCGCCACCGGATCCGTTGGCCCGGACCCTGACCTCGTCGACCTCAAAGCCGACCGTGCGAAGGCGAGCGCTGAATTTCTGGTTCGGTCCGGATGACCAGACGGCGAGGACACCGCCGGGATGCAGCGCCGCGTGCGCCGCATTCAAACCTTTGATCCCATATAACGCTTCGTTGGATTCTCGGGTCAGCCCCTCTGGACCGTTGTCGACGTCGAGCAGGATCGCATCGAACATCGCGCGCCCGGATTTGATGAGCTGGCCCACATCGGCCTGACGCAGGCTGACACGCGGATCCGTCAGGCTGTCGCCGAAGATTTCCGCCATCGGGCCCCGCGCCCATGCCAAGACGGCCGGGACAAGTTCAGCGACGGTGATCCTGGCTTCGGGTCCAAGCGAGGCCAGCGCGGCACGAAGCGTAAAGCCCATGCCCAGTCCGCCGATCAACATCGCCGGCGCCCTGCGGCTTCGGATTCTCTCGCAAGCGATCGTCGCGAGCGACTGCTCGGAGCCGCTCAGGCGGCTGTTCATCAACTCGTTCTGCCCCAATTTGATCGAAAATTCGCTGCCGCGCCGCATCAGGCGAAGTTCGCCACTTCCGCCGGGCACTGGTGCCGTATCAATCAGGGACCACGGGATCACGGATCACTCTTCAATCGGAAAGTGGGCAGGCGCGTGACATCGATCGACAGGGTGATGGCCGGAAGGCCATCCCGACGCATTTCGCTCCGTCTTGCGGCGCCCCGCTTGGGGCTCGCTTGGGGTCAGAGAGCATGTGAGCGGTCTGGTCCCATGCTGCTTTCCGTGGCAATAGCGGCCCGTACCAACGTTTTGCAAGGCCACCGAAAGGCCCCGCGATGCCAGCACCGATGCCACAAAAAAACCAGGAATGGCTCGAAGCCAGGGCATTGGAAATCGCACGCGACGAGAGGGGCTGCCGCGAGCTGAAGGCTGTCCGGATCGAAAGAATTGCCGCCGAAGGAGGCGGCCCCAACTGGAAAGTGACGGCATTCGAGCCCCCGCTCGCTCCAGCGGCCGAAGTGCTGGCCATGGAGGTCATTGCGATCCTTCGGGGGACCTACGCGCTCACGCCCGGGGAAGCCGACGACCAGGAGGCTCTCAAACAGGAATATAAACGGCTTCTCGGGAAGCGAGCCGCCTTTCGGGACATTGTCCTTCGCGAACAGTCTGCCTGGGATGGCCGGGAGCCGAAGCCCGAAGCCATGGCTGAAGCGGAACGGCAGCGTGACGACGTGGATATCGAGCTGGCCAGAATTGCCGATCGGATCAGGCCCCGCTGAATCGCGGATTGGCCGGCATCGGCCTCGTCCCGTTGCCGAACTTTTCGCACACCAAAGCGCCGGATTACGCCCATTTCATTTGCGGCGCTTCGCGAATATGTCACACTCGAATCATGCTCGACCGCGTCGATTTTGAGCCGATTTTCTTCGCTCCTTTCGTCTCCTCGGTGATGAAGGTCGAGCCGGCCTGGATCGATTACAACGGCCATCTCAACATGGCCTACTACAACGTCCTGTTCGATCGTGCGGTCGACGAGGTGTTCGAATTGCTCGGCTGCGGCGCCGATTACGTCAGGAAGGGCTTCTCGACCTTCACGGCCGAGGTGCATGTGCGCTACCTCCGCGAGCTGCACGAGGGCGACCCGGTGCGGGTCACCTTCCAGCTGCTCGAATACGACAACAAGCGCATCCACTATTTCGAGCAGCTGTTCCACGCCCGGGAAGGCTGGGTCTCGGCGACGTCGGAGAACATGTCGCTGCATGTCGACATGGCGGCCAAGAAGGTCGCGCCATTCCGGCCGGAGGTCACGCGGCGGCTCCTGCAGATGAAAGCCTCGCACGGGCAATTGCCGCGCCCGGAGGCCGCCGGCCGCAGCGTACGGATGCCGGAATCAGGAATCGGCAGCACGTAGCTTCATCGACGACCGTCCCGACGACTTCGTCTTGGGCGCGGAGACTTACCTGCTCAAGTCGAATTCATGCGTTGAGCGGTTTGGCCGATCCTCGACGAACAATCTCGACGATCTCGGCCGGCCCGACCGGGGCGATGCTGATGCGGGCTCCGAGATCGCTCAGCGCGTCCTCGATGGCTCCGACGATGGCGGCGGCTGCCGGCAGAACGCCGGATTCTCCCACACCCTTCACGCCCAGCGGATTGAGCGGCGACGGCGTGCTCCGATGGACCAGACGCACGCTGGGAACATCCGTGGACGTCGGCAGCAGGTATTCGGCGAGAGTGGTGGTGAGCGGCTGCCCTGAGGCGTCGAAGTGCATCCGTTCGAGCAGGGCGTTGCCTATGCCGTGAACCGTTCCGCCCACGACCTGACCATCGACGATCATCGGATTGATCACCCGTCCGCAGTCGTGCGCCAGGACATAATCCCGGATGGTGACGCCGCCGGTCTCGACGTCGACCTCCACCACCGCGACCGCCGTGCCGTTCGAATAGGCCATCTCGTTGACGACGAAGGCCTCCGAGAACTCCATGCCAGGCGGAAGCCCTGCAGGAAGATACGCGCCGGCCACCCCCAACGAAGCCTTCGCCACCTCGGCAAGACCGATCTTCAATCCGGCTGCGCCTTTCAGATGAACATCGCCGCCGCTGATCTCCAGGTCGGTCGGCGCAACCTCGAGCAGATGTCCCGCCACCGCCAGAACCTTTTCGCGGACCTTCAGCGCCGCGATATGCGCCGAGGATCCCGCCGTGACCGTCTGCCGGCTGCCGAACCCGCCGAAGCCGATCGTCGATGTCGCCGAGTCACCGGTCGTGACGATGACATTGGACATGTCGTTGCCAAGCTGCGCTGCCGCGATCTGCGCCAGCATGGTCTTGGTGCTTTGCCCCATGGCCGCGGCGCTGGACAGGACGTGGATCTTGCCGGACGACGTAATTTTCACCGTCGCGGGTTCAAATGGGCCCCGCCCGGTCAGTTCGACGAAGTTCGCGAGCCCGATGCCGAGATGGCGCCCCTTCGCTCTCGCTTCCCGCTTGCGGCTCGGAAAATTCGTCCATCCGGCGACGCTCAGCGCCTCGTCCTGACAGGCATGAAGGTCGCCGGAGTCGATCACGACGGGCACGCCGGACCGCGTCTTGAAAGGCTTGGGGCATGGCATCTGCTCGCGCCGGACCAGGTTGCGCCGGCGGACGTCAGCCCGATCGAACTTCAACTCCATCGCGACCCGATCCAGCAGCCGCTCCATCGCAAACACGCCGAGCGGCTGCCCCGCTCCTCGAACCGGAGTCACCGGCACCTTGTTGGTCAGCGCGAGCTTCACCTGCAGGGAACACGCCGGCACGTTGTAAGGCATCGTCATGGCCTGCATCGCTTCGAACGCGACGTTGACGCCCCGCGCCGTATAGGCCCCGTGATCGTGGATCATCGAGCCGCGGATGCCGAGAATTCTCGCTTCATCGTCGACCGCGATCTGAAGATCCCAGACCTGATCCCGCTCCTGCGTCGTCGAAATGAAGTGCTCGCGGCGGTCCTCGATCCACTTCACGGGGCGCCGGAGCAGAAGCGCCGCCAGCGCAACGACAAGCTCCTCGCTGTAAAACACCAGCTTGGGGCCGAAGCCTCCACCGACGTCCGGCGCGACGACTCGCACGCTCTTTTCCTCGCGTCCGAGCATATGCGCGAGCATGCGCATGGCGGCGTGCGGCGTCTGGGTCGAACTCCAGACCGTCAGCAGGTCCTGGTTGGCATCGTACGAAGCGACGACCCCGCGCCCCTCGATCGAATGGCTGCCACCGCGCGACGGCAAGAGCCTCTCGGAATAGACATGCGCCGCGCCACCGAAAGCCTCGCCGGCATTTCCAAACGTCAGATCCAGCTCGGCCACGATGTTGTGCGGCGCGCCCCGATGGACGGTGGCCGTTCCCGGCACAACGGCGGCGACGCAGTCGACGACGGCCTCGAGGGGTTCGTATTCCACCTCGATGCAGGTCAGCGCGTCTTCTGCCTGATGACGGCTGCCGGCGATGACCACGGCCACCGGCTCGCCGACATAGACGACCTCGTCGATGGCCAGCACCGGCCGGTCCACCTGCTGACGGAATGCCTTGCTTGGCAGCGCCACAACGAGGCGCTCCTCGGTGAGGAACGGTTTGATGTCGGCAAAACTGTAGACCGCGACGACGCCGTCCATCGAGCGGGCGACGGCTGTGTCGATCCGGCGGACGAGCGCATGGCCGTGAGCGCTGCGCAGGAAACAGGCGTGCAGACTGCCTGGAAGCGCGATGTCATCGACGAAACGCCCCGCTCCGACAAGCAGAGGAGCATCTTCAAGACGCGGAATGGATTCTTCGATCATTCAAGGACGACAAGCAGTGAGCCTCTGACTTCAGACCAGGGTGTGCGTCTTATTTGCCGGATAGGCCTGCGGCATCCACCGCTGCTTTGGCCAATGGCAGGTCCGCTTGGATTGCGGCCGCGAGTTCGCCAGGGCTGCTACCGATACATTCCGCACCCATTCCTGTGATCAAGTCGATGACCTCCTGCTCACGGCACACATCCGACACGGCTTTCGACAATTTGTCGATGATGCCCGCGGGCGTTCCGGTCGGAGTGAAATACCCCACCCAGCTTGTGAAGGTGAAGTCCCTCTGCTCTTCAACGAAGGTCGGGGTATCGGGAAACAAGGCGAGCCGCTTGCTGGAGGATACGGCGAGCAATCTGACCTTCTTCGATCGCACCTGCTCGACCAGATCGACCATGTTTCCGAAGTACATCTGCACTTCGCCAGTCATCACGCCCAACATCGACGCCGGGACCGTCGGATACGGCACCATCACGAGATCCAGCTTCTCCCTCGACGCCCATAAGGCCGCGGCCAGATGCGTGCTTTGGCCCGTTCCTGAGATGCCATAGTTGATCTTGCCGGGCCGCGCCTTCGCATAGGCGACGAACTCGGACAGGTTCTTTACCGGCAAGGTGGGCGGCACGACCAGTCCCAGACCGTTCATGACGAACATGCTGATCGGAGCCAGGCCCGTGACAGGGTCATAAGGCAGCTTCTTGATCAGAGGCGCGCTCGTGAACTGAGCGCCGCCTCCAAACCATAACGTGTATCCGTCGGGAGCCGATCGGGTGACGTACTCGGTGCCGATGAGACCACCCGCGCCGGCGCGGTTCTCCACGACGAAAGGCTTGCCGAACATACGCGCCAGCCGGTCGGTCGTGACGCGCGCCATGACGTCGGTGTATCCGCCCGGTCCCACCGGGGCGACAACCTTGACGGCTCGGTTCGGCCAGTCGCCCGCACTCGATTCGCCAGCCAAGAAGAGCGACAAGCAGACGACAGCAACGTGCAGCTTCAACCCCATCGCGTGCACCTCATCAGGATTTCCTCTCCTGGGCAGCGTCTTGGGCAGCGTCTTGCGATCGGAGATTTCCCCTGCCGGATTCGGGCAAAACCTCGAAGCGATGCCAAACGCTGTCAATGAAACGTTTCCAGGACACAGACTCAAGCCGGCACGAAATTCTATTTTTGCCGCCCATGCCAAGTCAACAGGTCGATATAACAAGTTGCGGCTTGTGTTTCCCGGCCGGAGGCTTCATCAGAATGCCGTTTGCAGGGAACGAAGCGACGATGAAGAAAAGGCAGGCACCCGGAAAAACGTCTGCTGCGGCGGCGCAATCGCGACTGACCGACATGTCGGTGGACGCGACCTCACCCACTCCGCTGTACCATCAAATCTTCGAGCAGTTGCGGAACGCCGTTTTGGCCGGCGACTTCGCGGACCAGGGCTACCTGCCCAGCGAACAGGAAATTTCCCAACGGTTCGGAGTTTCGAGGATCACGGCCAAACGGTCGCTCGACGAAATGGCCACCGCGGGTTTGGCGGTTCGCGAGCAAGGCCGCGGCACACGCGTCAACAGCGCCCCCGGCCGAACGATGGTGAGAGGCGGCATCTCCAGCCTAGTGCAGAGTCTGCACGCTAACGCACGGCATTCCGTGAAGCTGATCGATTTCGGATATGTCCATCCGTCTGCCGAGATTGCGGATATTCTGGGAATCGACCGGAAGGCCGAAGTTCAGCGCGCCATCAGGGTTTGGAACGGACCGAACGGGCCGTTCTCGCATCTGACGACCTTTGTCCCCGCCGAGATCGGCCGGAGATGGACGAAGAGCGACCTGCAATCGAAGCCCTTGATTTCGCTGTTGGAGAGCGGCGGCGTTCGAGTCGGCAGAGCCCAGGAGCAGATTACGGCCACCCTTGCCGACCGCGACACCTCGGAGCGCCTCCTGGTCAAGCGGGGCGAGCCGCTTCTGATGATCGTGCGCACGGTGTTCGATCTGGAAGGCACGGCCGTGGAGCACATCATCGCGCTCTATCCTCCGTCCCGGTACCAATATCTCGTAAGCCTCGAATAACGGTCCTCGCCCCCTGGCGGGAGCATCGAGGCGATTGCCTGCTGCGCCTAGTTGATATATCAACATATCAGATCGCCCCCCGGCGGGGCCGCACAGACAATCAGGGAGAAATCGAATGGCTGCCAGGATCAAGGTCGAGGATGCGATGTCCGCCGGGAAAGCGTCCGTGTCAGAGCCGGCGAAGCCAGCCGCTGAAGCGGCGCCCAAGCTCCCGTACACCGATCTCCGCGAATGGATGGATGAAGCCAGGAAGCTCGGCGAATTGAAGGAGGTCGAAGGGCTTTCCTGGGAGCGGGAAAT